>DASWVO010000142.1:0-11687 GCA_036406235.1 Opitutaceae bacterium
ATCTCGTGTTGGAAACTGTGGCCGGCGAGCGTTGCGTGGTTTGTCTCGATGTTGAACTTGAAGGATTGCTCCAGCCCATACGTGCGGAGAAAGGCGATACCGGTGGCGACATCGAAGTCGTACTGGTGCTTCGTCGGCTCCTTCGGCTTCGGTTCGATCAGGAACTGGCCCTTGAAGCCGATGGCCTTGGCGTAGTCGACCGCCATGTGCAGGAACGCGCCGAGGTGGTCTTGCTCGCGCTTCAGATCGGTGTTGAGGAGCGTGTCGTAGCCTTCGCGCCCGCCCCAGAAAACGTAGTTCTCGCCACCGAGCTCCTTCGTGACCTCGAGCGCCTTTTTCACCTGGGCGGCGGCGTAGGCGAAAACGTGCGCGTCGGGATTGGTCGCGGCGCCGGCCATGTAGCGCGGGTTGCTGAAGAGGTTGGCGGTGCCCCACAGGAGCTTCACGCCCGTCGCCTTCTGCAGCTGCTTCGCATGGGCGACGATCTGGTCAAGGAACTTGTTCGACTCGGTGAGCGAACGGCCCTCGGGCGCGATGTCGCGGTCGTGGAAGCACCAGAACGGCGACTCGATCTTCTGGAAAAACTCGAATGCCGCGTCCATGCGGGTCTTCGCGATGGAGACGGGGTCCTTGCCCTTCTCCCACGGGCGGGCGATCGTGCCCGGGCCGAACGGATCGGAGCCGACGCCGCGGAACGCGTGCCAGTAGGCAATGGAGAACCGCAGGTGGTCCTTCATTGTCTTGCCGTCGATCAGCTCCGACGGGTTGTAATGCCGGAACGCAAGGGCGTTCGAGGAACTCGTGCCTTCGTAGGCGATTTTTCCGATCTTCGGGAAGTGGGCTTTGGCCTTTTTCATGGAGGAGTTTTGTTTTGGGATGAAAGCCCACCAGCATACTCGATCGCGGGGTGGCGAAGGGAAATAAAGATGCACATATTTCTTTTGATTTTTTGCACACCCTGGGCTGGGGTCGCTCCGTCGCGACGTTGTCGCGCACGATGAATACCGCCTGCAAAGTCGCGCTGCTGATCGAGACCTCCAACCGCTACGGGCGGGACCTGCTCTACGGCGTGCGCGACTGGCTGCGTGAGGGAGGCGGTCGCTGGGCGATCCGCTTCACGGAGCAGGGGCGCCGCGCGCCGCTGCCGGCGTGGCTGCCGGATTGGAAAGGCGACGGCATCATCGCCCGCGTGGACTCGCCGCAGATTGCCGCCGCGCTCAAGCGCACACGTCTGCCGGTCGTGGATGTGAGCGCGGAGCGCTTCGCGTCGGAGTTTCCGCGGGTGAGCGTGGACAACGAGGCGGTGGCGACGCTCGCGGCCGGGCATCTCGTGGAAAAGGGGTTTGCCCACTACGGCTTTTGCGGCGACGCGCGGTTCGTCTGGTCGCGCGAGCGCGGCGCGCACTTCGGGCGCACGCTGGCGGCGGCCGGACACCGATGCGCGGCGTTTGACGGCGCAACGGGTGCGGCGAAGCGGCCCGGTTCCGACGCCGAACTGCGCGCGATCGCCGACTGGCTGGGGGGATTGCCCAAACCGGTTGGAGTGTTCGCCTGCTACGATGGACGTGCGCAGCAGGTGATCGAGGCGTGCCAGCTTCTGGACCTCGCCGTGCCGGACGACGTGGCGGTGCTCGGCGTCGACAATGACGAGGTGCTTTGCGAACTGTGCAGCCCGCCGCTTTCGAGTGTATTGCCCAACGCACGACGCATCGGCTACGAAGCCGCGGCCATGCTGGCGGGCATGATGCGCGGCGAGCGACGGGCCTCGCGCACGCGTTACGTGGAGCCTGTGCGCGTCGTTGAGCGCCAGTCGACCGATGTCGTTTCGGTGGCCGATCCGAAGGTCGCCGCGGCTGTGCGCTTCATCAACCAGCACGCATGCGAAGGCATCAACGTGGCCGACGTGCTTCGGGCCGTGCCGATGTCGCGGACGCTGCTGGAACGGAAGTTCAAGGCGCTGCTCGGCCATTCCCCGCACCGGCAGATCGTGCAGAAGAAGATCGAGCGGGTGAAGCACCTGCTCGTTGAGAGCGAAGTGTCGATCGCGGTCGTGGCCGAGCTGGCTGGTTTCGACAACGCGAGTTACTTGAGCGTGGCGTTCCGGCGCGAAACGGGCGCGAGCCCCTATGCCTATCGCGCGAAGCATCGCACGAGCCGCGGGCCGGCGTAGGGCGCGTCACCCGATCGCGGCGCGGCAGGCACTATTGCGCCTTGGAAAGGACGACGGCCGGTTCGGCGGCGGCCGCCGCTTTCGGGCGACGCCCGAAGAACCGGCGCCATGCAAGCGCGAAGCCTGTCCACACGAGCACGCCGCCGCCGACGCACGCGAGTCCGGCGACAAGTTGCCCGGCCCAGCCGAGCGCCTGGCCGGTGTGCAGGAAACGCAGCCAGAGGCGCGCCTGGCGGCCGGTCGAGAGATCGGAAAACGCTTCGCGTCTCAGCACATCGCCGGTGAAGGGATTCAACGTGAGCGTGGTGGAGGCGGTGCGCGGCCAGCGATCGCCCTCGCGAATCACGACGGTGACGGCTTGGGGACCCCGGCGCTCGCCCGATCCGGAATTCACGCGCCGCTCCGGGCCGGCGCTCGTATCCGGCTGCGTGGCGGGAACGTTCGAGGCGGCACGCGGGCGTGCGCCGGCGGCGCGCGGATTGCCGAGCCGCAACGCGATCGTCGCCCATCCGGGTGAATCCTGCTGCGCCGCCACCAGCAAAGCTTCGTAGCCGAGCCGACGCGCGCCCGCGTCCGGCCGCGGCACGTCGACGGCGGCCCCACCGAGGCCGCCGGGGCCTGGTTGCGCCGGTGGCTGTTCGCCGGCGGCGCGATAAACGAGATTTCCGGCCCAGCGATAGGAGATGACCATGCCGGAGGCGGTGAGGACGATCAGCACCGGCAGCGACCAAAAGCCGATCACATTGTGCCAGTTCCAGTCGCGGGCCTTGCCGCGCGCGTCACGCAGGAACCAGACGGAGGGTTTCAGCGCGCGCCAGGACCGGTTGCGCGGCCACCAAAGATAGAGGCCGGTGAGGCCGAGGATGAGAAAGGCGGTGTTGCAGGCGCCAGTGATGGCCTTGCCGGTGGCGCGATGGTCGCCGCTCATGGCGAGCCAGCGGTGCCATTCCACCATGGTGCGCATGAAATCATGGACCGCGGTCGAAGCGGGCTGGCGGACTTCCCCCGTGTAGGGATTAACGTAATACGCGATGTCGCGACCGACCGCGAACATGACGGCGTCCCGTCGGTCGGCCGACACGGTGATACCGGTGGGACGCGCTTCCGGGTCGTGCGCCCGCACGCGTTGCAGCAACTCGTCGAGCGCGAGCCGCGGTGCGTCGATGGCGGGCGGCGCCACGCGCCGCGCATCGCGCTCGGCCCAGGCGACGATCTCGGTTTCGAACGCAAGGACCGCGCCCGTGAACGACATGATCCCGATCACGCCGCCGGCAACAACGCCGGCGACCAGGTGGACCCAGAAGAGAGTTTTGCGGAAGCTCATGCGAGGAGTGGGAAAATCCGAAATCCGAAGCTCGAAATCCGAAACAAACTCAAAGGCACGAAACTCGAATGATTCGGTCTTGTTTCGAGGTTCGGAATTCGAGTTTCGGATTTCCCGCAAGGCGGGTCACATTTCGGCCCATTGGCGGAGGAGGTTGTGATAGACGCCGGTGAGCTGGACGACGGACGGATGGGTGGGCTGTTCGCCGGCGAGGCGTTGGATGGCGACATCCATGTCGAAGAGCACTGAGCGGCGGGCGTCATCGCGGATCATGCTCTGTATCCAGAAAAAGGAGCACACGCGCGCGCCACGGGTAACGGGGGTGACGTGGTGCAGGCTCGTCGCTGGGTAGAGGATCAGGTGGCCGGCGGGGAGCTTCACGCGCTTCGCGCCGTAGGTGTCCTCGATCACGAGCTCGCCGCCGTCGTAGTCTTCGGGGTTGTGGAAGAACAGGGTGGCGGAAAGATCGGTGCGGATGCGGTGCGGCGTGCCGGGTATCTGGCGGATGGATCCGTCGACGTGCGTGCCGAACTGCTGGCCGCCGGTGTAACGATTGAACATCGGCGGCAGGATGTGCAGGGGCAGTGCTGCGGAGAGGAAGAGCGGGTTCTGTCCGAGCGCCTTTACGATGAGCTCGCCGAGCTGGCGTGCGGCGGGGTGTGTGACGGGGATCTGCTGGTTGTCCTTGGCGTGCGCGGCCTGGTGGCCGGCGGTCGTCTTGCCGTCGACCCACTCGGCGGTGTCGAGGAGCTGGCGCGCGTCGGCGAGCTGCGCGGGCGTGAGGATGCGGGGGATGTCGAGGATCATGGTGTGGGGGCGGGGCGTGAAGCTGAGAGCCTGGAGCTCAGAGCCGAGAGCAGGAAACGCGGCCTCTCGGTGCGTGGCGTTTGGCTCCTGGCTCTTCGCTCTCAGCTGCGAGTCTTTCTTCAGAACCGCAGATCGGCGGTGAGGATGAAGGAGCGCGGCGTGCCGGGATAGTAGCGGCCGCCATTGTTGTTGAGGCGGTGGTATTCCTCGTCGAAGACGTTGTTCACGTTGAGGCGCACCGTGACGTGCTTGTTCACCGAATACGCGGCCATCGCGTTGAACACCCAGTAGTCGGGGGCCTCGAGCGCAGCGGTGGCGGTGGGCGCGGCGGTGTTGGAAGTGCTGCGGACGACGGAGTCGGAGTATTGCGCGCCGCCGCCGATCGTGAGTCCGAAAGGCAGGGCGTAGGTCGTCCAGAGATTGCCGGAGAGCTTCGGCGCGAAGCGGAGGGCTGCGCCATCGTTGGACCCGCCGGAGGTGCTGGCGGGTGCGGTGTATTCGGTATCCATATACCCGAGACCGCCGAAGACGAGCCACTCGGGTGCGATCTTGCCAGAGATGCCGAACTCGACGCCCTCGACCGTCTGGCTCGCGTCCTGAACGTATTCGAGTGTGGTCGAATCCTGGGTGACGACGTTTTCGTTTTCCGAACGATAGAGCGCAAGGCTCGTAGAGAGGCGGCCTTTGAGGAGGTCCCACTTCGCGCCGACCTCGTAATTGCGTGATTCCTGCGGGTCGAAGATCGGGTTGTTCTGGTTGCTGACGCTCTCCGATAGCGTGAAGCCGCTGCCGGGGGGCGTGAGCGAGTTGCCGTAGGCGGCATAGATGCTGCCGTTGGGAGCGGGCTTGTAAACGGCGCCGGCTTTCCAGCTGAAGAGGTCGTCGTCGGTCTTCAGGTTGACGGGCTCCGGGTTGGGAGCGGCGGTTGTCGCGGCGGCGAGGCTCCTGTAATCGGCGTCGTAGCGTTCGAGTCGCACGCTGCCGGTGACGGAGAATTTTTCGTGGAGTTTTACCGTGTCGAAGCCGTAGAGCGCGGCCGTTTCGATCTTCGCTTCGGAGTAAGGCTGGTTCGGGGCGCGCGTGGGTACGTGCGCCGCCGGGTCGACGGGCCGGTGCACATCGGGCGCGTGGATGTTCGTGGCGGGACCGGCGGTGACGGCCGTCCAGGTCGGCGCGTACTGTTCCTCGCGGCTCAGCTCCAGCCCGGCTCCGAGCGCGTGCTGGATATTGCCGGTGGTGACGGCTGCGCCGAGGTGTGTCTGGTTGGCGAGGATCTCATTCTCCGTCTCGGTGTGGATACGACGGGGCGTGACCATCCCGGTGGCGGGAACGTAACTCGAACTGTTCTGAAAATAAGTCGTGACCGCGTCGCGGTCGGTTTTGGCGATGCGGGTCTGGTTCACGAGCTTCACGTCAGGCGCGAAATCGTGCTCGATCTTCGCGGTGGCACTCTTTGCGGTGACGTGCTCGTAATCTTCGTCGACGAGGCCGTAGTAGTTGTCCTGATCGACGGGACCGGCGATGCCGCCGGGGGCGGCGACGATGGGCAGGCCGGAGTCGGGCAGGTTGTCCTGTTTGGTGATTGAGGCGGCGACGGTCACGCGCGTGGGCGTGCCGAGGCCGAGCGCGAGCGAGGGCGCGACGGCCCAGCCCTGGTTTTCGACGTAGTCGCGGCCGGCGACGCCTCCGTCCTGCCACATCGCGTTGAGACGCACGGCGGCGCCGCGCAGCGAGAGCGCGTCGCTGGTGAACGCGTCGTTCACGTCGATCGTGGCACGCTTCTGCTCCTCGCTGCCGTAGCTGAGCGTGGCGTTCTGGAACGATGCGAGCTGCGGGGTTTTCGTGACGAGGTTCACGTAGCCGGAGCTGCCGCCGCGGCCGCTGTCGGCGCCAGCCGGGCCTTTGGCGATTTCGACCTGCTCGGTGTTGTAGATGTCGCGGAAATAGCCGCCGGTGTCGCGCACGCCGTCGACGAAGATGCTGCCGCTCGTGTCGAAGCCGCGCATATAGAACGAGTCGCCGGAGGCGACGTTGCCGCCTTCGCCGGCGGAAAACGTAATGCCGGGGGTGTTACGCAGCACATCGCTCAACGTCACTGCGCTCTGCTGCGTGAAGATTTCCTTTGGCACCACCGCGATCGTCTGCGGCGTGTCGACGAGCGGTGCGGTGAATTTGGGCGAGGAGAGCAGGGTTTTCTCGCGCTGCGATTCGACGTCGACTTGGGGCAAGTTGACCGGATCGGCGTCGTTGACCGCGGCGAGAGCTCCGTGAGCGTGCGGCGCCAGCCCTTGGGCGGCGGCGACGAGCGCGGAGAGCGCGGCGACCGTCGGACGAACGGGCGACGCGCTGGTTTCTTCGGGCAAAGGCGAAGCAACTGGAACCGATTTCATGTGGTGGTGTGGGTGCGAACGGGCGCATGGAGTCCGCGGTTGGGACTCAGTCTCAGGAGTCGGGTCAAAAAAAGCTCCCGATGGGTGTGGATCGGGAGCGGGAAAAATCAGGAGGCCGAGGCGAGCGCGGCGGGCGAAAGCGGCGCAGGGCTGTTCAAGGCGGAGGTGGCAAAGACGAAGCGCACGTGAGCACACCCCGGGAGCTCGCAGCCTGGAGCGGTCAACCGGGCGAGTGTGCTGTCGATCACTTCGTCGAGTCGTGCGCCGTTCAGCGGCAGCGGAAAAGTCTGCCACGCCTCACCGCGATGAGATCGGGCCTGCACCACGATCAAGCGCTGCAGCCAGCAGCGGAGGCGGTAAAAAGCGAGGTAATGGCGGCCATCGAGCAGGCGGCGGAGGCTAAACAACTGGTTCAACGCCGCCTCCGCGTCCTCCCGGCGGCCCAATGCGTGTCGCAGGTCGAGCGCGGCGTCCAGCAGCGCGCTCTCGCTGGGGGGCACCTCGGCAAGCAGACCATCCAAGGTCTCCGGGCCGTCGTGAAAGGGGCAACGCACCGGGGATGAAGCGAAGGGATGGACGGGTGAACTAAAGTAGGTGGTTTGCACGAGAGTGAGCCTCAGTCTCAATATGATGCTTGAAAACAGCCGGATTGAGAGCTGTTCTCAAGAAAAATCGTTCAGAAATGCAAAGGCGACGCAGCGACATGATTACGTTTCAAGGCGTCAACCACTGCGGCCATCGCCGGGCCGCGCCGCCGTGAGCATGGAGGTAATCGTCCCGGTGGGAGTACGGGGGGCGTTGGCGACCGCGTTGGCTCGGCTCCGCGAGAACCTAAACCGGGGTGATGAGAGAGCGCGGCGGGCGGCGCTGGCCCTCAGCGAAGCGCTGCTGGCGAGCCTGAAGGAAAACGAGTTAAGCGGAGAAGAGCGATTGCTTCCCACTGAGCGGAGTGCGATCTGGCTCGCGCGCGCGCACGCCTGTGAGGCCGCGAGCGGGCACCAGGCGCTCGAGGAGGGGTTGCGCGCAACGGCGCATGCGATCGCGGCCTGCGGCCGGCCCGGGGCGGACGCAATGAACGAACCGGACCTGCGCCGGGCGCTTGCCCTTGCCTGGATGAATCGGGGCAACCTACTTCAGGTTCGGGCTGGGGCCGGCGACTTGGATGCGGCCGTGGCGGCCTACGATCAGGCCATCGGCGCATTCGCCGGTTTGGCGGCGGGCAACGACATGGCCGCGCGCAACAGCCTTGGTGCCGCCTGGCTCAATCGTGGCCAGGCGCTGCAACGTTTGGGTACGCCCGCCGACCTGCGTGCGGCGAGGACCGCAGCAGAGTGTGCGATCGCGGTGCTTGTTGACCTGCCGCTTGAGGGAAATCGCTGGCACCGCGCAAACCTTGCCGGAGCCCGGGTGAATCTTGCCAATGTGACGCTTGCGCTGGCGGCCGCGGTCGCCGCCGACCCGCAGGCGCGCCGGGTGATGCTGGGTGAGGCATGCGAGGCGGCGCGCGCGGCCCGGGCGACCATCGCGCCCCTCGAGGACAGCGATCCGGTCGGCGCCGAACTCGGCCTGAAAGCGTGGCGGATTCTCGCCTGCGCGCTGGGCGAGTGTCTTGCCGAGGTGGATACGGGCGTGTCGGCGAAGCAGCGGCGGATTTGGGCCGACGAGGTGAGCGAAGCGGTTGAGGGCGGCTTGGGAGGCGTGGCGCGATGGGAAGACCGGGGCGTGCGGGCCTTTCGTCCGCTGGCGGCGCGCCTGTTCCGACTCGGCGTGCAACTGTATCGCGCCTATCAGCCGCAATTTCTGGCCGAGTTTGCGCTTGAGGCGCTGGATCCGGCGCAGGCGGGCAGCCTGGCGAAAGCGCTCGCGGGCGACGCCGAATTGATGGCCACTGCGGAGGAAGCGATCACGGGCGCATGCAGGGACCTGCGCACGCAGCACCGCATCGATTTCGAATCGGAAAACACCTCGCGGCTGCTGGAGACATTGGCGTCTCTCGAGACGGCGGCCCGCCGCCTGGCGGAACTTCGAGTCGGGAGCCAAGTTGACTGAGGCCGGTGCGGTCCCTGGCCGCTCCGGCGTAGTTTCGCCTACGGCAAAAAGCGTCCCAAAATCGCGACCTTTGCCGGCCTCTGGCGCGGGCCTTGCGCCCCGCGAAACTTTTTTGCGAATTGATTTCGATATTGGACCGTGAGTTGCGCGAGTGCCGGTTCCGATGGCACCGGCAGTGCTTCTCTGCTGGCACACAACCCCTCATGAGTGCTACCCGGCAAATCTGGTTCAATCTCGGCGCGCTGGCGCGAGTCCTGGCGAGAGGACAGTGGGATCGTGCGGCGTTCATCAGCCGAGGTCTGGTCCGCGGTGTCCGCTCACTGGTTTGCGGCGCTCAGTGAGCACCGTCTCGGGAACGGCGCCGCTGCCAGCGAGCGTGCGATTTCCGATGGCAGAGGGGGCTGGAGCGCCGGTGGTCGGCGCGGGGGCGTCTGAGAGGCCTGGGTGGCAGGCCGGGAGCGGGCGCAAAAAAAAGGCGGGCCGGGGCGCCCGCCTTTTGGGTGAGTAAAATGTGCCGCTTTACTTCAGGTAGCTCTTCAGCATCCAGACGGTCTTCTGATGCCATTCGAGGAGCTTGATGGCGAGGTCCTGGGTCTGGAGATCGTTCGCATCGCCGGCGCGGTCGCGCATGGTCGTGAGATCGGTAATGGTCTTTTCATGGGCGACGACGAGGCCGGCCACGTAATCCTTGGCGGAGAGCACGGTTTTCGGTTCGTCGATGCCCGCTTCCGTGGCGTAGTGCTTCAGGCCGCCGACGGGATACGCATCCAGGGAGCGGATACGCTCGGCGACCTCGTCGATGTTCTCGAAAATGGCCTCGTATTGCTCGTGGAACGCCTTGTGCAGGGAGAAGAAGCTCGGTCCTTCGACGTTCCAATGAGCGCTGTGGGTCAGGCTCATCAGCACATACATATCGGCGAGCGCCTGGTCGAGGGCAGCGACGACCGGCGAAGCGGCCGTGGTGGATCGGGTGGTTGCAGTGGTAGCCATAAACGGGTGGGACGACAGGTTGTTGTTGAGTTGGTGATGGGAGCAGAGTCGTCGGCTGCGCAGCCTGTCCGGGCGAGCCGGCGTTGGGGGGACGATGCGCGATTTAGCGGCCGGCCGCAACTTCTTCTCGTGACCGCGCCGGCGTCGGAATTTTTTCCCGCCGCTGCCGCCAGATGACGAATCCGCTTATGGCGAGGGCCCCCGGGGCGAGTCCTCCCAGGCACCATAGGAGTTTCACCGGAAGGCCGCCAAAGGTGCCGAAATGGAGCGGAGTGAACGCGTCGACGCCCTGCTGCCACCAGCCCGCCGTGCGCAGATCGTGGAGCGACTGGAATGTGCCCTTCTGCGCGTCGTAGGCGACCGTGCTGCCGTAAGGGCCACGGAGGACGCCGCGCGGCTCGACGGCACCCCAGAGCGTGAATCCGCCGCCGGGCTCCCACGGAAACGAGACGTAGTTCGCGCGAAACCCGGGGAGGCGTTGCGCGGCATCGGCGCAAAGCGCGTCGAGCGAGAGCGTGTCGGCGTAGAGGCGGCCGGGCAGCTTCGCCTGTTCGTGCTCTCCGGCGACCCATTCGCCGAGCACGTGGGAGAAATTCCAATACGCGCCGGTGAAGCCGAGCAGGAGATTGAAGGCGGCCGAGCTGATTCCGATCATCTTGTGCAGATCGGAGAAAAAGATCCGTGCGCTGCGGCCCCAGCGCAGCGTGAAGAGGTGTCTCCAGAACTCGCGGTAGAGCCACACGCCAGTGACTCCGAGCAGGCAGAGGGCGACGGCGAACGCTCCGGTGATGAGCATCCCGGCGTGGTCGGCGAAAAACGTGTAGTGCAGGTCGAGCAGCCAGCCATGGAGGGTCGCGTTGGGCGCGCGCGGAGTGGCGAGGAGCTGGCCGGAATGCGGATTGATGGTCGCCACGCGCCATTCGTTGGTGCCGTGCTTGATCGCGTAGAGGATGTCGGCGAGGTGCGGCTTCTCGTATTGGTAGAGCCAGCCGGTGACCTCGTAGCCGTTGCCGGCGAGCTGTCGCTCGGCGTGCGCGAGCAATGCGTCGGCGGAGAGGCGTCCGGCCGCGGTGGGCTCGACGCGCACGAGCCCGGGGTGGACGACGGCCTCGATCTCCTCCCGAAACATGAGCAGACTGCCGGTGAGCCCGATGACGAGGAGCCCGAGGCCGGCGAGGAGACCGAGCCAGGAGTGAAGTTGCCAGAGGCGTTTGCGCATGGGCGGTGACAGGGTGTGGGTTTAGGTGAGAGAAACGAGCACCAGGAGCAGGGCGGGGACACCTATCCAGCGCGGGGCGAGCGCGAGCAGTCCGGAGAAAAACAGACCGGAGATTGCGGTCATTGCGACGGTGGTGACGAGCCCCACCGCGCCGCTCGTGGCGTGGATCGATAGCATGGCGGACGTGAGCAGCAGAACCGCGCCGATTGCGTTCAACGCCCGCTTCGCGCGCTCCGAGGGAGCCCGCTGAAATACGCGCCGGTGGTGGAGATTCATCGCGAGGCCCGCGGCGGCGAGCCCGAGATAGCAGCAGGCGAAGGAGAGCCAGATCATGGCCGAGGCTCCGTGGCAGTGAGCGCGGCTTCGGCCGGCGCGGACGTCGCACGCTCCGCGGGCGCCTTGCGGGCCATGCCTCGTGCCCCGACTAGCAGCGCGAGCCCGAGGGCGACGATCAGCGCCTCGAGGCCGAGATAAACCGTGTCGCCGGCATCGATCGCCGCGCGGAGGTGCGCGCCGGCCGTGAGGGCATCGAGCAACGGCAGCAACAGGCAGAGCGCGCCCGCGGCGGCCAATTGCTCTGCCCAGGCGCGCGCGGGTCGTCGCACGAACGCATGAAGCAACCCCGCGCCCCAGACGAAGAGGAAGCACCGGACTTCCCACTCGGCGCGTCCGGGCAGATCGATCGGGAGGAGGCGGTTCGACCAGAGAAACCCGATGCACGCGAGCGGGAGACCGGCG
>DASWVO010000143.1:0-3062 GCA_036406235.1 Opitutaceae bacterium
GCGCGCCAAAACGCTCGGCGGAGTCGGCGACGAGCTGCGGATTCTTGATCGCGGCGGTGTTGAGCGAAACCTTGTCGGCGCCCGCCCTGAGCATCGCCTCGATATCGCTGACGGTGCGCAGTCCGCCGCCGACGGTGAGCGGCATGAAACATTGTTCGGCGGTCGCGGCGACGACGTCATGCATGATTCTGCGTTCGTCGCTCGAGGCGGTGATATCGAGGAAGATCAGTTCGTCGGCCCCTTGGGCGTCGTAAGCGCGCGCACAGGCGACGGGATCGCCCGCATCGCGGAGCTGCTGAAACTTCACGCCCTTGACGACACGCCCGGCGTTGACGTCAAGGCAGGGGATGATGCGGCGGGAGAGCATGGACGAAAACGAAGTTCGGAGTTTGGGGTTTGGAGTTCGGAGTTCAGGCGCTCGGGTGCTTGAACTTGGATCCGGCGGAGCTGGCGTTGCGCAGATACCCCATCAACCCGCCAACGATCCTGGTGGTTTCGTCGGCAAGCGCATATGCCGCGTCGAATTCGTCCTGGCTGATGTAGTGCTCGTCCAACGCGGTGTAGAGTTGGTCTTTCACCTCTCCCACGGATCCCTTCGACTGTGAGAGGAACTGGATGAACTCGCGGTTGCCTTCGCGCTCAAAACCCTCCGCGATATTGGAGGTGACCGACTGGGCTGCGCGGCGAATCTGGTTGAGCAGGGCAGCGTCCGCGAGGAACTGGTTTCGTCGCGTGTATCGGTAAACCGTTTGTCGCAGTATTCGGCCGCGCTTCCAGCATTCCAACTCCTCGAAGCGTTCAATCGTAGGCATGGTGGTCGAACGTCTAGGCTTGGAGACTCCAAACTCCAAACCCTGAACTCGAAACCGCGCCGGCGAGTCCGGCGCTACCCGTCGATCAGGGCGACGTCGGGGTCGAAGTTGACGATCAGCCGGTAGATGTGGCCGGGGCGCATGATCAGCGGATGATCGCGCACCAGGTACTGCAGGTAGTGGATCTTGCCGTAATTGGTGCGATACGTCGGATCTGCGCTGACCACTTCGGTCTCGCGCCAAGTCGCCTGGAAATCGTCCTTCGCCACCGTGCAGCGATGTCCCTGCTGGCCGAGCGTGAGCGAACCGGGCTGCCGGTAGGTCGAATGGGGCGCGGCGATGGCGAGCGCGTAGCGGAACTTGTCGAGCGTCACTTGCTGTTTCACCACGTAGGCGAACTCGGCGCTGATCTTGTTGCCCGAGAAGGTCCACTGCACCTTCACGCTACCGAGGTTGCGGACGAGTTCCTCGTTGGTGTTGATCAGGTCGGGCTGTTCGTAGCGGAAATAGAAGCTGTTGCGCAGGCCGAGGCCGGTGACGCAGTTCTTGCCGTAAAACGCGGGGAGCGTGACCTGATCGCCGAACGTGAGCTCCGGCAGCATGACCGGCAGGTACACGTTGTTGGGCCAGTCGAACACGCCCGGGCAGTGCGGGAACGGCAGACTGTCGGACGTGAGCCGACTGCCCGAGCTGACCAGCGGAATCTGCGCGTGCAGGCCGCTGTCGGCGTCGCGATACAGGAACAGGCCCTGTTCCTTGCGATTCGACTTGTCGAAGATGACGAAGCGGCCGCTGGTGCGGATCGGTTCGGTTTTCGGCGTGCCGGCGGGCAGCTGCACGGTCTTGGCGAGGCGCGACCACTGGCACAGATAGCGGGCCGCATCGAAATTCGCCATACGCGTGGTGTGGCGGTCGTACGCGGTGCGCTCCTCGTCGCGCAGGTCGAGGTAGCCATGCTCCTGGTCGAGGTACGTGCCGTAGAAGAACAGGAACAGCCGGCGCAGGATGTCGAAGTACTTCGTCTTCTGGTCGTCGGGAATCCAGCCGTCGCGCAGGCCCTGCAGGATGAGGCTGATGCAGTGCATCTGGCCGTAGGCGCCGCCCGCGCGGCCGAACGCCCAGCCGAGTCCGTCGGCCCGGACGAGATCCGGCATCATGCGGATG
The DNA here is from genome assembly GCA_036406235.1 of Opitutaceae bacterium. GTDB lineage: Bacteria > Verrucomicrobiota > Verrucomicrobiia > Opitutales > Opitutaceae > DASWVO01. Next base: position 1,977 of record DASWVO010000143.1, read on the forward strand.
TATTTCTCCGCGTAGGTGCGCAGGGTGGGCAGCTTGCGATCACGGACGCCGCTGTTGGCGTGGAGCTGCAGCGCGGAACGCGTGAAGACGAACGTCATCACGCCGTAGAGATTGAAGTTGCCGCCGAAACCCTTGCTGGCGTCGTCGAAGAACCCGGCCGAGCTGGTTTGCTGGATACGGTCGCACATCCGCTCGATCAGCCGCGAGGTCTCGTCCTTTTTCGACAGACCGAAGCTGAAGCGCGCGACGGCTTTGGCGATGTTGAAGGCCTGCCAGTGGTTGTCGTAATCGCTGCGGTGGAGCAGCGCCTTGTCGATGCGCTCGCGGGTCTCTTCGACCAGCCGCTCCCAGACTGGGTTGCGTTCCTTGGAAGGGCCGAAGCAGAGGAGGCCGAGCGCGGCGTAAGCGAGGCCGTTTTCCGTGGCGGGCTCGGTGAAAATCTGCGCCGTGATACAACGCGCCGCCAAATCGATCAGGTCGTAATCCTTGAGGGTGGTCTCACCGGTCCCGCGGTAGAACTCGCCAAGCGCATAGGCCACATGGCCGGGCTCATCGGACCGCGCGTGTTCGCCAGTTACGGGGAGGACAGTGCCGTCAGGTTGGATGGAGTCGAGATTGTGGGCCAGCATCGATCTGGCCATGTCGAGACATTGCTCGGAAAAACTGTGCATGCGGTGAGTTTGGCGTGGGATTCGGCGGGCCCGACGGGAATGGGATCGCCTGAAGAAAGGAATGAATCTCAGGAGAATCCGAAGCGGGGCAAGAGGGAAGTTGGGGAAATGCGGCGCCGCGCTCGGCGGGAGCGTGCGCGACAGGTCGGCGGGCGGAAGACGAGGCCGATCGGTCATATCGGTCCTATGGGACCTATAGGACCCATGGGACGCATAGGTCCCATGGACACGGCCACCCTGCGCGCCGAAGCGTCGGCGTTGGCCGATCTGGCCAAGTGGCGCGGCGCTCAGCCGCCCGCGCCGGTGCCAATCAGCGGCTGTGCCAGCTAGCGCTGGATCAGCTTCAGGAACTCGGCGTTGTTTTTCGTCTTCGAGAGCCGCGCGATCATCGTCTCGGTCGACTCCTCGATCTTCT
>DASWVO010000144.1:0-3547 GCA_036406235.1 Opitutaceae bacterium
CCTGCGTCACCTCAGCGAGGTCGCGGTGAGGCGCCGTCGAAGGCAGCACGGTGATCGCGCCGCCGCTGCGGCCGAGGCCGGGTATGACCGTCCATGCGGATGCGCCGCGAGACTGGGAAGCGTGAAAATCGGAACCTTTCAAGACGAGAAAAGAGCCCGGACTCGGCGATGGCCGCGGGCGGCGAGGTTCCGGGAACGGCGCCCAGGGGGCGATGCGCATGGTCGACCACTGCCCGTCAGCGGGCTCGAGCGCCATGTAGCGGCGCCACTTGCCGCCGGAAATTTTCTCGTTGTAGCGCTTGGTCTCGGCCTGGAGCGCTTCGTCGGCGGCGCGGGCTTCGGCGAGTTTTCCCTGTTCGCCGAAGAAATAGCGTTCGTTGGCCAGGGCGGAACCGATGACGGGATAGTGCACGAGCTGAAAATACGCGTCGTGCTTTTCCCGCGGCACCGCCGCTTTGACGCGCTCCGAGCGCGCGCGCAGGCTCGCGAAAGCGGCGAGCCGCGCCGCCACCTCCGCATCGGTCAGGGCGCTGGGCCGGCGCTCCTGGCCGGGCCGCCACCACTGCAAGTGCTCGGGTTTGCGCTCGAAATTGAGCGCGTAGTATTCCGCCATGATCGCGGCGATTTCCCCGGCGTGCTCGGCGCCGAAATCCCGCCGCGCCCACTGCTCGAGAAAACGAGGAAGGTTCTGCGGCGTCCACCGTTCCACGTCCCACGCCATCTGGAGGAAGAATTCCATTGAGATTTCCGCCGGCTTGATGTCGCCGACGTTAGCGATCCAGAGCTGATCGGCGCCGTGTTCGTAGGCTTGGTGCAGCTGTTGCCAGATGAGGGAGGGCGGAATGGAGGACAGCCAAAGGTAAGCAAGCGGCCGGCCGAGATACGACAGGTGGTAGTAGACGCCGGAACCGCCGGAGCGGCGGCGCTCGGCGTCGGTGTCGAATCCGCGGATGTAGCCGAAGTTGTCGTCCGGCCAGACGAAGATCGCGTCATCCGGCACCTTGAGGCCGAGACGGTAGAGCGATAGGACCTCCTTGTAGGCGCAGAACATCTGGGGGATTTTCCGCACGTCGGGACTCACGTAGCGCGCGAGCAGCGCGCGTTGGTCGGCGAAGATCCGTTCCAACGTGCGGACGCGCTCCGGGTCGTCGCGCGGTCCGACCATGAGGGAGTCGTGGATGCCGCGCATGCCGAGGGTGTAGACGTTCTCGTATCGGCCGTTCTCCGCGACGCGCCGTTCCCAGTAGTCGAGCACACCGGCGCGGTTCGCGATATAGTTGTAGTCGTGCGCGGGCAGTTTCCACTCCCCGACGTTGTTGCGCAGCATCGGCTCGGCGTGCGACGAGCCCATGACCACTCCGTAGGCATCCGCGACTTGCTTGTTCTCCGGGAAATCGTTGAACGCGCGCGTCGTCGGATGCATGCCCGGCCACACGAGATTGGCGCGCAGTCGCAGCACGAGTCCGAAGACTTTGGCGTAGGTCTTCGGCCCGAGATTCCCCGACTCGGGTTCGAAGGTCTCCGCGGCCCACGGCAGCATGGCCCAATCCTCGTCGTTGATGAAGATGCCGCGGTATTTGACCGACGGCGGCCCGACCACGTTGCGGCCCACGGGAATCGTGAGCCGGGATTGTTTCGGCACCGGCACGTCCGCCCACCAATGCCAAGGGGAGACACCGATGAGATTGGAGATCTCGTAGAGGCCGTAGATCGCGCCGCGGCGATCGCTTCCGGCGACGACGAGCGCGCGCTCAAGTCCGGGCCACGGCTGCTCGACGACCGCGACGACGAACGTTTCCCACGCTCCGGCAAGCGGGCGCAGGTCGATCTTGCCGGCGGCGGCCAAGGTTTCGAGCCAGCCGGTTTTTCCGACGACGCCCACCAGCACGGCGGAGGAAAGCTTCGCGTCGAGCGCCGACGATTTCGGAGGCAGGTGGCCGCTGACGCGCTCGATGTCCCGGCAGACGTCGTTGGCCGCGCGGGCCACGGCGGGATCGAGATCGTCGGCCACGAGGAAAGTCGCAGCGCCGCTTCCGTCGGCGAGGATGAAATCACGCGCGGAGTCCGCCGCGTCGACCTGCGCCGCCATCCAGAGGCAGACGGAAAGCAACAACGGGCGGGCGTTTCGAATGGAGGGCGCGAGCGGAGTAATCATGGGCGGAGGGTCCGCGTCGAGCGGATTGAGGGTTGGCGGCGCCCTGCGGGCGGGCCGCGCGGGTGAGCTCAGCGGACGTTCGCCCACATCGTCCGAAGGCGAAGGCGGGCTTCTCGATCAGCGAGAAGGAACGAGGCACGGCGTCCGAAGGCAACGCGGTTGAGCGCGAGCGCAAAGGCGATGCAAGCGACCTCTGTGACGGCCATCAGATGGAGGAAGTGCGGCGGCGTCGGCAGATCAGGATTAATTTTGCAGAGTGCCGGCCAGCCGAAGGAAAGCGCTCCATACAACGCTGCGCCAAAAATGATGGTGGAGATCACCGCGCGAGCGTCGACGTTGCGGAACAGCAGGCCGGTGATGAACGCCGACAGGATCGGCATGCTGAAAAGACCGAGCAGCTGCTGGATGAGCTGGATGATGCTTCCCGCGTTCATGTAGGCCGGCACCAACGCCACTGCGATAATGGCGAACGCCACCGTGCACCATACGCCCAGCGTGCGCACCTTGGTGGTGAACTTGAAATAGAGTTCGTGCAGGTCGCAGACGGCGAGAGTGGCGGCGGAGTTCAGCGTCGCGGTAAAGCTCGAGATCACCGCGCCGAACATCGCGGTCGCGAAAATGCCGAGAAGCCACGTCGGCAGGAGCTGGTTGACGAGGTTTCCGTACGTCTGGTCGCCGAGTTTTCCATAGAGCTTGAAGGCGCATACGCCGGGAAGCGCGATGATTGGCGGCACGATCAGCATGCGGATCGCGGCGGCGGCGTAGATGCCCTTGCGGGCCTCGCGCACCGAAGGCGCGGCAAGGGCCCGCTGCGTGATCGTCTGGTTCGTGCTCCAGTAATAAAGCTGGGTGAACACCATGCCGGTGAGCAGCGTCTTCCAAGGCAGCACGGAGTCGCCGCCGCCGATCATCGTGAGCCGTTCGCTCGGCACGCCGCTGAGGTCCCAGCCGGCGGCGTTGAGGGACAGGGCCGTGATGAGGATCGCCATGCCGAGCACGATGACGCCGTTATAGGTGTCGCAAAACGCGACCGCGCGCAGCCCGCCGAACACCGCGTAGGCCGCGCCGACGGTGGCGGTGAACATCGCGATCGTCGGCAGCGGGATCGTGAGACCGAACATCGCCTTGATGAGGAGCGAGCTCGTGTAGAGCATCACTGGCAGGAAAATCAGCACGTCGCCGAGCAGGAATATCGCGGCCACGGTGCCGCGGATGTGCGGATTGTTGTAGCGGCGTTCCAGCAGTTCGGTGACGGTCGTGCACTTGTAGTGGTAATACACCGGGATGAAGACCCACGCGAGCAGCAGCAGGCCAATCACCGCGCTGAATTCCCACCACGTGATCAAGAGCATCTGGTTGCCGTTCCAGCCAATGATGGTGTCGGTATTGATG
>DASWVO010000145.1:0-23553 GCA_036406235.1 Opitutaceae bacterium
CTGCTGGTCATCCTTTTTTTCCTGCGCCAGCCGAGCGTGCTCACGCTGGCCTCCGACACCAAGGGACGGCTGCTTATCTCCCGGCACGCGCTGCACCGGCTCGTCGAGGCCTGCTGTGAACAGTTGCGCGGGGTCGCATCCGCCCGCGCAGAGGTCACGCGCCGGGGCAATCAGTTCAAGACCATCATCCGCTTAAAGGTGCGGCCGGACGCGAAGCTCGACGCGATCCATGGCTACCTCACGCAGGAAATCGCCGAAATCTATCGCCAGAACCTCGGCCTCAAGGGCGAGGTCGGGCCGATCGACATCCGCGTCGTGGGCGTGATTCCCGCCGAGCGCGGATTCTAATCCCGCGACGGCATCAATGGCTGCTCAGGTGGGTCGGACTTCACGCCCGACACGCAGGGTCGGTGGACAAGTGCCACGCTCCAGCGAGAGGCCCAGCGTCTGCCCAGGGTAGCGCGGAGCTTCAGCCCGCGTTCGAGCACGCCACGCGCGCGGGCTGAAGCACCGCGCCACCTCGGGCAATCGCAGCCCAAAAAGCACCTGACACCCTCTAAGCCGGGCTGATGCTGATGCCGTTGAGAGTCAAGGGTTGAGAGTTGAGAGCCCAATCCTCAGAGGCACCGCGGAGAAATCACCCGGCAAATCGGAATTCACCAATTGGTTCCGCTCTCAACACTCAACCCCTGCATTGTTCCGGCTAAGCTAAGGCCGCACGAAGAGCACGTCGCTCCACTCGCCCATCGTGCGCGAGTCGACCGCCCATTCCGGCACGGCCGCGGCGAACGCCGCCTGCACAGTCGGCAACTCGGCCGCCAGGATGCCGCTCAACACCAGCGAGCCGCCGGGCGCAACCGCTCCGGTGAGTTCACGGATAAAACGCATGAGGACGTCGGCCTGGATATTGGCCAGCACAAGGTCGGCGGTCCGCCCAACCAGGCCACCCACCAGGTCGTCCGTCGCGAACGGCACCTTCCCGGCGAGTCCGTTCAGGGCGGCGTTCTCCAGGCTCACGCGCACTGCCTCCGGGTCGTTGTCGAAACCGCTGACGTCGCCGACACCGAGTTTTGCCGCCGAAAGCGCGAGAATGCCCGAGCCGCAACCCGCATCGACGACTATCGCCGTGCGGAGGTCGCGCCCCGCGCGCGTCCAGGTTTCGGCGAAGCTTACCAGTCGTTCGCAGCAGAGCCGCGTCGTCTCATGGTTGCCCGTGCCGAAGGCCCGCCCGGGGTCGAGCCAGATCACGACATCGCCCGCCGGGAGCACATACTCATCGCGCAACCAGATCGGCACCCAATGCAGTCGGCCAAAACGCGACGGTTGAAAATGGGCCTTGTAGCTGTCGCGCCAATCCTGGTCCGCCAGCGGCCGGATCACGACGTCGTCCACCCGCGTATGCGCCAGCAACGGCCGCAACTCCTCCCAACGCGCGCGCGCCTCCGCCTCCGTCGTGAAGACGCCCACGATCCACGCACGCCGCGCAATCACGTCCTGCAACAGGCTCCAGTTTTCGACGCCAAATTCCAGCAGCGTGTCGTCGGTGGTGTCCGCGTGCTCCGCGGGAATTTCGGCTTTGATCTCAACCAGACTCATGCCGGCGAGCGTCCCGCCGCGTCGCGGCGGCCGCAACGTCATTTCGCGACGCCGTGGCATCGCGAGTCGCCCAAAGGGCAATACCCCGCGCAACGCACAATACAGTCGCGGCAAGTGCGGAACCTTCATGCTTCCTCCTCCGCCGCCCCCACGGGCGTCGCCTCGTCACCGGCGCGCAGATGACGCGTCGCATACATCAGGGCCGCGAGCATCGCAAACAGCGCCGCCGTGCCGGCGAGCAGCGAGAAATCCTCCATCCGCAGTACAAAAAAGAGATACGCGTAAACGCCGCCGAGAAGCGCGGTCGCGGCCAGCGCACGCCGGCCGTCGCGCAACACGCGCCGACTGTAAAGACCGATCAACAGCGTCGACGTCGCAGCTGCGAGCGCGTAGGCCGCGCCGAACCACATCACTTCCGACAGGGCCAGCAGCCCGAGGAAAAACAGACACAGCGCGGCGCCGACGAGCAGATAGTTGAGCGCATGAAGCCGCACGTGGCTCAACGCCTCGAAAAGAAAAAATGCCGTGAACACGAGGGCGATGAACAGCACGCCGTATTTGATCGCCCGCTCGGTCACGCGATACGCATCGAGCGCGGGCCGCAAACTCACGCCAAACACGGATGATTCAAATTCCTGCGCCGCAGGCTGCGGCTCGCCCGCGCGATTGGTCCATTGTTGCGGAAAACTCCGCCCGTAATACGACACCTGCCACTCCGCCTCGAAGCCCTCCGGCGTCACCTCGCGCCGCAACGGCAGATACGCACCATTGAAGCTCGGGTCAGGCCAGGGGGACGTCAGCCGAAGCCGCGTGTCGCGCCCGAGCGGCGCCACGCCGAAACCGTCGCTGCCGTTGAGCGTGAGCGAGAGATTAAACTCCACCGCGCCGCCGGTCGGAGCGAGCGCGACCGGAGCGTGCAACCCGGTCGTGAAGCCGTCGAGCCTCGCGCCCGGCTGGAGCGGCAGCGCCTCCGCGCCCCAGCGGAGGGTAAGCACCTCGCGCGTCCCGCGCAGATCGCTGATCGCAAGGCACACGCGCGCCCGCTCCCAACGCGGTTCGACACCCTGGACTCCCGTGAACCCGAAATCCGGCCGCGCGAATTTTCCACTCATCCGCAGCGTGGCCGCATACACGTGCGCTGTGTAAATGCCGCGCGACCGCGCCGACGGCTCGAGCTCGCCCTCGACCACAAGCTGTTCGGGCAGAAAGAACGCCTCCACCTGGTTCTCTTGTATCCGTGTTTTCCTGACGCGCTGGCCGTCGCTCAGCACCCATTCCTCCATCTCGGTTTTGTAGGTGTAAGGCACCACCAGCACGGGCCCGAGCAGACGCTGTGATTGCCCCCACGTCTGCGTGATCGCGCCGAGCGCCTCGTGATAACGCGCCCGCCGCTCGCGCAGCGTCGAGTGAACCATCCCCAGCGGCACGAGCAGCAAAAGGCCGAGAAAGCCGACGCCCAGCAGCTTGAAAAACAACGCACGACGCTGCAGCCACCCGCGCCCCGCGGAAACCAGAGAAGAAGCTGTATCCATGCCTCCGAGCGTCGCAGCCCGGCATGAAGCCCATGTGAAGTCGCGATGAATTGGGGGTGAATTGAAGCGACGGCCGGGCGCCGCCCCGTGTTCAAGCTTCGTTCTCCGGCGTCGCGATCGTCACCGCCCACCACGGCCCCACCGACACCCCGCGCTGCGCGGCCCAGTACCACGCCGAAACGTCCGTCCACGAGCGGCCGGCTTCGTCGGTGATGCGTTCGCGCACGCGCCAGCGCTCCTCTCCACGGTCCGCCACCAGTTCGCTCCACACCATGCCGGCGGCATCCCGCGCCAGCCCGGCCGCCTTTACCCGATAGCCGCGCGCGCGAAAACAATCCGCGATCGGATGCACCGCCCGCGAAGGCGATGCCACCCAGCGCAACACCACCACGCGGCCGCCCTGCTCGAAGACACCCGTCTCGCCGCCCAACCCCGCCGCAAAGCGCGCGACGCGCCCACTCGGCGGCACGCGAATCCACGGTTTTCCCTCGAAGGTCTCCGGCCATCCCGGGAAGGTCGCGGCCGGCCTCGTCTCCGCTTCGCGGGCCGTCGCGCTGCGGCCGGGCTGAACCAGCGGCCACACCGCCGCGATGGCGCACGAAGCCCACACGCCCGGCAACGCTTTCACCGTGCCTCCTTCGCGCGAAACACCCGCACGAGTCCCGCGAGTCCGCTGCACACCCCGGCAAACAACACCAGCCCCACGGCGGCGTGCACCGCGTCGGAGGCTGGCCAGAAGCCCGCCTCGGGGAAAAACAGCAGCGCCGCCCGGAGCGCGTTGCCGACGATGACAAGCACCAGCGCCGCCAGCCCAAAGCACACCGTGCCGGTCGCGTTCAGTCCGGCCAACGACGCGAGCACGCCGGCAAGGACCCCGCTGGTCCAGAGCATGCGCACGCCGCTGCACGGCGCGTCGACCGCCACCTCGCCGCCCGCCCACACCAGCACCACTCCCGCCCGCTCGGTTGCCACGCCCGCAAGCGCGAGCAGCGGACGTCCCAGCTCCGCCGTCACCACGCGCAAGGGATAGCCGGCGTAGAACTGCAACGTTGCCGTGACCGGCAGCGACAGCGCCAGCAATCCCGCGCGCCCCCACGCCCCCCGCACGCCGCCCAAGACGATCCCCACCGCGGCCGCAACCAACATGCCGCGCGCGAGCATGGGCAATGCCCCGCTCCCGATCGCCGCCGCGATCACCAACGTCGCCGCGATCCCGGCCGCAGCACCCGGCAGCCGCGACCACGCGTGGCGACGCGGGGTGAGCAGCAGCGCAAGCACGAGCGCGACGAGCCCCCACGGTTCATCGCCACCGTCGTCGAGGCGCACCCCATACCACCGCAGCACCGGCCAGCTCGCCACGAGCAGCGCGAACGCGACCGGGCCCCGGCGCTCCCACCAATGCGGCGCCGCGGTGTCAGTCTCCTCCATGAGACGCCCCCGCCTTCGCCTGCGCCGTTTTCGTCGCGCCACGGCGGCGCCACAGTATCCACCCCAGCATGACAGCGGCGACCGCGACCAGGCCAATGGTCTCCGGCTCGGGTGTCGTCGGCACCAGTTCGCCGACGGCGCCCGGGCTCATACCCTGCGGCAGCGAGGCCGGCTGGTTGACTCGCTGCGCCGGCGTGCCGGACACCCGCGCAACGGTGTCCACGGCGACGAAGGACGTGAACGGCGTGAGCAGATGATAACGCAATCCAAGCTGCACGATCTCGGCGCGACGCTGGTCGCGCGCGTCGCCAACGGCATGCAGATCGCGCAGTTCCGCGAGTCGCTCGCGCGCCCAGAGCTGAGCCAGCAGGCCGCAGCCGTTCAGATTGATGGCGCGGGAAACGTCGACCGTCGTGTTCCACGGCCCGCGGCCCGTCACGCCGCGGAGCGTCACCCGGCCCGCCGCCGCACCCGACCACTTGCCCACGATCACCAGCGGACGCTGCGCAAGCACGTCCGGCCAGCTCGCGGGGAGCACTTCATGCGTTGTGAAGCCGGCAAACTCCGCCCGCACTGCGGTCAACACCGGCGACTCGATCCTGGCGCGAAACGCCGCCGCCACGCGCGGCGCTTCCGCGGGCGTTTCGATCACCGCGGGTTCGGCCCGGCCGGCGCGCGCAAGCCGCTCGATCAGCTCACGATTCACCGAGCTGCCGATGCCAAAGGTGAAGAGATTCGCCTCACCGAGCCGTTCGCGCACCAAGGCATAGGCCTCGGCCTCCACACTCACATAGCCGTCGCTCACCACGACGATGCTGCGCGCCACACCGGCGCGTTTCGGCAGCGCGAAGGTGCGCTGCAACGCCGGCATCAGTTCGGTGCCGCCGCCGGCCTGCTGGCGGTCGATCAGGGCCACCGCAGCCGCGATGGCTTCCGGCGTCGAGTCGAGAGGCGCCTCCGCCAGCACCGCGCTGCCGCCCGAGAACAGCAGGACGTTGAACGTATCGCCTGGCCGCAGTGACTGCAAAAGTTCCGCGAGCAGCGCCTTCGCCGTATTGAGCGGAAAGCCGTGCATCGAGCCCGACACATCGACGACAAACACGTAGTCACGCGCCGGCACGAGGTCCGGCGCGACTCGCGCCGGCGGCTGCACGGTGAGCAGAAAGAACTTCTCACCCTGCCACTCATCGAGCAGCAGCCCGCCGGCCAGCGCGCCCCCCGCGAGACGGTAACGCAGGACGAAGTCGCGATTCATCGCCGGCGCGCCGCTCGCCGGAAGCCGCACGCGCGTGCGGCCGCCTCCGCCCGCCGTCTCGATGCGGTGCGACGTGCAACGCAGCCCGTGCACCGGCACTCCGGCCACGATGTCGGCCGCCAGCGTGAAAACGGGCTCGTCGGCGACGCTGGTCGTGTAGGGAATTTCCGGTGACGCCGCCGCGGCCTCATCGGTCTCTCTCGCGCGCGTATAGCGCGGACCCACCGTCGTCGGAAAGACCCACTCGTATTCGCCATCCGTCGGGACAAGCAGCTCGGTGTAGCGCAACTCCACCACGACCGTGTCGCCGGGGAGGATGTTGGCGACGTTCATCTCAAACACATTGCTGCGCCGCGCCTCGAACAGCGACGTCGTGCGTCCGCCGGCCTTCGCCGCCTCATACGTGCGGCGCGCCTCCGCCTTTTCGCGCACCTGCGCCTCGATGCGCCGGTCGCCCACCTGCATCGTCATCGCGTGCACGGCCGCGCGCGTCGAACCGGGGAACACGTAACGCGCCTCGAGGGGGGCGGTGCCCTCGTTTCGATAGGTCTGCGTCACCCGCACCTCGGCGATCACGCCTGCAAGCGTCGCATCAACCTGCGTGCTCTTCAGCGGCAGCACGTCGAGGCCCGGCGAGGCGCCGCTCACCTCGAAATACGGCGCCAAGGCCCGCTCGTCCGCCGCGGCGTGCACCGCGGTCGTCCAGACCAGCAGCGTCATCGCCCACAGCATGCCTCGTCCCCGGCGCGAAACAGATCTCACGTGCATGCGCCAGTGTGGCCAGCGCGCGTGAAGCCTTGATGAAGCGGAAATGAAATCGCGATGAAGTCGTCGCGACGCCGGGCGGAAGACGCCGCGGCGTCTCAGCGCGCCGGCAGCCGCACCTCCGCGCGCACGCCGCCATCGCGGCGATTGGCGACGAAGACCTCGCCTTCGTGCAGATGCGCGATCTCGCGCACAAGACTCAGGCCGAGCCCGGTGCTCTTGACGCCTGAACCGGGGCGCGGCAGCGAGTAAAAGCGTTCGAAGACGCGGGGCAGCGCGAAGTCGGGAATTCCCGCGCCGGTGTCGTCAATCGTGATGCGTACCGCGTCGCCGCCGGTCGCCAGCCGCAGCTCGATGCGTCCGCCGGCCGGGGTGAATTCGAGCGCGTTGTGCAGCAGATTCGAGATCGCCTGCCCGAGGAGCACCCGATCGCCGCGCACAAACGCGGCGTCTGCCTCGATACGCAGCGCCACGCCGCGGGCCTGCGCCGTCGCTTGCGCGGCATCGACCGTCTCGCGAGCAACGACGGCCAGGTCGAAACTCGTCATGTCAGCTCGCGCCTTGCGCGCCTCGAGCGACGCGAGCTGCAGCATCTGGTCGACGATGCGCTGCACGCGGCCCGCCTCCGTCCGGATATTGCCCAGGAACTTCTCCCGCTCGGCCGCCGGTGGATTTTCGCCAAGCAACTCCGCCGCACCGCGAATCGCCGAGAGTGGCGACTTGATCTCGTGCGTGAGCGCCTGCACGTAGCGCTCGACGTAGGCCTTGCCCTCGAGGGCCGCGCGCATCTCCTCGAACGCCTGCCGCAGCTCGCCCACTTCGCGTCCCGCCAGGCGCGGCAGCGTCGCGGGCCGGCCGTCACGCACCGCGCGCGCATACGCGGTGAGGCGCGCGATCGGCGTCGCAATCCACACCGAGAACACGACGCCCACAAACACGATCAGGCCTCCGCCCGCAAGTCCCGCCAGCGTCACCCGCCGCCGCGCCGCGGCGACAAGATCGTTGATGCTCGCGGTGGGCTTGCCGACGGACAGCACGCCGACCGTACGCTCGCCATCGTTGGTCGTGATCGGCGCCGCCACGTAGAGCACGAGCGTGTTCTCGTCCGCCGGATCGGTGCGCGTCGCCCGCGCCCCGTACGAGCCGCGCAACGTGCGCGCCACGTCGATCCATTGGGAATAGTCCCGGCCTTCGTCGCGCCCGCCGTCGGAGTCGTAGAGCACGCGGCCGGCGACGTCGGTCACGTAAACGCGCACATCCACACGCTCCTTCCTGAGGGTGTAGACCCGGGCGTCGAACCGGCGGTGAAAGGCTCCCTCGATCGCGTCGCGCACCCGGGCGGCGTCGATCCGCCCGTCGGCGACCGTCACGCCGATCACGTTGGCCAGGAGATTTGCCGTGTCCACGAGCGACTCTTCCATCGACTCGAGGTAGCGCGGCCGCAGCTCGGCGAGACTGCGATTCACAAGATAATAAAACCCGCCGCCGACGATCAGCAGGTAGACGAGAAGGATGCGAGTGCGGATCGTCATCAGCCGCGCAACGCGTATCCAAGGCCTCGATGCGTCTGGATCGGCTCGGCATCGGGCGCGACCGCCCGCAGCTTGGCGCGCAGCGTCTTGATGTGCGCGTCGACCGTGCGATCGAGGCTGGCGCCGGGATCCTCCCACGCCTGCCCCATCAGCTCGTCGCGCGAAAACACGCGCCCGGGCCGCGCGAGAAACACGCTCAGCAGACGATATTCGTAACGCGTGAGCTCCAGCCGCACGCCGCGAAACCGCACCTCGCAGCGCTCCGGATCCAGCGCAAATTCGCCCGCCCTCACCCGCGGCGCCCCCTGCCCCCCGCCACCCTGCACGCCGGAAGCGTTGTCATCCATTGGGTGACAGGATGCCGGGACTTTTTCAGAGGGCTTGTCGCTCAATAGCTGACAAGTCGGAGTCGACGGGGGGCCGCGGCGGAGGATTGCCTTCACACGGGCGGTGACTTCCCGGGGGCTGAAGGGTTTGGTCACGTAGTCGTCGCCGCCGATCTCGAGCCCGACGATGCGGTCGATTTCGGCGTTGCGCGCGGTGAGGAAAAGGATCGGAACGGCGCCGTGACGCGCGCGGATGGTTTTGCAAAGCTCGAAGCCGTTGCCGTCGGGCAGGCCGACGTCGAGGATCACAAGCGCCACGCCGCCGCGCGCGAGCGCGTCCAGGCCCTCGCCGCCGGTCGCCCGCCATTCAGGGGTGAAGCCCTCGGTGCGCAGCGCGTAAAGCAGCGTGTCGGCGATGGCCGGCTCGTCTTCGATCAGGAGGATGCGAGGGCTGGCCATGGCATGCAATGCGGCGACGTGCTAGCCGGCGGACTTCTCGCTCAACCGGGCGACCACCGCGGGCAGCAGCGCGTGCTCGGCGGCATGGATCTTCATCGCGAGCGTCTCAAGTGTATCCGTGGACTCGATGCGCACGGGCGCCTGATCGATGATCGGTCCGCCGTCGACCTCGGTCGTCACATAGTGCACGGTGCAGCCGGTGATTTTCACGCCGCGCCGCCACGCCTGGCCGATGCCGTCGAGCCCGGGAAAGCTCGGCAGGAGGCTCGGGTGCAGGTTGATGATTTTCCCGGCGAAAGAGCTGAGGAACTTCGGCTTCACAACGCGCATGAAACCCGCGAGCACGATGAGATCGGGGGCACAGGCGGAGATCGTCTCGATGTACCGGTCTTCGCCGGGGCCTTCGAGCTTGGTTTTGAACGGCGCCGGGTCGAGAAACGCCGCCGGCACGCCGAAGCGGGGCCCGAGGGCGAGGATGCCGGCGTCCGCCTTGTCGGAGAAAATCTGGACCACCTTGCCGCGGCCGAGGCGGCCGGTGCGCTGGGCTTCGAGGATGGCCTCGGCGTTGGAGCCGCGGCCGGAACCGAGGAGGACGATGCGCATGGAAATTTCGCTCACACCTCCCCGGCCGCCTTGATCCGCGCAATGAGCTGCGTGGTGCTGAAGCCGGGGAGAAAGGGGAGGAACTTGATCTGCGCACCGACCGCCTCGAGCGCGGCGCGCTCACCCGGATCCAGCTTCTCGAGCGTGTAGTCTCCAGCTTTGCAATACACGTCGGGCTGCAGGGCGCGAATCTCCGGCGTGAGCCGCGGCTCGCGGAAGATGACGATGCCGTCGACGAACCACGTCGCGGCGAGCGCATAGGCGCGCTGCTCCTCGTTTTGCACGGGGCGAAGCGGACCTTTGAGGGCTTTCACGCTCGCGTCGCTGTTGAGCGCGATGAAGAGCGCGTCGCCGAGCGCACGGGCCTGCTGCAGATAGTAGAGATGGCCGGTGTGCAGCAGGTCGAAGACGCCGTTGGTGAGCACGAGCTTCTTCCCGGCCGCGCGCAGCTCCGCCCGGCGCTGCACGGCGGCGTCGAGCAGGAGAAGCTTGGGATTGGGCAACGTCACGGCGAGGAGCTCAGAAGAACTTCTTCGCCTTTTCGAACCAGCTTTGCGAGGTCGGATTGTCGGCGTCGCCGCTCACGCGCGCGAAGTCTTCGAGGAGCTTGCGCTGTTCGGCGGTAAGGGTCTGCGGCACCTCCACGTGCACGCGCACGAGCTGGTCGCCCTGCTCGTTGCGGTGGCGCAGCGAGGGCATGCCCTTGCCGCGAAGCCGGAAGGTCGTGCCGCTCTGCGTGGCGGCCGGGATCTTCAGCGAGGCCTTGCCGAAGAGCGTGGGCACTTCGATCGTGCCGCCGAGGGTCGCGAGCGTGAACTTGATCGGGATTTCGCAGAACAGGTCGTCGTTCTGGCGCTCGAAGAGCTCGTGATCGCGCACGCTGAGCACGATGTAGAGATCGCCGGGCTGGCCGCCGGCGAGGCCCGCCTCGCCGTTGCCCTGCGAACGCAGCCGCGCGCCGGTGTCGACGCCGGGCGGGATGCGCACGTTGAGTTTCGTCGTCTTCGGAACGCGGCCCTCGCCGCGGCAGACGGAGCAGACTTTCTCGACGCGGCTGCCGGCGCCGCCGCAGGTCGGGCACGTCTGCGTGAACGTAATGATTCCGCCACTACGGCGGATCTGGCCCGCGCCGCGGCAGGTCGGGCAGGTGACGCGCTTGGAGCCGGGCTCGGCGCCGGTGCCGCTGCAGTGCTCGCAGGAGACGTTTTTCCGGAACGAGATCTCCTTTTCCACGCCGCGGGCCGCCTCCTCGAGCGTGATTTCGAGATCGTAGCGGAGGTCGGCGCCGTCGCGGCCTCCGTTGCCGCCGCCACCGCCGAACATGTCGTCAAAAATTCCTCCGCCTCCGCCGCCGCCGAACACCTCGCGGAAGATGTCGAACGGATCGTGGAAGCCTCCGCCCATGCCGCCGGGGCCGCGCGGTCCGCCCGCGCCGGGACCTTCGAAGGCGGCGTGGCCGTAGCGATCGTAAGCCGCGCGCTTCTCCGGATCCTGCAGGACTTCGTAGGCGTGGGAGATTTTTTTGAACTTCTCCTCGGCCTCTTTGTTGCCGGGATTTTTGTCCGGGTGGTACTGAACCGCCTTCTTGCGGTAAGCTTTCTTCAGCTCCTCCGCGGCGACGTTTTTGTCGACCCCGAGCAGCTCGTAATAGTCTTCCTTGGCCATGTCTGGATAAAAGGTGGCGGCGGTCAGCCCGACCGCCAGGGATGGGAGGGTGGCCGCCGGTAACCGCGCCTGCTACCTGTTCTCCTCCTTCGCAGGGCCGCCGGAGACGACCACCGAAGCGGGGCGCAGCAACCGGCCATTGAGGCTGTAGCCGGTGCGGACGACCTGCAGCACGTTGCCCTCGGCGATCTCGGCGCTGGGCGCCTGCGCGATCGACTCGTGCAGGTTGGGGTCGAACGGCTGGCCCACCGGATTGATTTCCTTGAGGCCGTGCTGGGTGAGCGCGGTCTTCAACTGCGTACCGACCATCTCGATGCCGCCGACAAGCGTCTTGAGTTCGGCGTTCGGCTGTCTTGCGGCGGCGAGGCCGAGCGCGAGATTGTCGATGACCGGCAGCAGATCTTCCAGCACGCGGCTGGCGGCAAACTGGCGCAACTCGTCCTTTTCGCGCACGGTGCGACGGCGGAAATTCTCCAGATCCGCCACGGAGCGCAGGTAGCGTTCATGGTTCTCGGCCGCCTCTTTTTTCGCGGCAGCCAGTTGCTCCTCGAGGGACGCTCCCTTCGGCTCAACCGCCGGCGCGGGCGTGGGTTGCGATTGTGCTGCGCCGGGAGCGCCGGCGGCAGCCGGAGGAGGAGTGGTGTTGGCCAAGGGTGGTGTGTTGGTGTCTGCGGGTGCGGACTCAGTCATGATGAATCGGAGAGTGAATTACGGCTTCCGCGAATCTTCAAGCGTGCGAAACAGGCTCTTCAGGCCCTCCGCGGCCTTGCGCCCCGCGTGTCCAAGCAAGCCGGCGCCGTCGCCCGCCGATCCGCCGAACCGCGCCGGCAGCAGCCCCTCAAGCGCGCCACCCGACTCGCCAAGACGGCGGAACAGCGCCGGCACGAGCAGTTGCGCAGGATCGGAGACGTTCGTGTAGCGGTGGTCAAACCCGAGATTGAACTCGCGCGTCGTGGACCGCGGAGCGGTGAGATCGGTGTAGGACAGCCGGTCAAATCGAACGTGCAGTCGCTGGATCAGAAACTCCATTTTCCCCGCGGGGTTCACCGCGGGTGAGGTGGGAGCGGCGCCCGCGCCCCCGCCGGCGCCCAAGCTCGCCAGGCGCGAGCGGAACAGGTCCAGATTCACGGTACCATCGGCGGCCTTGATCACAGCGACCGACTCCACGTCGATCTGCACGTCGTCAAACACCGCCCGCCGGCCGAAGAGCGTGAAAAGCTGCGCGTCCGCGCGAAACGCGCGCATCTGAACGAAGTTACGCGACGGATACGCCGCCGGGTTGTCGATCGCGAAGCCGGTCAGCGCCACCTGCCCGGTAAACGGGTTGGCCGCGAGCCGCTCGATCCGCACCCCAAAACCCGTCCGCGCCTCGAGCGCGTAGGCGACAAGCGCGGGAAGAAACATCATCCAGACCAGGGTCGCGAGGGCGGCAAAGCCCGCCAGCAGCAGCAGGAGGCTGGCAAGGGCGCCGGCCCGCGCTCGCGTGGTCGTCGGAGCCCCCGTGGTCATCCCCGTCACCCGAAGTTCTCCGTCACCAGCAACAGGGCGCCGCCAGCCGCCGCGGTGAACGTGAAGGCGCCGGAGCGCGGGAGCAGGACGTTGTCGCCACGCCCGAGTTTGTCGTGCGCGGGCGTGTCGGCCTGCACGCTGCCGGTCACCACGCTCAGGATACGCGCCTGCTCGCCGGCGGTGAAACGCAGCGTCTCACCGGCCGCAAGCGGCACGCGCCGGATGCGGAACTCGCGCGCGTCGGCAATCACGGCCGGGGTGGCCGCAGCCCGCACGGGCTCCGGCTCGAACTGATCCCAGAGGATCGAGGCGAGCGATTCCTTGACGTGCATCTGGCGCGGCTTGCCGTCGAGGCCGACCCGGCCCCAGTCGTATACGCGGTAGGTCGTGTCGGAGTTTTGCTGGATCTCGAGAATGAGATTACCGCCGTCGATGGCATGCACGGTGCCGCTGTGCACGAGGATGGAGTCGCCCGGCTTCACCGGAAAACGGTGCACGCAGGATTCGAGGGTGTGATCCGCGATGGCGCGCTCGAATTGTTCGCGGGTTGCGCCACGCTTCAGGCCGACGATCAGCGACGCGCCGGGTGCGGCGTCGGCGATATACCAGTTCTCCGTCTTCGGCTCACCCTTGAGTGACGGCGCGACGGCGGCGGGCGGGTGCACCTGCAGGCTCAGGCGCTCACGGCAATCGAGCCATTTTACGAGAATCGGAAACGGGCGGTCGGCCGGCCAGGCCGGTCCCATGATCTCGGCGGCGTGCTCGGTCAGCACCGCGCGCAACGTGCGCCCGTCGAAACGCCCGCCTTGAACCACCGATTGAGCCTCGGGTCGGTCGACGAGTTCCCAACTTTCGCCGATCGGCCGATCGGCCGGCAACGTGCGCCCGAGCGCGCTCTCGAGAGCGCGACCGCCCCAGACGCGATCCTGATACAGCGGACGAAAACGGATGATTTCCTGCATAAAATGGAATGCGTAGATTCGTGGAGGATGAGGGGGGAATATTACATTGACCGACACCCCCGATGGCGTGGAATCCCGATCGGTTAGGCCGGTCAGGCCGGCCGCTCAAACCACATGGCCAAGTCCGCGAGTTCAAACTCAAATCCCGGAGGACCTTCGTTTCAGGCACCACGCTACCGCCCCCGGTGGTTCGTGGCCGTTTGCTGCCTGCTCGGTGGCTCATGGCTGGCCGTCGCCTTCGTCGACTATTCCCCGCTGCAGCCGGGATTCCTCTCGACGAACACCACCGGCTCCTACGACCACAACCTCGTGGGCAAACTCGGCGCCGATATCGCGCGGATCAGTTTCAACTGGCTGGGCGTGACGGCGTGGTTGCTGCCGGTCTTCACCTTGTGGGCGCTCTGGGTGGCCGTTCGCAACGCGCGGCGCCTCGCCGTCACCCGTTTCATTGCCATGCTGGTGGCGCTCGCCTCGGGCTGTGGCCTGATGGCGATGACGGCGTTCGACAGCCTGCATGACAGCCAGTATTTCCCGTACGGGCTCGGGGGCGTGATTGGAAACTGGATCTATAACGGCGTGCTCACCGACATCCTGGGCGTGTTCGGTTCGGGTTCGTTGCTGTTCAGTTGTTACCTGGTCGCACTGATTTTCATCTTCACGAAAGACATCACCGCCGAATACGAGAAGCTGGTGAATGCGCTTCACGCGTGGCGCGAACGCCGGGCGAAACTGGCCGCGGAAAAGGCCGAACTGCGGCGTGAACTGAAAGAAGCGCAGGCGAGGTCCAAGGCCGACGGAAAGACGGCGCAGGCCGTCGCGGCGCCTCTCACGAAAAACCTCAAGATCGCGAAAGCCAAGGACGAGCCCCTCGAAAAGCCCGTCACGGCAACCGCGGTCGCGACAAAGTCCGTCGAAGCCAGCACGCCCAAGTCTGGGTCGAAAGAGGAACCAAAAGCGGAGCCGCTCCCGGCCTCCGAAGAATCCGCCGCCCCCAAGGCCACGGGCACCAAACTCGGCGGCAAGCGCAACGGCGCCGCCGCACCCGCGCCCGCCGAAGGCGCCACGGCAACCGACACGAAAGATCTGGCCGTTCAGGCCGCCGGCAAACTCGAGCTCAACATCGTCAAACCCGAGGAGCCGAAGAAAGCCCGCGCCGTCGTGCCGCTCAGCAGCGACGAAAACTACCAGTTTCCGCCGCTCACGCTGCTCAAGGAGCCCGCCAAGCCCCACGCGGAAAACTCCGAAGAGGAACACCGCCGTAATGCCGAGAATCTGCTGCGCATCCTCAGCGAGTTCGGTGTCGAGGTCACGCTCGGCGAAATCCACGTCGGCCCCGTCATCACGCGCTACGAAGTCGCCCCCGCGCCGGGCGTGCGCGTCGAGAAAATCGCCGGTCTCGACAAGAACATCGCGCTCGGCATGCGCGCTCAATCGGTCCGCATGCTCGCGCCGATTCCCGGCAAGGCGGCCGTGGGCGTCGAGGTGCCGAACCAGCATCCCACGCCCGTCGGCATGCGCGAGATCCTCGAGTCCGAGGACTGGGTCGGCGCGAAGGCCGAGCTGCCCATCGCGCTGGGCAAGGATGTATCCGGAAAACCACTCATCAGCGACCTCACCAAGATGCCCCACCTGCTCATCGCCGGCGCCACCGGTTCGGGCAAATCGGTGTGCATCAACTCGATTGTCGCCTCGATCCTCTACTCCAAGAGCCCGAAGGACGTCCGCCTGCTCATGGTGGACCCGAAGGTCGTGGAGTTGAAGGTCTTCAACACACTCCCGCACATGCTCATCCCGGTGGTCACCGAGCCGAAGAAGGTGCCCGCCGCCCTCAAGTGGCTGCTCAACGAGATGGAGCAGCGCTACCAGATGTTCGCGAAGTGCAACGTGCGCAATGTCGTCGGCTTCAACAACCGCAAGAAGCACGCGAAGCCCGAATTTCCGCCCGTCGAACAGCAGGACGGCATCCCAGGCGTCGACCCGGCGGCGACCGATGACGGCGAACCGTTGCCGGATCGGCTGCCTTACATCGTGGCGATCATCGACGAGCTCGCCGACTTGATGATGGTGGCGCCCGCCGAGATCGAAACGTCGATTGCCCGCCTGGCCCAGCTCGCCCGCGCCGCCGGCATCCACCTCATCATCGCCACGCAGCGCCCGTCGGTGAACGTCATCACCGGCGTCATCAAGGCCAACCTGCCCTCGCGCATCGCCTTCCAGGTCGCCTCGCAAGTCGACTCACGCACGATCCTCGACACGAAGGGCGCCGACACGCTCATCGGGCGCGGTGACATGTTGTTCTCACCGCCCGGCAGCTCGCGGCTCGTGCGCGCCCAGGGCGCTTTCGTCTCCGACGACGAGGTCATCGAGATGGTCGACTTCCTGAAGCGCAATGGCCCGCCCATTTACGCGTCCGACGTCCAGGCGCAGATCGATCGCGCTGCCCGCGAGGAAGACGAAGACGGCGAAGGCGGCGGCGAAGACGGCGATCTGGGCGACGACGAGGAACTCTACCGGCAGGCGCTCGACGTGTTGAAGTCAACCAAGCGCGCCTCCACCTCGATGATCCAGCGCCGCCTGCGCATCGGCTACAACCGCGCCGCGCGCATCATGGACCTCATGGAGGACAAAGGCATCGTCGGTCCCGAGAACGGCTCCAGCCCGCGCGAAATCCTCGTCGACCTCGACAGCCTTTAAGCGGATCGATGCAGCCAGCAGCTCAGAGCCCAGAGTCCAGAGCCAGCAGAGATGAATCGCGTCTCGCTTCGTGTTTCGGCGCAAGGCACCGGCTGTCAGGCTCTCTGCCGAGCGAAGCGACACGCTGGATTCGACGCCGCGCAAGCGGCACGTCTCAGTCTCGAACACGCTTCGCTCTCGGCTCTCAGCTGAAGTTTTCCAACGTTTAGGCAGCCTTTAAAAAACTGCGAAATGCGCAGTCGCTCATTTTCAGTTTCATGCTTGCATCCGTTTCGTGGTGACTTCCGCGCGCTGAATTCCTAACTCACTGGCACATGCAGACCATCGGCGAACGCCTGGAGGAAGCGCGCAAACGTAAGGGCATCTCGATCCGCGAAGCGGCGGAGGCCACCAAGATTCGCGGCGATTATCTGCACAAGTTCGAGAGCAACCAGTTCGACATTAATCTGCCGGAGATCTACGTGCGCGGGTTTCTGCGCACGTATGCGAGCTACCTGAAGCTGCCCGCGGAAAAAATCGCCGCCGACTACAACGCCCTCGGTCTCGGCGGCGAACGTGATTCGAAAAGCAGCCGTTCGCTCAATCGCGAGATCTACGGACGCATGGATCTCTCCGTCTCCACGTCCAAGGACGCCGCCAAGGAACCCGCGCCGGAAAAGACCGCGCCGGCCGAGGGACCGGCCGGCGGCGACACCGCTCCCCGCAACCCGGCCACGTTCATCCCCCGCCCCGCCGGCCTGCAGTTCGATACCGGACTTCTGCTCAAATTCGGCGGACTGATCGTCGGAGCGATTGTGGTGATCCTGCTGCTCGTCTGGGGTATTTCCGCGATCCTCAATCGCAGCAGCACCCCCTCGAGCCCGCCCGCCGCCACCGCCACCGCCGAGAAACAACTCATCGTCGTCGCGCTCGACACGGTGCGCGTGAAACTCACGCAACTCGCCGACGGCGCGGTGGTCTTCGACGGTCAGATGGTCCGCGGCGAATCGCGCAGTTTTCCCAAGCGCGGCACAATCCGCATGCAGGCCTCCGCGTTGGAAAACGTCGAGATCGAGATGAATGGCGTCCGCTATCCCACGCGCATGCGCGGCTCGGGTGCGGTCGACATCCAGTAAACGGCGGAAAGAAGGCGACTGACCCGGGTCCGGTCGCTGACCGGACCTGCGTAGTTGGATTCGCCGCCCCCCTCACCGCAAGCCCACCGGCGGCCCGAGCACCTCGCGCAGCACGATCGCGCGCCGGGCATTCTGCGAATTGCGCAGTGCCGCCAGCCAGTCGTGTTCCTCCTGCCGCTTCGCCGAGGCCGCGGCCACGATCGCTCGCGCCGCGCGCGCTTGCACCGCGGCCGCCGCCTGGGCGGCCTGTCTCCGGGCAGCCTCGCGCTGCGCCTCCAACTCCTCCAAACGGGCGGCGAGCGCGCGTTGCCGCTCAAGCGCTTCCTGCGACACTGGGCGCTCCTCCGGCTCCTCGCGCGGGCGCAGCACGTCCATCAAATCGGGCATCGTCGGCATCGCCACCGGGCGCGGCGCCACCTCCGGCGGCGGCGCGGTCTGGGCGCCGCGGCGCTCCATGATCTTCCGGCGTATTTCGTCCTGGATACGGCGGGTGCGCTCCGCCTCCTCCATGTCCGCGACCACGGGCGGCCGGGGCCGGTTTTCGGGGATTCCATCCTCGTCGTAATCGGCCGACCGCCCCTGCCGCTCACGCCGGCGCTGGTTCAGCCAGTAGGCGACCGCGCCGGCCCCGAGGATCAGCAACTGCAGATGATCAAGTATCCATTCCATGGCTACAATCCGGTTTTAGGATCCCGGCCGGCCGGAGGCGGGCGAATCCCCCCGGCCCTCGTCCGGCTGTGCGATTGACCGGCGCATCGAGGTGTCGGACTGGATGTTTTCCATGCGGTAGTAATCCATCACGCCGAGCCGCCCGTTGCGAAACGCCTCGGCCATCGCCTGCGGCACCTGCGCCTGCGCCTCGACGACCTTCGCCTGCATCTCCTGCACGCGGGCCTTCATTTCCTGCTCGAGCGCGACGGCGGCCGCGCGGCGGATTTCCGCCTGCGCCTGGGCGATGCTCTTGTTCGCCTCGGCCTGCGCCTCCTGGAGCTTGGCGCCCACATTCTCGCCCACGTCGACGTCGGCGATGTCGATCGAGAGGATCTCGAACGCACTGCCCACATCCAGGCCGCGTTGAAGCACGACCTTGGAAATGCTGTCGGGCGACTCGAGCACCGCCTTGTAGCTCTCGGCCGAGCCGATCGTCGTGACGATGCCCTCGCCCACGCGGGCGATGATCGTATCCTCTTTCGCGCCACCCACGAAGCGGTCGAGATTGGTGCGCACGGTCACGCGCGCCTTCACCTTCACCTGGATGCCGTCCTTGGCCACGCCGTCGATCGTCGTGCGGCCCGCCTCGGGATTGGGGCAGTCGATCACCTTCGGGTCGACCGACGTGCGCACGGCCTCGACCACGCTCTTGCCCGAGCCCTTGGTCGCAAGATCGATCGCACACGCGCGGTTCCAGTTGAGCTCGATGCCGGCCTTTTGGGCTGCAATCAGCGCCTGCACCGTCGGCACGACGTTACCGCCGGCGAGATAGTGCGCCTCGATGTCGTCGATGGTGATCTCGATGCCGGCTTTTTTGGCCGTGATGCGCGCGTCGACGACCAGCCCATACGGCACCTGCCGCAGCCGCATCGCCACCAGCGTCACGATGCCGACGTAGGCGCCCGCGAGCCAGGCACGCAGCCAGACGCTGAAGAACGAGAGGGCGATGCCAATCACCACCAGAAGGGCGATGCCTAGGATGATGGAGACGATGAGAGTAGCGTTTATCATGGGAGTTCAGGTTTTGGATACGATCAGGCGGAAATTGTCCAAGCCGACGACGCGCAGCGCCGTACCTTTGGGCACGAGGCCCGATTGGGAAAACGCCTCGTAGCGGCGGCCCTCGACGATGACGTAGCCGGTCGGCGCCAGGGTGGTGAGCGCCTCGGCGGGTTTGCCCACGACGTCCGGCCTGGCAGGCAGTTCCTGGCTGGTTCCGTCCACGGCCGCGTTGAGAAACAGGCGCCGTCCAGTCCGCGTCTTGGGGAGCAGGCCGAGTTCGACGTAGAGCAACAACCCGACCGTGGCCACGGCCGCCGCCAAGGTCGTCCACCCGGCGCCCGCCCCGAGATCAACGAACGCCAGAATCACCGCCCCGAGCAGTGCGAGGCCGCCGAAAATCCCGAGGATGCCGCCCGGCACAAAGACTTCGGCGGCGAGGAGCACCACGCCGATGCCGAAAAGAAGCAGGAGCAGGTTCACGCCACCACCTCCACAATGAGACTGAACTCGTTCTGGCCGGTCACCACGACGGGCGTTCCGGGATCCGCAAAACCCACCGCAAGCTTCGCTTCAAAGCGCCGCCCCGCAATCTCCACCTGCCCGCTCGGGAACAGCGCCGTGACCGCCACGCCGCGAAGCCCGATCAAGGAGCCATTCGCAGCCGCGGCGGCGGGCGCCGCACCGCCGGACTGCGCCCGCTCGTGCACCGCCGCCGTGAGGATCATGCGATCCCAGAACCAGCCCCGCGGCAGGAAACGCACGACCAGAAGAATCAGCGCCATGGCGATCAGGATCCCGAGCGCGAGGTTGGCAATCGGCGCCGCAAACGCATCGCCGGAAACCCGCAGCGGTTCATTCGGCCACAAATCGGCCATCGACCAGATGAGCGCCCCCAGCATCAGCGCAAGCCCCGAGACCGCCATCACCACCATCCCTGGGAAGAAGAACAGCTCGAGCACCACCAGTACCACGCCGGCAGTGAACACGAGGACCGGCTCGTGCCCGGAAAAACCGGCGACGTAGTGCCCAAAAAATACAACAAGCAGCAGCAGGATGCCGGTCACACCAAAGATGCCGAAGCCCGGCGTCTTGAATTCGATGAACAACGCGAGCATGCCGAGTCCCAGCAGGATCGGCGAGAGTGCGTTGAGGAACTGCGCGAGGTGTTCCGACCACGTCACCTCGAGCTGCCGCGTTTCGTAGCGGCCGGCGCCAAACTTCGTGGTGAGCAGTTCGTCGAGATCCTTCGCGATGCCGGCGGCGAGCAGCGGCTGCGGTGGCTCGCCGTAGACGGTCGTCGCCTCCTTCGCCGTCAGCGTCAGCAGCTCGCCTTTTTCCTTCAAAACCTTCTCGCCGATCTTCAACTCGAAATCGGCGCTCATCATTGCCTTCAAGACATCCGCCCGCCGCGGGTCGGAGTCGGAGAACGCACGCACCTTCGCGGCGAGGAAACTCGTCATCTTGCGCTTCAGCGCCTCCGGGACGTCGGCGCCGGTGCCCATGATCAGCTCGGCCGCGCCCATCACGCCGGTCGGGGCGAAATAAATCTCGTCGGTCACCGCGGCGATCAAGGCCCCGGCCGAGCCGGCTTCGTCGTTCACGAAGGTCAGCGTCGCGCCCGGAAACTTGTCGAGCGCTTCCATGATTTCGAGCATCGTCGCCGCATCGCCGCCGGGCGTCTTCATGTCGAGCACCACCGCGTCGGCCTTCTGCTCGATCGCCTCCTTCAGGCCGCGCCGCAGGACGTAGAGAACAGGCTTGGCGATCTGCTCGCGCACCGGGATCACGACGACCCGGGTGCCACGCGCCTCCGTACTCTCCACCGCCTCCGAAGGCCCCGGGGCATTCCCGGCGTCCCCGGTCGCCGGCGGCTCATCCGCGCGCGACCAGAGCGCCAACAACAGAAACACGAAGCCAAGACTGGGCAGGGTTTTTCGCATCGGGGACAGTCCCGACGATTACCCTGCGTCGGGTCTCGCGCAAGCACCGCCGTCGCCGGCACATTACAAATCGTCACGTGGTTTCCAGAAAATCCTTTTGCGTGCCGCAACCGGCTGGCCCTACACACGCTGCGGCATGGAAACCATTTCTTATCGCGGGCACACGCTGACTCGCTGGCAAGTCGGCCAATCCACCTTCCTCGCTCTGCCCGAACGCGGCGCGCGGCTGATGAACTGGTACATCACCCTCGGCGACGGCTCCGTGCGCGACGTGCTCTACTGGCCCGAGGACGCCGACTTCGGTGAGTTCCACAAGGTGCGCGGCGGCAACCCGATCCTGTTTCCGTTCAACGGGCGCAGCTTTGACAGCGGCGACATTTATTTCTGGCGCGACGCCGCCGGCATACGCCGGCCCATGCCGATGCACGGCGTCGCGCGGCAGGGGACGTTCAAGCTCGCGAGTTGCGACGAGCGCGGTTTCGCAGCCACGTTCGTGCCCGGCGAAGAGGCGCAAGCGTGCTACCCGTTTGAATACGAGTTCACCGTCGTGTATCGCTTCTCGGCCCTCGGCCTCACCTGCGAGTACGTGCTCAAGAACCTCGGCAAACAGCCGCTGCCGTGGAGCGCCGGTCATCACTTCTACTTCACCGTCCCGTGGACGGAGAGCCTCACCCGCGCCGACTACGCCATCCGCGTGCCCGCGACGCGCACCCTCCGGCAGGATGCCGCCGGCCAACTGGTCGACGGGCCGGCGCTCAAGCTCGAGGAGTCCCTCGCGAATCCGGCGCTGGTCGACACGTTTCATCTCGGCCTGAAAAGCAACGCCGTCGTCTTCGGGCCCGCCAGCGCGCCCGGCGAAATCACCGTCCGCAACGGCACCGCGAAAGTGCCGGCGCCGGAGGCGACCTTCGTCACATGGAGCCTCAGCGAGGACTCGCCGTTCTATTGCGTGGAGCCGTGGATGGGCCCGGCCAACGCTGTCGAACACAAGGTCGGGCTCCATTGGGTGCAGCCGGGAGCGACCCAGAGTTTCGTCGTCGAGGTTGCGGCGAAATGAACGCCGGCTACGGTTTCGCGCGAACTGCTCCGGCGCGACGGCCGCACTAAGCGGCACCTTTCCCGCCTGACGGCGTCGCTTCCTCCCGCATGCATCCCGTTGCCGCATTTATCGAAGGCTTGGGCGGCCCCGAGCTGATTCTCATCTTTGTGCTCTGTCTGCTGCTCTTCGGCGGCAAGCGCATGCCGGACCTCGCCCGCGCCTTCGGCCGCGCCATCAACGAATTCAAACGCGCGGCCTCCGGCGTGGAGAGCGAAATCAAGCGCGCCATCGACGAGGCGCCACCCGCACCGCCTCGGCGGCCCAGCACCCCACCGCCGCCGCCCGCCCCGCCGAAAACCATTCCGGCGGAACCGGCCGACAAGCCGGCGGAATAGTGCCCAGCCCTTCTTCGGCTTTTGCCCCCGGCTCCGTCCCATTCACGGGACGGAGCCGTTTCTTTTTCGCAGCAAATGACGGTCGCGCCGGGCGGCTCCAAACGAAGGATTCTTCCGCTTTATTTCTACATAGCAAGTGGTTACATGACATAAAAACCATCTGGCACGCGGTGTGCAAACGAGGAGGGCATACGACGATGAAAACTTTCAAACTGCTCCTCCTCTCTTCCACGCTGGTCGCCGCCAGCTTTGCCGCCCCCGTCAATTCGCCCGCTCCGGACAAAGTCATCGAGCTCCCGCCCGTCGTCGTCGAAACGACACGCCTGACCTCCCCCGCGCAGAGCAGCCTCGACGAACTCAAGTCGATCGCGGTCAATGCCCCCGCGCGTGTTCCGGTTGCGATGACGCTGATCACCCCCGCCACGGTGCGCGACGGCCAGCGCCTCGCCGCCCGGACCGGCTCCAACGACCGCGTCGCTCCGGTTTCGCTGCCGAAGTCAGCGCCCCGCGTCGCTGCCTCCTCCTACTAATTTGGCTGTTGTTCGCTCAGTTGTGTTGTTGCAAGGGCCCGCCTGTTCGCAGGCGGGCCTTTTTTTGCACAGCCGTCACCGGAGACGTTTGCTTCGGCCGGAAGGACGGCGCTACTCATCGCCCATGCGTTGTGCCTTCGTATGCCTGTGCTGGTTTGCAGCCACGCTCCTCTCCGCCCATGCCCGGCCCACGGTCATTCTCGTGTCGATCGATGGCATGCGTTGGGACTATCTGGAGCGGCACGCGCCTCCGCACCTGCAGGCTCTCGCCGCCGACGGCCTGCGGCTTCGCCAGCTCATCCCCACGTTCCCGAGCAAAACGTATCCAAATCATTATACGCTGGTCACGGGCCTGCGCGCCGAGCACCACGGCATCGTTGCCAACGAGATGTTCGACCCGGACATGGGACGCTTCTTTCGTCTCGCCGATCGCGCGGCGGTCACGGATCCGCGCTGGTGGGGCGGCGAGCCGGTGTGGATCACCGCCTCGCGCCA
>DASWVO010000146.1:0-18243 GCA_036406235.1 Opitutaceae bacterium
CCGGCCCGATGCCCACCTCCGCGCTCCCTTCGGCGACAGGAGTCCGCCCGCGGCCCACGTGGCGCGCCGGCGCGCTGGTTTACACTCCGGCCGGTCTGGCCACGCTTTTCAGCTGGTTGCTCTGGGGGGATTTCGCCTTCCAGATCAAGGAGCGCATTCTGACGGTCGCCGCGCCGCTCGTACTCCGGCAACTTCAGGCCAGCGATTTCCTGGTCGGCGCCCTGATCGGCTCGCTGCCGCAGGCCCTCGGCATGATCATCACGCCGGTGATCGCGGTGAAGTCGGACCGGCATCGCGGCCGCCGGGGCCGGCGCATTCCCTTCCTCATGGTACCGGCGCCCATCGCCTCACTCGCGCTGATCGGGATGGGCTACACGAGGGAACTGGGCGCCTGGCTCGATACCCTCCTGGCATCCCAGTCGCCCGGGTTGATCACCTGTCAACTCCTCGCGTTCGCAGTCTGTTGGGTGGTCTTCGACATCTTCACCGTCTTCGTCAACGCGGTCTTCGACAGCCTCATCAACGATGTGGTGCCCTCGTCCTTGATCGGGAAATTCTTCGGACTGTTCCGCGCCGTCAGCCTGCTCGCCGGCATCATTTTCAATTTCTGGATCATCGGGTATGTGGAAAACCACTACCAGACGATCTTCCTCGGCTTGAGCGTCATCTACGGCGGTGGACTCGTGCTGATGTGCCTGTATGTACGTGAGGGCCCGCTTCCTCCGCCCGAGGCCTCCGCCAGGGAGGCCCGACCCGGTTTTCTGAAGTCGGCCAAAACTTACGTGAAGGAATGTTTCGCGAATCCCTACTACGTGTGGGTCTTCCTCGCGCTCACGTTTGGCTCACTCGCCGGGGGACCCGTGAATACCTTCAGTATTTTTTACGCGCAGAGCCTCGGCATAAGCATGGAGCGGTACGGACGCCTGCTGGTCGTCACCTTCATCACGTCGTTTGCGCTATCCTTCGTCCTGGGCTGGCTGGCGGACAAGTTTCATCCTCTGCGCGTCGGCCTGGCGACGCTGGTTCTCTACGCGGCAGTCATGCTGTGGGGCGCATGGGCGGCGACCAACGAAACGGTTTTCAACATCGTCTTCATTGCGCACGGCGTACTGATGGGCAGCTACCTGACCGGAACGGCGTCCATTCGCCAGCGGCTGTTTCCAAGGGAGAAGTTCGCTCAGTTTTGGTCGGCCTCCAACATCGTGGTCGGAGTAGGCTACGTCGTCATTCCGCCCGCAGTCGGGGCCTTGCTGGACGCCACGGGCCACGTCTATCGCTACACTTTCATCGGCGGCGGGATCATCGCGCTGATTGGCATCGCCGCCTATGCCGCGGTCTACCGTCGCTTCACCGCGCTCGGCGGCCCCACCGCTTACGTGCCACCGCGTTAACCGCCGGCGCCGTCGAGGATTCTGGCGAACACGGCCGCACCTTCCTCGAGCGCCCGCGTCTCGATGTACTCCGCGGCGGTATGCGCCTGGCTGATCGAGCCGGGCCCAAACGCCACCGCGGGAATGCCAAACGCGTTGAAAACATTCGCGTCGCTGAACCACGGCACGGTGAGTTCCCCTTGAGCGTGCGAGACCAACTGCCGTACCCATGGGTGAGAGGACGGCAGGTCGAACGGTTCACCGCGGCGGTGAATCGAGACGTCCATCCCCGCCGCCTCCTGCCGCACCGCTTCGAGCGCGGCATCGTTGTCGAAGCCCGAGTGCGTCCGGATGTCCAAGCCCGTCACGCAATGGTCGGCCACGATGTTCAATTCTGAGCCGCCCCGCACGAGGCCGACGTTGAGCGAGGCGCCGCCGAGGGTCTCATGCCGCGCAGCGGCAAACGCCGGCGACAACCGGTCCCGGCACGCCGTGAGAAAGTCGGCCATGCGATAGATTGCGTTGAGGCCGCGCTCCGGCGTTGAGCCGTGCGCCGCCCGCCCCTTCGCCTGCACCCAGAGGCGCAGGACGCCCTTCGCCGCCCGCACCACGTTCAGCTCCGTCGGCTCGAGTGCGATCGCGAAATCGGCCTTGAACCCGGCATGGCACAACGCCTTCGCACCCACGCTCAGCTCCTCCTCGCCCATCGTCGCAACGAACAGCACGTTGAGCCGGCGGGGCCCCGGCGACTGCAGCCATTGCCGCAGGCCCCACAGCGCCGCCGCCATCGGTCCTTTTGTATCCACAGATCCACGACCGAAGAGGCGCCCATCCCTCACTACCGGATCGAACGGCGCGACGGTCATTCCCGCGACGCCCACGGTGTCCAGGTGCGGGACGAGGGCCAGCGTCGGCGCGTTGTGCGTCGAGGCGGCAAAACGCCCGATCACGTTCGGCCGCCCCGGCTGGACCTCCTCGACGGTTACCTCGCCCCCAAGCGCGCGGAGAACGTCGGCGACGCACGCGGCCATCGCCGCCTCCCCTGCGCGCGTACCGCCGGTTTCCCCCTCCGGGGACACGCTCGGGATCGAAACGAGCAGCTTCGCCAGTTCGACTGGATTATCCGGCAGCTTCATGGCGGTTCTCCGGCGTTTCGCCCGCGTGCCGGGGAAGCCGGCTGCGGCACCACTGCCTGCGGCGGATGACGCAATCCCGTCGGCGTCGTCGCCAGCCCCGCCTGGGCTGTCTCGCGAAGGGCACGCGGCATGCGCCGGCCAATGTCCCGCATCGCAAGCACCACCTCGTCGAACGGCACCACGCAGCGCACCCCGGCGAGCGACAGCGTCGCGGCGAGGCACGCGTGCACGGCAAACATCCCGTTGCGGCTGACGCAGGGGACTTCGACGTATCCGCCGATTGGATCGCACACCATGCCCAGTGTATTCATCAAAGCGAAGGCCGCGGCGTTCAGCGCCTGCTCGGGAGTGCCGCCCTCGGCTTCCGCGACGGCCGCCGCAGCCATCGCTGCCGCGCTGCCGACCTCGGCCTGACAGCCGCCCTGCGCCCCCGAAAACGGCGCCCGTTGTCCGATCACCGCGCCGACGCCCGCCGCACTGAAAAGCGCGCGCGCCGCACCCGCTTCGTCCAGCCCGCGCGACTCCTCGAGAGTCAACAGGCAGGCCGGCACGATTCCCGCCGAACCAGCCGTCGGCGTTGCAACGATGCGGCCGAACTGGGCGTTGTGCTCCAGAACTGCGAAACCGTAGGCCGCCACTGTCGCCACCTGTCCCCCGAGCAACGGGCCCGGCCCTCGCGCATAATCCAGAAGCCGGACGGCATCGCCGCCGGACAGCCCGGTGGCGGAGCGCGTGTTCGACGCCAGACCCCGCCGGATCGATTCGCGCATTACGCGATAGTGTCCGGCCATGCGCGCGAGCAGGGTGGCCTCGCTTTCGTTGCTTCGCGCGATCTCCCGTCGCAACGCGACGTCCCCGATGCTCAGCCCATGCTCGGTGCAGAGCTGGAGCAGCCGTTCCGCCGTTTCAAAGTCCCAGTTCATGCTTCGGTCCTTTCACGCCAGAGCCGGGAGGTACCGTTGAAGGCGCAGACCCGGGACCGCGGCCAGCGCTTCACGGCACACGACCGTGATCGGTTCGTCGGTCTCGATCACCGTCAATGCCGCCGCGTGTCGAGACCGCCGCGCCGTGCTCAAGACCGCGATGTTCTGCGCTGCCGCCGCCAGCACTCCCGTCACCTCGTGCAAAAAACCGGGGCGATCCTCGTGCCAGCACACCAGTGTCGGCCGGGCGCAACCGAAACACACCGGCAGTCCGTCGACCTCGCGCACCTCGATCACGCCGCCACCGAGCGAGGCGCCGGTGAAACGCAGCATGCTTTCCTCGCGCGCCAGCTCAAACTCGACGGAGTTCGGGTGCGCCTGCTCGCCCAGGTCAATGTACTCGAAGACGACTTCGAGGCCCGCCGCCTCAGCGCGCGCCAGCGACGACGGAAGGTCCTCCGCATCCGGCGCATCGCCCAGCAGGCCCGCGACCAGCGCCCGATCCGTCCCGTGGCCGCGCCCCGTGGCTGCGAACGAACCATGCAACCGCATCACCGCCCGGCGCGGAGGGCTTCCGAGCAACGCCCGTCCCACGCCCGCCAAGCGCGCCGCTCCCGCCGTGTGGGAACTCGAGGGGCCAACCATCACCGGTCCGATGATATCGAAAGCCGACAGGTTCATGTCAGGATTTGTGGATACAGGGTCGCGGCGGCCGGGTGCACCGCATGACTTCCGGAGCATCAGCGCTTTTCGGTCAATGAGACCTGGAGGAGGACGGCGTTCCGTCCTTCGTCGCCGCCTTCATGGTAGCCGAAGTACATCCGCCCCTGCTCGTCGACCACCCCGCCACTGATGCGGCCCTTGCGGTCACCCGCCCCCTTCCCCGTGGTGCTGCCGTCGAGCACCGGCGCAAAGTCGGCCACCTGCCGCTTCCGGCCGGTCTCCAGGTCATGCTCATACAGTCGCAGCGCCGGTCCGCTGCCGAAGGTGCTGGGAAAGGTGTAGAGCTTCTTTTCATCCCTCGAAAGAGCCACCGCGTAACAGATTGTAACCTCCACGCCCTTTTCGACCTGCTCGGGCGGCAGGAGCGAACCGAGTTCTTCCAGCCACTCCCGGTCGACGTGGAATGCGTACAGATTCCCGAAAAGATCGACGACGTAGACCTTCCGGCCGTCGCGGGTCGGAAGGGCGCCGTACACCATCCCGAATCGGTAGTGGTTTTCCGTTTTTCGAATCTCGCCGGTGTCGACGTCGAAGACATAGATCGGCGCACTCCGCCGGTCGTAGTAGGAGAAATACACCTTCCCTTTGCTCGTGCCGATGATCTGCCGAGAGGGTTTGCCGCTCTCGCGATGCTCGGCGACTCCCTCGTAATACGTGGCGCGCCGGCGCTCAAGGTCGTAAGTGAGAAGGTCGCCGAAGGGAAACGTGAAGCCCACCAGCCGGCCGTGCTGGGGCAACACCGCCAGACCGATGATGCCCTGGTGCTGAACCGAAACTCCGTCCGGATCGCTCTTGCTGAGATCCTCGAATGTGTCGGTCGCCAGATCGAACGCGTAGAAGTGACCACCCCGGCGGGTCAGAATGTTCTTCCGGTCCTTGTAAGAGTGATAGTCGTGGGACGCAAAGTAGAGCTTGCCGTTGTATTCACGAAACGGGACATGGCTCTTCGCGATCGTCTCTCCTTCCCGCAGATTGCCCTCGCTTCGGCTGACCTGCCGCAGTGTCCCCAGCAACTCCCGCGCGCCGCTGCGGCTGTCGTAACGAAAAATGACGGTATCGTCCGGCGCCTGATCGTTTTGATCGCTGAAAGCGACATACACCCGCTGCCGGTCGTCGATCCCGAGGGCGTCCCAGCACGTGGTCAGCTTCGTCCCCTCCGGCTTCAAATCACCAAAACGGATGAGTTGGATCGATGCCTCCCCGGTCGCCGCCGCGGCACCAGCGGCTGGCTTCGCGCCGGCGTATGACGCGCATCCCGCGACCACCGAGAGCGACAGGCTGAATTTGAGCGAACGGAGAAAGCAGGCCAGGGCCCGCCGGTTGTGTCGTTGGATCATGGATACGCTTATTTCGATCCCGGCCGGCGCAACGCAAAGCGCCCGCGCACCGTATTGAGGGAATCGTTGTTTTTTCCGCGCCCCGCTCCGGTGAAGCTCAGGGTGAATTCGCGCCCGTCTTCGCTCCACCACTTCGGCACGAACGACAGGAAAAACACGTTGTTCTCCCACTCGAGCGTGCTTCCCCGACGCTCCCGGCCGAACGGCTCCGCCACGCTCCAGTAGGCCACGGTCGTCCAGGGGCCCCACGGCTCGGGACCGTCAAAAATCCCCAGCGCGCCGCGCGAGCTCGCCTCGTGCTCGGTGGCCAGCAGATAGCGCCCGAGCCCGGGATGGTAGCTCACACTCAGGCACCAACCCGTTCCCGTCGCGTCTTCGAAGACCGGCTGTTTCGAACCGAGCGGTCCCCACTGCGGTTTTCCATCGACGAGCCCGGTGAACCACTCATACGCGTCACGACCGTCGAACATCTGCTCGCGAAGCACGCGCGCGAGGTACACCGCCCCGGGCCGGTGCACGTTGAGGCCGAACTTCGCCTGCGTCACGTCCGTGCGCTCCGGCCGGATGAAATACGAGTAAACAAATCCGTCCCTCGCTCCGGCATTGTCGCAGCCGAAGTTCAGGAACGTCGGAACGATCAGGTCGTCCTCCCGCCACCAACGCCAGCTCGCGCGGGTCCATGTCGCGCCGCTATCGCTCGAGCGCGCGAGAATGATGTAGCGGTAGTGGTCGCGCGGCCACGACTCGGACGTGTCGTTCGCCCCCGTCATCCCGCCACCCGCCGCCGGGTCGGGATTGTCGGGGACGATCCACGAATAGAGGACGCCGTCGACGGCGATGCTTCCCCAGCTCTTTCCCGAAAACCGGGCCGGATGCTCGGGCGCGTGCCCGCCCCACACGTTCTTTCCCTGATAATTGTCCCAGTTGCCTTCGATCCGTGCGAAGCCCAGCCCAACGCGTCCGTCGTCGTTGCTCCCGCCGAACCCGCCGCCGTCGCCCCAAGCTCCGTAGAGATGACCGTCGGCCGCCCATGTGAGCTGCCAGTTGTCGCTGCCCGGCGCCTCGCGCCGGTGCGTCGCCCAATCCAGCTCGAGCGCCACGATGTCGCGACTCGTCGGATACGGCGCCGACTGCACCGCCGCCGCCAGCAGAGCCGGCAGCGACGCGAGCCAAAGCACCGAACACGCGCGGCTCATTTCGGAGCCCACTGGCTGCGTCCGCCCTTCTCCGCCAGAAAACGCAGGCTCGCCTCAAACGCCACGAGGTGCGCGTCGAGCAGCATCTCCGGTGTGTGCTTGACGACCTGACCTTCGCGGTTGCGGCCCGAAAAGCTATGCGAGGGCGATTCGATGAGCACGCCCAGCACACCGCAATGCAGGTTGAGGGCGGTTTCCAGATTCAGCAGCCGCGCCGGCTTGGGCGGTTTCGCCTCGATCTCCGGATCGCGCGTCCCCTGCAGCCCCGCCAGGGCGAGCGCCGTATGGATTTCCCGATACAAGGCGTCAAAGGTCTCCGTCAGCTTCGCCTCCGTGGCCGGGCGGTGCACCCGCACGTAATAATTCTCCGGCGGCGCGCCGGTGTGCATGTTCAAGTAAAGATCGGGCTTCTCCCGCGCGCACAGGTCGAGCAGCGCCTGGGTCTCCGGCTGCCGCGCGCCGAGGAAATCGTCGTGCTGCAGATTGACGCCCGCGTCGTTCGGATAACCTCCCGGAAACTGGGTGCGGCCGAAATCGAGCGGGATGAACTCCTTCACCGTCGGCCAGCCGATCGGCTCGCCGCTGGCCCAGACGCCCGTGTTGAAATATTGGTGGAACCGGTTGTCGGTGCCGTTGTAGGGCTCCATCCGCACCGGCACGCGCGCCCGGCCGTCGACGTTCACGATCGGCACGATGACGATGCGGTCGAGCCGCTTCGCCGCCTCCGTCACACCCGGCCACTCCTTGCCGCGCAGATCGCGGCCGGTCTCCAGCACCGAGATCAGATTGACCATGCCCACAATGCCCTCGAATTCGCCGCCGTGCACGGCACCGAGGCCGATGAAAACCTTCTTGGCGTAGTCCGGTCCCAAATACGCACGAATATCAAAGAAGCCGAGCCCGCCCGAAAACGTCGTCGTGCCCTGCCCTTTCCTCGGTTCTCCGTAAGCCACCGCCATGATCGGACGCCCACCCGCCGTGCGGCCGATCTCCTCCACCTTTCCGCGCTTCACGCGCTCGGCGAGGAAGCGGTTTACCGCTTCGACCTCGCTCACCCAGAAGCCGGGGATGTTGTCGGCATTCCGGCGCAGCTCGGCGGGCACATTGGGAAACGTGCGCACCGTCTGCAGCGGCGTCGGTTCCGCGATCGCTATCGTGCCCGGCAGTGCGGCCAGACCGATTGCAGTCACCGCTGCCCGCCAGGAAATCATCGTTCTCGTTTTCATGGGTGTGTGCGTGTATTCGATTCTAAATTACTGCAGCCACCGGTCGCGATTGCTGGACGTGAACGCGTCGTCGGTGAGCCAGGGGTTCTCTCGCGCGACCCGCGAGATCTCCCTGGCCTGTCCGGGCGAGAGCTGCTCGTGCGGATCGAGGCACGCCACACTCTCCAGCAATCCCGCGCGGCGCAACACCTCATGGATGCCCGGCAGGCAGCCGGCGAAGCCATGCGCGCTGTCGAAGACCGCCGCGTTCGCATCGGTCCACGCTGCGTTGCGCGTCAACCACGACGGATCGATCCGGTGGCGCGTGCGCGCGCGCTGCACCTCGCGGAAAAGCTGTACCGCACGCTGCGTCCACACGCCCCACTGCCCCAGCAGTCCGCCGTCGAAGAATCGGGTCCGCCCGCCGAACGTGAACGGCGTCAGCAGGTCACCGAGGATGTTGTCGTCATTGCCGGTGTAGAGCGCGACATCGTCCCGCCCGGCCTCGAGCACCGCCCGCACCACGTCGTTGGTGCGATAGCGATCGAAGGGTGCGACCTTGACCGCGACAACCTCGGGGATCTCCACGAAGCGTTGCCAGAATTCATAGCTGAACACCCGGCCGCCGACGGCCGGTTGCAGGTAGAATCCGACGAGCGGAATCTCCTTCGCCACGCGCCGGCAGTGTTTCAGCACCGCCGCTTCGCTGCCCCGACTCCAGGCGCCGAGGCTCAGCAGCCCCGCGTGATAACCGAGCGCGCGCGCCGTCCGCGCCTCCGTCACCGCCTGACGCGTGCGGCCGCACAGGCCCGCAATCAGCGCAAAATCGTTCGTCAGCCGGGAGGTCTTCCGCCAGGCCCCGGCGGTCTCGGCCGCGAGCTGGAGCACCGGCCGGTAAAGACCTACCTGCGGATCGCGAATCGCAAACTGCGTCGAGTGGACGCCCACCGCGAGCCCTCCGGCGCCGGCATCGATGTAGTAGCGCACCAGCGCTCGCTGCCGGCGTTCGTCCCAGCGCCGCTTTCGGGTCAGGGCCAGCGGCAGCGCCGGAATCGCCTGGCCCGCCCGCAGGTGCGCGCGCACGTCGATGGATGGAGTCACGGTCGTCGTCTTGTCGGTCATGAAGGCGTTAAAATTTTCCGTCGCGGCGCTCGAAACCGGTCGGCTTGCCCCAAGTCGAGCCGCCGTCCCGCAGCCACGCCGCGATCCACCGCTGCATGTCCGCGACCGGCGTCGGGGGCAGACCGAACGTCCGATGCGAGCGGCTCGCGTCGTTGAGCCAGGCCGTCGACGCTTCCCGCCCCTGCACGACGACCGGACGGTCGAGCAGCCGTCCGAACTCCTCCGCGAGCGAGCGCACCGAAAGGATTTCGGCGCCCGCCACGTTGACCGGCTCCGCGGGCGAGCGCGCCAGCTCCCAGGCCCTCAGCGAATGAGCGATCGCGTCCGGCTGCCAGATCGCGTTCACGTAGCCCATCGAGACATCCACCGGCTCGCCCCGCAGCACCTTCAACGCGATGTCGATGAGGATGCCGTAACGAAATTCCACGGAGTAATTCAGCCGGACGAGGGCGACCGGCGTGCCGTGCCGCTGCGACGCCTCTGCAAACGCGCGCTCGCGCTCGATACAGGAGGCCGCGTAGTCGCCCGGCGCGGCATCGACCGGTATCGCTTCGTTCGCGCCGCCCGACTCCGGCGTGACGAACGGATACACGCAACCCGTCGAGAACGCGACGATGCAGGCGCCGCGATAGCGATCGGCCACCATGCGAGGGACCTCTACGTTGATCCGCCGCAGGAGCTCCGGCGCCTGGGCGGTGCCGAACTTCACCCCGGCCATAAAAAACACCAGCGCGGCGTCGGGCAGCGCGGCGAGCGCCTGGGCATCGCCAAGATCGCACGCCACCGTTTCGACACCGGCCGCGGAAAACTCGTCGCGATCGCGCAGCGACGAGAACCGCGACACCGCCGTCACCGGCCCTCCGCCGCCGCCCGCCGCCACGGCGCGCTGGGCCATGGCACTCAGGTGCAGCCCCATCTTGCCGCCGGCGCCCAGCACCAGAACCGGGCCCTTCACGCGCGCCATGGACTCGATGACGCCCGCCGACGGACGGCTGAGAAACTCGTCGATCTCATCGGGCGCGCACGGCATCGTTCCAGGCCCCTTCCAGTCCGGTGTCATCGGCATCATTCGCGCGATCCCAATGCGCGTTTGATTCTGGTTGCAACCCAAAACTGCGCCGCCCACGGTCCGCCCCCATGAAAACTCCCTACTCCTTCCCGCCGCGCTTCGCCTGGGGCGTGGCGACGTCCTCCGCGCAGATCGAGGGCGGCGCGTCCGCCGGCGGCAAGGGCGAGTCAATCTGGGATCGTTTCTCCGCCACGCCTGGACGCGTCCACGGCGGCGAAACGCCGGCGGTCGCCTGCGATCACTATCACCGCTTCGAGGAGGACTTCGCGTTGATGCGCGACCTCGGCGTGAAGCACTATCGCTTTTCGATCGCCTGGCCGCGCATCCACCCCGATGGCGGCGAAGGCGTGAACCGCGCCGGACTCGACTTCTACCACCGCCTGCTCGATGCGATGAAGCGACACGGCATCGAGCCTTGGGCGACGCTCTATCACTGGGACCTGCCGCAGTCCCTCGAGGACCGCGGCGGCTGGCGTGTCCGCCCCACGGCCGATGCATTCGCGCGCTACGCATCGACGGTCGTGCGAGAATTCGGCACTCGTATTCAAAACTGGATTACACTGAACGAGATTCCGACCTTCATCGGTCACGGCTACCGCGCCGGCGTTCACGCGCCTGGCGCGCAGGAGGCGCCCGGCGTGGTCGCCCAGGCTTTTCATCACACGCTGCTCGCCCATGGACATGGCGTGGCCGCCGTGCGCGAGTTTGGCGCCAAAAACGCCCGCGTCGGCCTCGCGCACGACTTGCTTGTGCCGATCCCGGTCACGGAAACGCCAGCCGACATCACAGCCGCCGAGGCGGAGCTGGCCGCCCGCAACGCCCACTTGCTCGCCCCGATCTTCACCGGCGCTTATCCGGAGGAACAAATGCGGCGCCGCGGTCTTGCGTTTCCCTCGGTCGCGGATGGCGACCTGAAATTGATCTCCCAACCGATCGATTTTCTCGGCCTCAATATCTACAGCGGCGACTTCGTGCGCGCGACCTGCAGCGGGGACGCCGAGGTGCTTCCATTTCCACCGGGCTATCCCCGCGCCGCGCCCGACTGGCTCCGCCTCGCGCCGCAGTCGATCTATTGGGCGCTGCGGCACTGCCACTCGCTCTACCGCCCGGCGCAACTCTACATCACCGAGAACGGCGCCGGGTTCGACGACCCCGCGATCGTCGACGGGGAGCTGGTCGACCTGCACCGCCGCGACTACCTGCGCAACCACCTCCTGCACGTGCACCGCGCCGTGGCCGAAGGCATCCCTTGCGGCGGATATTTCGCATGGTCGTTCCTGGACAATTTCGAGTGGGCCGAGGGCTATCGCCAGCGCTTCGGGCTCGTGCACGTCGATTACGCGACCCAGCGGCGCACGCCAAAGCTCAGCGCCCGTTGGTATGCGACGACGATCCGCGAGAATCGCGTCGTTTGAAGGCAGATCGTCGCGCCTCACGCGGGCAGCCCGTATTCACGTCTCCCGCCGTGGCGGCGTCCGACCTCTAGGCGGGCAGTGTTGTTCGTGGGAAGGGAGCAGCCTCCCGGAGTCGGGCCCACCTCAGTGGCTCGCTCGAGGTGGCTGCCTTTCTCCGAACGGCAGGGTCTGTAATCATAGTCTGAAGCGGGCGGAGGGCACTAAACGGCCGCTCGGAGAGCGGCCGCTTACGCGCCCTAGCGCACGCGCTCGACCGCCACGCGCTCCAGCGCATAAATCCGCACATCCGCCCAGCCGACGCGCGAACGCCAGGTGCGCAGTCCGAACTGGCCGCCCGTCAGGGGCCGTGGGTCGCGCACGTCGTGAACGAGGCGGCCGTCAATCCAGTAGCGGAGCCGGCCTCCGGCAATCGCCACGCGCAGTCGATGCACCGCGCCGATCTCGGAGCGTTCGCCCGGAGCTTCCGCGAGCAGCTCGAACCCCGGATTGCGTCGCACGCGCGCCCACCCTTCCTGAAAGCCACCGGTCAGCGTGAAGATGTAGTTCGGCACCTGCTGATACTCCGGGTAACGCCCCGTGCGCCCAAAACCATACGGGCGTCCGTCCTGCTCGCGCGCGTGCACGATCAAGTTCAGGTTCCCCGCATTGTCTTCCGCGGGGAAATCGGTGCTCGCAATGAGTTCGATCATCACATCGGCGGGCAGCGGCTCACGCCACCATTGCGTCACCGCCGGCTCGATACCGGGCCCGCTCGCCGTCACCACCGCCAGCCGCCCGCGCTCGGCGATCGCGCTGGCATTCCCTTCGACGACCCAGCGCTCGCGCCAGCTCTCGTTCTGAAAACTTTCGTGCGCGACCAGCCGCGCCGTCCACGTCCCGCCGTCCATTTCCACGGCGGCGGCGAGTCCGTGCAGCCATTCTTCGAGATTGGTGTAGCCGTCCGCGTCGGCGTCTCCCGCGGGATTGTGCGGCAACTCTAGCCGCCGCCGGCTCGGAATATCCACCTGCGCCCACGGATCCTCGCCCGGCGCGGCCAGGTCTTCGCGAAAACTCCCGGTGCGCGCCGCGATTTTTCCCATCAGGGCGGAGTCGAGCGCATCGCGTCGCGCCGGCATCTTGCCGGCATCGGCCAGCGTGCGACTTTCGACCTCCACCGCCGGCCAGGGCTGCCACGCGACGCCGCCTGAGTTCGCAAACGGATCCTGTGTGAGACGCGCCACCGGCTGCTCCGGACTATCCCGAAACACTTCCGAATTCCACGGATCGCCGTCCCGCGGATGCCACTCGCCCGTGCGCGGATCAAAAAAGCGGTTGTCGTGCAGATAAAGACCGGCGTGCGGCGACACGGTTTTATAGACGTAGATGCCGGTGTTGCGGTCGTCGCTGTCGGCGAACGTGCGCCGGGTGCGTTGCCCCTTCTCATCC
This sequence comes from Opitutaceae bacterium, assembly GCA_036406235.1. Taxonomy (GTDB): domain Bacteria; phylum Verrucomicrobiota; class Verrucomicrobiia; order Opitutales; family Opitutaceae; genus DASWVO01. The sequence goes on from DASWVO010000146.1 coordinate 12,922, forward strand.
GTCATCTCCAGCGCAAACGGCACCGGGTGCCGCATCACGATGTTGCCCGCCACGGTGACCGCATGCGGAGGCAGCGTGAGATCGCCAAGATAGATCGCGCCGTTCGACCAGATGCCCGGCCGGTAGATGAAATTGTTCACGATCTGCGCGCCGTTGATCTCGTCGCGGATCAAGGGATTCCGTCCCCAGCAGAACGCCATCACGTTGGCGCGCACCGTCAGATTGCGCGTATTGCGTCCGCCCAGCACGCCGTACGGATGCGAGCCTTTGCTGTGCCCGCCATTGATGATGGGCTCGTAGATCAGACAGTTCGAAATCGTCACGTCGTGCACCGGCTGGCGTCCACCCCACGTCGAGATCGTCTCGTCCACGGCCCAGCTCGCCGAGACGTGATCGATCACGACGTGATGCACGGGCGCGTCCGGGCCCGGCTCGAGCTTCACGGCATCGCGGTTGTCGACGGGCTTCAACCGGTCGCCCGGTCGGACCGCGATGTGCTGCACCAGCACGTTGTGGCCTTGGACCGCCAGGCCCGCATTCGCCAGCGTGATGCCGGGAAACGGCGCCGTCTGCCCCGCGATCGTCAGGAAACCGCGGTCCGGGCGAACCACCAGATCGGATTTCAACCGGATCGTGCCGGCCACGTCGAAGATGATCGTGCGCGGGCCAGGTGTATCCTCGATTCCATGACGCAGGGACCCCGGACCGTCATCGTCCAGATTGGTGACGCGATACACCGCGCCGCCGCGCCCCGCCGGGGTGTCCGTGCCAAAACCGACCGCCCCGGGGAACACGGGCAGCGCCGCCACCGGCTGCCCGGCGAGCACAGCGGCCACCAGCGCCCCGGCCGCCCTCGGCCAAAATCTCTCGGGAATCTTTCTCATGCGCATTTGATCTGATCAACGCAGCGACCTGCCAGCCTTCAAGCATGAAATCGGCGCCCCCGTGTTCAAATCCGCATGTGATTCGTCGCTTGACCCACCGCGTCGTCGACACACGCTGACCAGCCGTGCCGACCCGAGTTTCCCACACCCTCCGCTGTCTGCTCGTGCTGGTTTTTGCAGGCATCGTCGCCGCCTCCGCTGCAACGTGGCCGGTTCCGCCGGTGCGTCCTCCTGCGGATCACCCTCGCCTGCTGCTTCGTCCGGCGGATCTCGCCGCCGTGCGCACCGCCCGCGAGGAGGCGGCCCTCGCGCCCCTCTGGCTCGAACTCCAACGCCGCGCCGCGATCCCCGCGGATTTCAAGGCCCGCGGTGATGATGATCCCACCCTGCTGCGCGCGGTCGAAGCGACAGCGTTTCTGGCCATGGTCGGAAACGACGTGGCGCTCGCGCAACGCGCCTATCCGCTGACGGTCGAGCTGCTGTCCGGCGGAGGCGAGAAGCGCTTCACCACCTATTTCGGTCGCATGTCGCTCGGCCGAAGCCTGCTCGCCGCCGCCTGCGTTTACGACTGGTGCCATGGATTCTTCGACGCCGGCCAACTCGCCACGTTGCGGCGGCTGATGCTCGAAAACGCCTCGCACATGGAGATCGGTTATCCGCCCGTCAAAGGCGGTTCGATCACCACCCACGGCTCCGGCACGCCGCTGCTGCGCGACCAGCTCGCCATGGCGATCGCCTTCGGCGAGGACGCGCCCGAGGTCTACGACACCGTCGCTGGCCGCATTTACGCCGAATATGTGGCGCCCCGGCAGTTCACCTACCGCGGACATTTCAACCATCAAGGCAGCGCCTACGGGCTAGGTCGCTTCAGTTGCGATGCCTGGACCGCCACCCTGATTGTCCGCATGGGCGCGCCCGCGCCCTGGCCGCTCGAGGACATGGCTCAGGTGCCCTACTACTTTCTGTATTTGCGGCGGCCCGACGGCGGCATGGTCGAGGACGGCGACGAGTATCTCGCGAAGACCCGCCCGGCCGGCAGCTACTGGATCGGGCCGGCCCAACCATGGCTGCTTTTTGCCGGCTTGTTCGGCGACGCGCAGTTCGCCGCCGAGTGGCGCCGTCATGTCGCCAGCGTCTCCGGACGCAGCGGCGCGACCGAAGACCCCACCGATCCGATTCTCGCGATCCTGTTCCGGCCCGACCTGCTCCGCGACCCCGGCCTGAAGACGCTGCCGCTCTCACGCTATTTTCCCGAGCCAAACGGCGCCGTGATCGCCCGCACCGGCTGGCAGATCGGTCACGAATCTTTGGATACGGTGGCGTATCTGAAAATCGGCACCCACCGGTTCGACAACCATCAGCACGCCGACTCCGGCCAGTTCCAGCTCTATCATCGCGGGTCGCTCGCGATCGACTCCGGCATCTACGAGTCGCCCGACACGGGCTACGGCCGGCCGCATCACCGGAACTACAACCGGCGAACGGTCGCCCATAACACGCTCCTCATCAAGGACCCGGCCGAGACGTTCACGTTCGACGGCGAAGCCACGGCCAACGACGGCGGCCAGCGCACGATCGAGGGGGCGCTCACAATGGAGGATTTCTGGCGCCAGGACGCGCGCACCGGCCGCGTGCTTGCGCATTACGCCGGACCTGATCGCCGCGCGCCCGAGATCAGCCTCATCAAGGGCGATCTCACCGCCGCCTACTCGTCCGCGAAGTCCCGGCGCGTCACCCGCACGATGGCGTTTCTCCCGCTGCCCGATCCGGCCGCTCCCGCCGCCCTGATCGTCCTTGATGACGTGACGTCCGTGCGCCCCGATCAGCGTCAGGTTTCGCTGCTTCACTCCATCGAGGAACCGAGCATCGACGGCAACGTGGTGACCATCGCCCGCACCGGTCCGCAAATGGAGCTCTTGCGCTGGCCGGCCGCGTCCATCGCGTCGGATGCCGACGGCGCCACCCTCACCTTCGCCGCCCCCGGTCCGCGCGTCGGCCGCGTCCACCGCGCGGAACTCGCGTGTCCGCTGCGGTGGGGGGCGGAGCGTTTCGGCTTCACGCTCAACGGTCAGCCGCTCGACCTTCCAGTGACCGGCGGATTCACCACCGAGGTTACCGAGCGCGCCACCACCGCCCTCGCCGCGGGCCAGTCGATCGTGCTGCGCATCACCGGCGCCGGCGCGCGAGAGGCGTTGAAAGCCCTGGACGGCCCCGAGGCCCCGCAGCTTCGCCTCTGGAGCGAGGTCGCTCCGTTCCATGGCAAGCTCGTGCAGACAACGCTGCTGCCCGCAGCCGGCGAAGCGCAGATCGTCAAGATCGGCGGCCCGGGCCACGAATTCGAGGCCGGCGGCCAGAACTGGCCCGCCAACCCGCAATACACGCCACCGATGGGCGGGGACGAGCCCGGCGCCTGGCGCATCGAAACCTCGCTCGCAAAACCCGCCGAGCGCGCCCGTTTTCTCCAGGTCTATCAGGTGGGCGATCTCGCCGCGCCGTTCCCCGCAGTGCGCCGCGTCGAAGGCACCGGCGTCATCGGCGCCAGCATCGCCGGCCGGCTGCTGCTCGCGGCGTCCGACGCCGACTGGTTGCCCGACGGAGCCGCATTCGAGGTCTCCGCGACGGAGGTCGAGCCGGCAACCGGGACCGCCCTGGTCACGCTCACCGACCTCCCCGTCGGCGATCACTCCCTCTGGCTCGGCGATCGTATCGCGGGCGCCGCCGCGATCGAGGCGCCGGCGCACACCTGGGTCATTCGCCTCCGACCGGGTCATTACGTGCTGCGCTCGAAAAACGTGCGCTGAGGCGCAGCCCGCGTGGTCGACTCACGCGCCCGCGCCTGGAGCCTGTCATGAACTTTGCGCCCTTGGAAAGTGCAGGGCCGATTACCTCGCGTAGCGAGGACTGAAAATAGCCGTGGGCTTCAAGTTCACGGACCAAGGAATGTTTGAAGAAGGCGTCGCGTAGCGACGCGTTGCCGTCTTCTCAAGTAGCCCGTGGGCTGAAGCCCACGCCTAGTCCTCAAATCGCCACTACGCGGCGGACCCGAGGGTCTTGATAGCGCCTAGAACTGGAAAACTCAGTTCGAGGTTCCTGCTGCACGTCTCGGCTTTCTTAGGCTTTCCAAGCCGGCGAGGTCGACTCGCCCACGATCAGCTCCGGTGCCACCAGCTCCGATGCCGCCTCGCCGCGCTCGTCCGGCGGGAACGCAAGCTGCTGCAACAGCAGCGTGCCGGCGCGCTCCATCAGTCGCGCCGGGTTCTGCTCGATTGTCGTGAGCGTCGGGTGCAGTTTCCGCGCAAAATCGAGATTGTCGAAGCCGGTCACCGACATCTGTCGCGGCACGTCCACGCCGGCGTTGCGCAACGCCTGGATCGCGCCCAACGCCGTGCGATCGTCCACCGTGATCAACGCCGTCGGGCGCTTCGGCCAGCGCAGCACGACCTCCGCCATCAACTCGCCCGCCTCGATCGGACTCTCCACCGCCGGCACGTCCTCCACGACGCGCAGCGCCTTTGCCGGATCGAGCCCATGGGCCTTCGCCGTCTCCACCAAGCCCGGCCAGCGCCAGGGATCCTGCTTGCCAAAACCCAGCAGCGCGAAGCTCCGGTGCTCCAGCCGCAACAGGTGTTCGAGCAACAGGCGCATCGCGCGATGCCGGTCGAGCGCGACCGAGGTCGTGGTCTGCGGGTGATGCGGGTCGACGTGCACGCACGCGACTCCCTCCAACATCCGCCGCGACTGCTCCGCCTCCAGCTCGGAGTGGATCAACACGACTCCATCCACTCGGATGCGCTTAAAATCCTCGATCGCGTGTCTCTCCTGCAGCACATCGCGCTGCCGGACCTCGAGCAGGCTGCGCAGGTGGTTTTTCCGCAAGAACTCCTGCAGATGGAACACCTTCCGATCGAGGATCGGATTGCCTAGCCCCATGAAGCATACGCCCACCATGCTCGTGCGGCGTCCGCCGAGGCCGCGCGCGAGCGGATTCGGCTGAAACCCCACTTCCTCCATCGCCGCGAGGATGCGCTTGCGGGTCTTTTCATTGACCTCCGGATGGCCGTTGATCGCGCGCGAGACCGTCCAGGTCGAAAGTCCGAGATACTTCGCGAAATCGGGAATGGAGAGGATCGGGCCGCCACTGCGGTTGCGTTTTTTGGAGGAAGGCGTTTCGCCGGCCATGGAATAAAGAAGCGGTGGAACGGGCGGACCCGGGGCGGCTCCGCGTTGGAAAATCAGGCCTCCACCCTTTGCCAAACGCGCGCAATGGCAAGCGATTCCTCGGCGCCCGCCCCGCCGGCATCCTCGTACATCCGCCCCGCCGCACGGACCAGCACGGGGATTTTGATTGTCAGCGCCCGTTCCAATGCGCATTTGATTTCCATCGACAGCCGCCGGCCTCCACGCCGGCGCCGTGTCGCCAACCGTTATGTCATACTGC
>DASWVO010000147.1:0-28286 GCA_036406235.1 Opitutaceae bacterium
TCGACCGCGGCGGGGGCGCCGCGGCTCCATTTACGAGCGCGCTGCGCCGCTCACTACTCACCCTGGGGACGCGGCGCCCTCGTCGCGTTTTCGCCCATTAGTTGGCAGCGCGCTGCGTCGCCTTCAGGAGTTGCGCGAGAGCGCAATCGAAGCCACATAGGCCGTCATGCCCGAGCATCGCCGGCTGCCGCATCTGCAAGCGTTCGCACGCCAGCCGATTGTATTCGTGACGGTGGTCACGCACGAGCGCCAGCACTGCCTCGATAACCGCATCGCTTTCGACTGCCTCACTACGGTCTGGCAAAGATCGCCAGAGATCGACGGGTGGTTTGTCGGCGACTACCTGCTGATGCCCGATCATGTACATCTTTTCGCTCGCGCAGCGCCGGTGGCGAAATCGCTCGCGCAGTGGATTGCGACTTGGAAGTCGATCAGCAGTCGCGCGCTCGCATCAACCAGCCAGACGCCATCGCTCTGGCAGCGCGACTACTTCGATCGACTTCTGCGTTCCGCCGACGATTATGCGGAGAAATGGCACTACGTTGCGCTGAATCCAGTTCGGAAGGGACTGCGCGAAAAACCGGCGGACTGGCCATGGAAAGGGCGCTTGGTGGATTTACAGTTTTAGGCCGCCCTCGCCGGCGTGGCTCGTTCGACCGCGGCGGGGGCGCCGCGGCTCCATTTACGAGCGCGCTGCGCCGCTCACTACTCACCCTGGGGACGCGACGCCCTCGTCGCGTTCTCGGCCATCATCCGCCGTCCACCGTACTGCCATACTCGTTGGCTCATGTCTCGGCGCGGAAGGTGCGGTTCCGTTGGCGGGGCTCGCTCGACCGCGGCGGGGGCGCCGCGGCTCCATTTGCGAGCGCGCTGCGCGCTCACTCACTTGGGGACGCGACGCCCTCGTCGCGTTTCCGGCGGTCATCCGATCTCCACGCCCAGCCCCAAGGGTGAGCGGGGCTGGTGTGACTGGAGGTGTGCAATCAGGGGGCGATCAGGTCGTCGGCAATGTAGAGGCGGTAGGCTTTGATGCGGCCGGTGGCGTCGGCGGGGCCCTGGCGCGGAACGTAGCGGATGCCGCCGATCTCGCGCGGTTGCGCGAGGTCGAGGATCAGGCGGTGCGGGTGGCTGGGCTGCGTCCCGCCCCATTGCGTGTGCCAGAAGTTGGCCGTCTGGCCGTCGATCGCGTTTTCCGCCGTGCCGTCCTCGCGCTCGCGCTCCTCACTGTCGACGTAGGCGATCGTCCAGCCTTCCGTGCTGAGCGGCTGGCCGGCGGCGTCGAGCAACGTGAGCTCTGCGATGGAGGCAAAGGATTTTCCGTCCTGCGCGCTCAGCGCTTCAAGGCAGAAGTAGCGGCCGCGGGCCGGCGCGGCGAGGCGCACCTCCTGGAGATCCGTGCCGGGCGCAAAGCTCGCAGCGTGCGCGGGCGGGCCGAAGTCGGCGCGCAGCGTCACGTCGCGGCGCTTGGCGCGGGCGAAATCGAGCTTCGGGCGGAGCTCGTCGAGGATGGGTTGGTCGAGCGCGGCGACGACGGGCTGCTCGGGGCCGAGGAGATCGAGGATAATGATCTCGTTCTCGCCGGGCTTCAGCCAGGGGCCGGGAAGGTACATCGTCTGCTGCGGGCCGATGTTCCAGTAGCGGCCGAGGTTGTGTCCGTTGACCCAGGCGAAGCCCTTGCCCCACGGGCGCATGTCGAGAAACGTGTCACCGGGTTTCTCGACGTTGACGGTGACGCGCCAGAAGGCCGGGCCGTGTTGTCCGGGTTGGGTCAGCGACGGCGCCCGGAGACCGCCATCCACCTTCTCGAAATTCAACGCGCCGAGCATCGCGGGATCGAGCGGCAGGCGGTGGATTTGCCAGCCGGTGAGTTCGGCGGGCGGCGACCCGGCGGGAGTGAGCGTAACCGGTGCGTGGATACCCTTGCGATCGTGGACCTCGACGCCGAAGTTCACGCGACCCATCGCTTCGACGAGGATGTCGAGCGTGGCGGTCCGCGCGCGCGCGGGCAGCTCCACGCGGAAGTTGCGGGAGCGGCGGTCGGTGAAGCCGATCCGCTCGCCGTCGAGGAACACCTGGCCGACGTCGTGAATGGCGGCCGCCTCGAGCGTCGCGGCGGGGCCGGCCGGGAGCTGCGTGCGGTAGAGGATGCAGCCGTGCGCCTGGTCGTAAGATTCCATCGGGCGCGGGCGCTCGTCGGTGAGCGGCGAGGGGAGATTGGCGAAGACCGGGGCGACGTGCGTGGCGGCGACGGGGGCAATCGTGATGACGGGGTTGTGCGCCGGCGGCTCGGGGAGCGTCTCGCCGGGGAGGAGGTATTTCGCCAGGAGCGCGCGGGACTGTTCGAACTTCGGGGTCACCCACCCGGCTTCGCTGATGGGGGCGTCGTAGTCGTAGCTCGATGTATCCGGTTTAAAAGGACGATCGGCGCCGGTGAAGAAGCCGAAGCTCGTGCCGCCGTGCGCCATGTAGATGCTGAACGAGCCGCCCATATCGAGCATGGTGCGGAGGTCGTCGAGGTAGCGCCCGGCGTCGCCGAGGTGGTGCGGCGCGCCCCAGGTGTCGAACCAGCCCGGATAGAATTCGCCGCACATGAGCGGGCCCTTGCCCTCGGGGAGGATTTCGCGCAGGGCCGCGAATCCGCCCTTCGGATCGGAGCCGAAATTGACGACGGGAAAGAGGTCGTCGCGGTAGCCGTCCTTGAGGTGTTGTTTCGGGTTGCAGGCGAAGAGCGGCACGTCGAAGCCGGCGTCGAGCAGTGCCTGGCGGAGCTCGCCCATGTAGGCGGCGTCCTTGCCGTAGAAACCGTATTCATTTTCCACCTGCACCATGAGGATGGGGCCGCCACGCGTGACCTGCAGGTCGCCGAGGACGCGGCCGACTTCCTTCAAATAGCGTTTCGCCGGTTCGAGGTAGCGCGGGTCGCGGCTGCGGAGCTGGACGCCCTCGTGCTTGAGCAGCCACCACGGGAAGCCGCCCATCTCCCACTCGGCGCACGCGTAAGGGCCGGGCCGGAGGATGACCCAGAGTCCCTCGGCCTGCGCGGCGCGGCAGAACTCGGCCGCATCGGCCTGGCCGGACCAGTTGAACTGGCCGGGGCGCGGCTCGTGCATGTTCCAGAAGAGGTAGGCGCAGACCGTGTTCAGGCCCATGGCCTTCACCATTTTCAGGCGGTGCCGCCAGTATTCGCGCGGCACGCGGGCGGCGTGCAGTTCGCCGCAGCGGATCTGAAATTTCTCGCCGTCGAGGAGGAAGGCGTCGGCGCCGATCTCGAAGCGGTGCGGGGCCGCGGCCGGCGGGGGGGTCGCGGCGGCGGCAGGTTGAGCCGCGCGGGCGAGCGGCGGGAGAAGCGTGGCGGCGAGCATCAGCGCGGTGGATTTCCGGAGGAGCGAGGACGGGAGCAGGCGAAAGGCAGGGCGTTTCACAAAGGGAGCGTTGAGAGTTTGCGTGGGCGCAGGGCGACACGCGGAACGCGGGGCTGACGCCACTGTAGCAAGCTCGCGCGGGTTCTCGTATCCCCCGATCGGGTGAGAGCGGCGCGGCGGGGGCGCCGCGGCTCCATTTACGAGCGCGCTGCGCCGCTCACTACTCACCCTGGGGACGCGACGCCCTCGTCGCGTTTTCGGCCGGCGTCCGCCGTCCACCGTACTGCCGCACGCGTTGGCTCCATGTCTCGGCGCGGAAGGTGCGGCTCCGTTGAGCGTAACTCGCTCGACCGCGGCGGGGGCGCCGCGGCTCCATTTCCGAGCGCGCTGCGCGCTCACTTACCTGGGGACGCGACGCCCTCGTCGCGTTTTCGGCCGGCGTCCGCCGTCCACCGTACTGCCACACGCGTTGGCTCATGTTCTCGTCGCGGAAGGCGCGGCTCCGTTGAGCGTGGCTCGCTCGACCGCGGCGGGGGCGCCGCGGCTCCATTTCCGAGCGCGCTGCGCGCTCACTTCGCGCTCACTCACCCTGGGGACGCGACGCCCTCGTCGCGTTTTCGGGTCATCATCGTGGTGGTTGAACCGAATTTATCCGGCTCCGAGGGCGTCGACAGCCGGTTACGGCGCGATGCCGGCGGCCCGGGCCGACGCGGGAGCAAGCCCGGATGAGAGGTGGGACGGGTTCCGGCCGGCGGTGGTCTGCCGCTCGGCCCAGGCGAGGGCGTAGTCGGCGACCTCTTCCCAGCCTTTTTCGGCGATGAGGTAATGACTGCGGCCGGGGAACTCGTGGTAGTCGGTCGCCACCGGGGAGGCGCGGTGGCGGCGGTAGATCTTCCGGCTGAGTGCGGCGGGCATGATGACGTCCTTTTCGCCGCCGATCACGAGCAGGGGCGCCCGGTGCGGGTTGCGGAAATTCACCGTGACGGGCGAGCGGAGCGTGAGGTTGGAGAACCCCGCCTCGAAGATCGCCCGGCCAGGCGCCGGAATCGCCTGGGCGGCGTAGGCGGCGCGCGCGTCGGCCTCCGGTAGGGTGTTGGCGAATACACGCCACCAGCGGGCGAAGGGAAACAGATAGGTCCGCTTCGCGTTGGCGGGGTTGACCAGCGCCGGCGTGAGCGCCTCGTAGGTGGAGAAAGGCAGGAGCTTGATGCCCTTGGGCGGGACGGAGTCGATCGCCACGCCGGCGGCGCCCAGGCCGCGGTCGAGCAGGAGCTGCACGATGAGTCCGCCGTAGGAGTGGCCGATCAGAATCGGCGGCTCCGGCAGCGCCGCGATGATCTTCGCGTAGTGGTCGACCACCTGCTGCGGACCGACGCCGTGGAAGGACGACGGATCGCGGCGCATGTCTTCGACGCTGCCCCGGATGCCGGGCCAGGCGGGCGCGAGCACGGTGTAGCCGCGGGATTCGAAGTGTTGCTTGAAGTTTTCCCACGAGCGGGGCGTAACCCAGAGGCCGTGGATGAGGACGATGGTTTTGGAGGTCATTGGGATCAGTTGAGAGTTGAGGGTTGAAAGCTATGAGTTGGGAGGCGTGCGGGCGTGGTCAGAACCTGCCGCCGGAGATGAGGTGCGTCTGGCCGGTAACCCACGACGATTCGTCGGACGCGAGATACACCACCGCCGGTGCGATGTCGTCGGGCTGGCCGATGCGGCCGAGGGCGATGGCGGCGCCGATGCCTTTGGAGGCGCCGGTGACGACGGCGACTTTGCCGGCAAGGCGGGTGGAGACGGGAGCGGCGGCAGAGGTGGGGCGCGGAGCGGAGACAGTGGCGGTGGCGTTCATGAGGACGAGGCGTTGAGGAGGGAGGTCGGTGGGAGTTTGCCGGTGGGCGGTGGTGCTCGCCGGCACACGTTTACTCTACGCGATTCGGGGGGTGGCTTGAACGCCAGGGAGCCGACGATTTCCGCCAAAATGACGTCGTGCGAGCGTTGCGCCGACCTCTCCGCTCTTGGCGTGCGCCCGCCGGCGCGCTTCGCTCACGCGGCATGAACGAAGCCGTCGCGCCCCGCCGCCTTGCGATCCTGATGTATCCGCGCGTGCGCGAGCTCGACGTGGCGGGCATCGTCGACGTGTTCGCGTCGGCCAACCAGCTCCTGCCGGAGGAGCGACGCTACCACATCGAATTTTTCTCCACGGAAAAGACGGCCGACGTGGACGGCATGTATGGGCTGCACATGCGGAGCGGCCCGCACTACTCCACCCTGAAGCGGAGCGTGGATACGCTGCTGGTGCCTGGCGGCATGGGAATCGAGGCGGGGCGCGCGCAACCCGCCCTGCTCAAATGGCTGCGGCGGCAGGCGCAGGTGAGCCGCCGCGTCGGTTCGGTGTGCGTCGGCGCGTTCCTGCTCGCGGAAGCGGGGCTGCTCGACGGCCGGCGCGCGACGACACATTGGGCGTTCGCGCAAAAGCTCGCGGAGCAGTTTCCCACGGTGAAGGTCGACCCCGACCCGATCTGGGTGAAGGACGGCAACGTCTACAGTGCCGCCGGCGCCACCTCGGGCATCGACCTGTGCCTGGCGCTGCTGGAGGAGGATCACGGGCGCAAGCTCGCGCTCGAGGTCGCGCGAATGCTCGTCGTCTTCTTGTGCCGTCCGGGCAACCAGGCGCAGTTCAGCGTCTCGCTGCAGGAGCAGGCAACGGAGAGCCGGCCGTTGCGCGATCTGCAGATCTGGATGCTCGACCATCTCGCCGGGGATCTGTCGATCCCGGCACTTGCGGCGCGCGCGGCGATGAGCGAACGGAATTTCCAGCGCGTTTTCACGCGCGAGCTGGGCAAGTCGCCCGCGCACTACGCCGAGGAAATCCGCATCGAGGCCGTGCGCCGCAAGCTCGAGCGCAGCACCCAAAGCCTGGAGGAGATCGCAGCGGCGTGCGGTTTCGGCAGCGCCGACGTGATGAGCCGCTCCTTTCTGCGCCGGCTGAAGCTCACGCCAGCCGAATACCGCGCGCGCTTCCGGTCGTCGGGAATATAGCGGGCGGGGAAGCCGTTACCGACAATGGCAGGTAGGGCGAGGCGTCCCGCCGAGCGGCGGCTTCACCCTCGTGCCGGTCGCGCGGGGTCCCTCGCGACCGGACGGAAACGTCCGTCAAAAGCGGGTCGTCGCCTGGAAGAACCACGTGCGGGGCGGCGACCAGGAGCGGCCGCCGGCGGAGTAGAGCTCGTCGGTCAGGTTTTCCACATTGAGCTGCAGCTCGAGCGGGCGGCCGAAGACGTGCGCGACGTAACCGACCGCGGCGTCGTAGACCGTCCAGCTCGGCAACACCGTGCCCCAGGAGGACGTGCTGGCGGCGGGCATGACCGAGCTTTGGGCGCGGACGCCGAAGCCGACCCAGCCGCTCTTCAGCCGGCCTTCGGTGAACGTGTATTTTTGCCAGAGGCGCAGGGTGTTGTCGGGCGTGTTGTCGAGCGGGCGCCCGTTGAGGATCTGGTAATCGATCATGGCCGCGGCGGTCGGGCTCGTGCCGGCGAGCGGCGGGTTGATCGTGAGCTCGTTGGTCCAGAGGTGGCTGGCCTCGAACACGGCGGTGTAGTTGCGGGTCGGCGACCAGGAGAGGCTGAGCTCAACGCCGCTGGACTGGTTGCCGTCGATCGTGCGGTTCCACTGCACGCGGGCGGTCTGCGCGGTGTTCTGCGTTTCCGGATTCGGATCGACGACGGTGCCCACGTTGCGCGGATCGTTCGCCGTGCGCTCGTTGTCGATGACGATCGTGTTGTGGCGGTAGAGGTCGAAGACGCCGACGCGCCCGATGAGCTTGCGGTTGAAGAGCTCGAACTTGATGCCAGCCTCGCGCCCGTAGCCCTCGAGATCGGGTACGCGGTTGGCGGCGCGCTCCTCGTCGGTCACGAGCGAGTTGTACACGGTCGTGGTGGGATTGATGAGCGAGCCGGTCTGCGCATCCTGGCCGATGTTCTCGCTGGCGTAAAAGTTAAAGCCCGGGAACGGCTCGATCACGATGCCGACGGTGTGCGACTGGGTCGACTGGCGCGGGGTGATGCCGGAGGTCGTGAGGCGGTTGCCGTTGCGATCGGCGGTCCAGCTGTGGGACTCGATGATGCTGTTGCGATAGCCGCCGAAGACGGTGATGCGGTCCTTCCAGAAACTGCCGCTGTAGGCAACGTAACCCGCCTCGGGGAAGCTGCGGGTGTAGAACTGCGCGGCGACGCCGGGCGCGAGCGTTTCGTCGGCCCACGAGACGAGCGCGGCGTAGTCGGGCACGTGGTGCGCGCGGGGATCGAAATAATTGAGGATGTTCGCGCCGGTGAGGCTGGCCGGAGAACCGGCGACATTGGGCGAGGCGGCAACGGCGCCGAGTTTTGTGTAGTCCCAAAGTGGATTCACCGCCCACGCCTGGTTGAAGGAGAGCTCGTAGCCGACCAGGAGCTTGTGGTTCACCTTGAGGAACTCCTGGGAAAACACCGCCTCGAGTTTGCCGTTGAGCGGCTCTTCGTGGCGCTTCGTCGAGGTGTTGGTGGCGGAGAGCAGCGGCGTGCTGCCGTCGGGATAACGGCGCAGGGCGTTGCTGAAGTAGGTCGTGAGACTGTCCTGGTCCATCCAGCGGCCGAGCAGCCGCACCTCCAGCCACTCGGCGGCGAAGAGGTTGGTTTCGCTCTCCACGAGATGGTAGGTCGACGTGTAGGGATCGTTCGCGCCGAAGTGATTGGCGTCGTAACCGCCGGTCCAGTCGCCCGCGGTGAACGCCTCGCCCTCGCCGAGCGAGTGCCACACGCCGTCGACCGCGTAGCGGTCGGCGCGCCAGGTGGCGAACGCGCGGGCGATGCGGGTGCGGTATTCGGTCACCGTATACGGGACGCCCGCGAGCGCCCCCGTGCGGTTCCGGCCGAGGTCGAGCAGCGCCTGCGACGGGTTGTCGTAGTCGCGCTGGTAGTTCTGCGTCGACTGCATCGCGTGGCTCACGGTGTTGCCGCTGCGATCGCGGTAGGCGTATTCGAGGCGCGTGCTCAGCTTGGAGAACGGCCGCCACGTGACCTGCGGGTTGATGAACGTCGTCTCGGATTCGCTGAAATCGCGCCACGTGTTGTTGTCGCTGTACTGGGCGATCACGCGGTAGGCCAGCTTGTCCTTCACGATCGGGCCGGTGACGTTGGCGCGGAAAGCGTAGCTGTCGTTGGAGTCGACCTTCACGTTGAAGCTCGCGCTGCGCTGGAACGACGGCTTGTCGGTCACGAGGTTCATGACGCCGCCGAGCGTCGAGCCGCCGACGAAGACGGCCATCGGTCCGCGCGCGATCTCGACGCGGTTCACGTTTTCGGTGCTGAAGCCGAACATCATCGGCAGGCCGTTGCGCTGGCTGACGTTGATCGGCTGGCCGCGCAGGCGGTTGCGCAGAGGCTCGCCGCCGGTGACGGCGCCGACCGTCGGACTGACGCCCGCGGTGTTGCGGCCGCCATCGTCCATCGCCCCCGCGTCGGTCGTGAAGCCGGCCTGATAGGCGGCGACGCCGTTGAAGCCCACGCCGCCGATGTCGTTGAGGAACTGCTCGGTGACGACGTTGATCGCGAGCGGGATCTTGGCGAGATCGGCGGCAAAGCCCGTCGTGGCGACGGACTTGTCGGCCACATAGGGAGAGTCCTTGGCGCTGGTGACCTCGAAGACCGAGAGCTTGATCGGCGCGTTGTCCTCCGGGTCCGCCTCCGCGGCGGACGATGCGGTGGTTTGAGCCGGGACCGGACAGACGCCGACGAGCAGCAGCGTCGTGCTGGCGAGCGTGCGGCGACCGGGGCGAAAGGTATTCATGGGGCAGGTGTTGATGAGGGTGACGGTTTGCTGCCGCAAGGCCGCCCCACCGCCGGCAGAAGTGATCGCCGGACAAGCCCAACCTGAAAGCAGGCGTGCCAGTCCGGAAGCGGAGGCAGAGGGGTAGCCAAGGGTTCGCCCCGTAATGAGCCGACCGGGCGGAGGGCAAAACGGCCACGTTACTGAAATCGCTCAGCGTCCAGCCGCGGGTGAACGATTTCGATACACGCTGAGTCGCCCCGCCAACGCCTCGATCGTATACCGCCGCATGTCCCTGCTCCTCCGTCTTCCGCGCCACGCCGCACTCGCCGTCGGCCTCGCGCTCGGCCTCGCATTCGCCACCGGCGCCGCGGAGCCGACCGCCGTGCCCGCCGCCCGCTCGCTCCGGCTAATGGCCGTGGGCGACTCGATCACGGCCGGTGCGGATTTCTTCTCCTGCTACCGCTACCCGCTCTGGGAAAAACTCTTCGCGGCGGGCTATGTGGTCGAGTTCGTCGGCACTCAGCGAAGCGCCACCCGCGTCGGCCCGCTCGCCCACGAGGGCTATGGCGGCAAGAACACGGAGTTTCTTGCGCAGACCGTGCCCGCGCATTTTCGCGAACATCCGGCGGATGTCGTGCTGCTGCACAGCGGCCACAACCACACGGTCGAAGAGCAACCGATTCCAGGCATCGTCGCGGCGACGGAGCGTCTCATCGCGGAGTTTCGCGCCGTGAACCCGCGCGTCACCGTGCTGCTCGCGCAGGTGATCCCCGCCGGCAAGTTGCCGAAATACGCGTATATCCCCGAATTGAATACCGCGCTCGCGGAACTGGCCGGGCGCCTCGACACGTCCACGCAACGCGTCGTGCCCGTCGATCAGGCGACGGGCTTCGACTGGACCACCGACACCGTCACCGACAAGGTGCATCCCAACGCCCGGGGCGCGGAGAAGATGGCTGCGGCGTGGTTCGAAACATTGAAAACGGTGCTACCTCCTCCCGCGCGCGCGTTTTCGCCGAAGCCGGTCGCCTACAAAACGCCCACCGGTTCCGCGCCCTTGATGCTGCACGTTTTCGCGCCCGCGAGAAATCCTGCGCCGGCGGGAGGAGGCCGTCCAGCCATCGTGTTCTTCTTCGGCGGCGGCTGGACGCACGGCACGCCGGTGCAGCTCTATCCCGAGTGCGCGCATTTCTCCGACCGCGGCTTCGTGGCGATCAGCGCCGACTACCGGATCGCGAGCACGCACCGGACGACGCCCTTCGAAAGCGCCGAAGACGCACGCGACGCCCTGCGCTGGGTGCGCGCGCACGCGGCGGAGCTGGGCGTCGACCCAATGCGCATCGTCCTCGGCGGCGCGTCGGCGGGCGGACACCTTGCGGCCGTCACCGCGTTGAAGGCGGGCAACGAGGAACGGCCGGCGGCCCTGCTGTTGCTTTACCCCGCGCTCGACACAGGCCCGCAGAGTCGCCTGCACGCATCGTTTGGCGAGCGGTTCGCCGAGCTCTCGCCGCTGCACCTGCTGTCGGCCGCGGCGACGCGCGTGCTCCCGCCCACGTTGATCCTGGTCGGCACGGCAGACACCCTGACGCCCGTGCAAACCGCGCGCGCGTTTCAGGCCGCTGCTCAAGGCGGGGGTGAGCGTTGCGACGTCGTCACGTTCGCCGGTGCCGGGCACCCGATCTATGCCTACCGGGAAGGCGGCGGCCCTTTGCGCGCCGAGGTGCTGGCGGCGGCCGATGCGTTCTTCGCGTCCCTCGCCGGCTTCCGGTAAAGTAGAGCCCGACACCCCTCCTCGCGGCCAGGAACCTCGGTCCCGACGCCCACTGATCGATTTCAGTGCGAGGCGATTCGCGGCGCGGCGGCGCGACCGCGAATAGTCCGCGCATGCCACCCCGCCCGCGACCGCCGCGCCGCATTTTGCTTTTCGTTCTGCTGTTCGTTTCCGCCTGCTCCGCCTTCGCCGCCCGCGAGCGCCTGCTGCTCGACTTCGGCTGGAAATTCCATCTCGGCGATCCGGCCGGACAGGATGCGGCGCTCTTCGCCTACCCCGAAGTCGATGCGCTCGAGCGCACGGCCCGCGCGCACCTCGACGAGGAGCCGAAGCTCGTGCCGCTGCGCCGCACCGCGGCGGACATCAACACCGCGCCCCCCGTCGCCTTCGTCCAACCCGACTTCGACGATCGCGGCTGGCGCACGCTCGACCTGCCGCACGACTGGGCGGTGGAGCTGCCGTTCAATCCCAAGGCGCTGCGCAACCACGGTTACAAGGACATGGGCGCGGGCGTCGGCGCGCAGAATTCCTGGGCCGCGCTCGAGATTGGGCAGAGCACGCAGGATCTCGGCGGCGTCACCGGCAACACCATCGGTTGGTATCGCCGCACGTTCGAACTCAGCGAGGCCGACCGCGGCGGCGCGCTCTGGGTGGAGTTTGACGGCGTGTATCGCAACTGCCTCGTGTGGCTCAACGGCCGTTGCCTCGGCCGCAACGTCAGCGGCTACAGCAGTTTCAAATTCGACCTCGCGCCCTACGCCAACTACGGAGGCAAAAACATCCTCGCCGTCCGCGTCGACGCCTCACGCACCGAGGGGTGGTTCTATGAGGGCGCCGGCATCTACCGCCACACATGGCTCGTGAAAACGCCGCCGGTGCACGTCGCGCACTGGGGCACGTTCGTCTCGACGACGCTGGCCGACGACGGCCGCGCCGTGGTGCGCGCGCAAACCACCGTTCGTAATGATGGGCCGGATACTTCGTGCGCCGTGCTCGTTTCGCGAGTCATCGATCCCTCCGGTCGAGCGGTCGCCGAGACGACGTCGGCGGAGTTTACCGTCGCCGCCGGCGCGGAGCTCGAGATCGCGCCCGAGCTTCCCGTCGCTGCGCCGCAGCTCTGGTCGCCGGAGACGCCTCACTTGTATCGGCTCGTGTCCGAAGTGCGTCCGGCGCAGCCGCCAGCGTCGGCGCGGGTACAATCCGCGGCGACCGTGGACGTTTACGAAACGTCCTTCGGCATTCGCACCATTCGCTTCGACCCGAACGAGGGCTTTCTGCTCAACGGCAAGCGCTACGTCATTCGCGGCACGTGCAATCATCAGGACCACGCCGGGGTCGGCACGGCGCTGCCCGACGCGTTGCAGGATTTCCGCGTCCGCCGCCTGAAGGAGATGGGCTGCAACGCCTATCGCACCGCCCACCACCCGCCCACGCCCGCGTTGCTGGAGGCCTGCGATCGCCTCGGTCTGCTGGTGGTCGACGAGAATCGCCGCTTCGACGCGACGCCCGAGACGCTGAGCCAGCTCGAGCGCCTCGTGCGCCGCGACCGGAATCACCCGAGCGTCATCCTGTGGTCGCTCGGCAACGAGGAGTTCAAGGACTCGATGCAGAGCAACGACGAATGGGGCACGCCGATCGCGCGCACGCTGCACGCTCTCGTGAAGCGTCTCGACCCGACGCGGCCCACGATGATGCCGATGAACGCCGACTGGGGCAAAGGCTTCTCCAATATCGTCGACGTGCAGGGCTTCAATTACCGCAAGCTCGGCGACGCTGATGCGTTTCACGCCGCGCGTCCGCAGCAGCCCGCGATCAGCAGCGAGGAGTCGTCCAACGTCGCCACGCGCGGCATCTACCTCGAGGACCGCGTGCGCGCCTACGTGCCGGCCTACGCGACGAAGTTTCCGCAGTGGGGCTCCGCGATCGACGTCTGGCTGCCCTACTTCGAGGAGCGCCCGTGGGTCGCCGGCGTCTTCATGTGGGCGGGTTTTGATTACCGCGGCGAGCAGTGGCCCTACGACTGGCCCGCGATCAACTGCCAGTTCGGCGTGATGGATACGTGCGGCTTCCCCAAGGACAGTTTCTATTTCTGCCAGGCGTGGTGGTCCGACAAGCCCGTGCTGCACCTCCTGCCGCACTGGAACTGGGCGGCGCGCGACAAGGAGCCGATCGCCGTGCGCGCCTACACGAATTTCGAAGAGGTCGAGCTTTTCGTGAACGACCAGAGCCAGGGTCGCAAGGCCGTGCCGCGCGGCGGCTACGTCGAGTGGCCGGTCGTCTATCAAGCCGGCGTCCTGCGCGCGGATGGCTACCGCACCGGTAGGGTCACCGCCACTACACGTGTCGAAACCACCGGCCCGGCCGCCGCGCTCGCGCTCGTGCCCGACCGCGCCACGTTGCGCGCCGACGGCGAAGACTGCGCGGTGGTCACCGTCTCCGCACTCGATCCCGAGGGACGCACCGTCCCCACCGCGATGGACGCCGTGGAGTTCGAGCTCAGCGGCCCCGGCAAAATCATCGGCGTCGGCAACGGCGATCCATCCTGCCACGAGCCTGACAAGGGCACGCGCCGCAGCCTGTTCAACGGCTCCGCCCAAGTGATCGTGCAGACCACCAAGTCGGCTGGCCCGCTCGTGCTCACCGCCCGCGCCCACGGTCGCAAACCGGCCGTCCTCACTCTCACCGCCGCGACGGCGACGCCGCGTCCCGCCGTGCCCTGAGCCCGCCGCCTCAACAACGGCACCCGCCTTTTCGTATCCATCTCCCAATGACTCACCACGAGCTTCACACCGATTTCGTCGTCGTGGGCGGCGGCCTCTCCGGCGTCTGCGCCGCGATCGCCGCCGCCCGCAACGGCGCCAAGGTTGTCCTGCTGCAGGACCGCTCCGTCCTCGGCGGCAACGCCTCCAGCGAAATCCGCATGCACACGGTCGGCGCCGACATCCACGGCCGCCGCCCCGGAGCCCGCGAGACCGGCCTCATCGAAGAGCTCCGCCTCGAGGATGCGGCCCGCAACCCGCATCGCTCCTATTCGCAGTGGGACTTGTTGCTCTACGAAAAGGTCGTCGCCGAACCCAACATCACGCTGCTGCTCGACACCGACTGCACCGGCTGCGCCGTCGAAACCGGTCCGGAGAGGGTCCGCCGCATCACTGCGGTCGAGGCCGTGCGCCACTCGACCGAGGACGCGTTCACGATTCACGCCGCGCTGTTCGCCGACTGCTCGGGCGACGGCCGCCTCGGGGCCGAAGCCGGAGCCGACTTCATGCTCGGCCGCGAAGCGAAAGCCGACTCCGGCGAGTCGCTCGCGCTGGACCTCGCCGACCGGCAGACGCTCGGCAGCTCGATCATGTTCACCGCGCGCCGCCACGATACGCCGCAGCCGTTCCGCGCGCCGGCATGGGTGCGCCGCTTTCAGAAGCACGAATTCAAATTCCGGCCGATCGAGGGTTTTGAGTACGGCTACTGGTGGGCCGAATGGGGCGGCCAGCTCGATACGCTGAAGGACAACGCCGCGATCCGCCACGAGCTGCTCCGTATCGCGCTCGGCATCTGGGACTACATCAAAAACTCCGGCGAGCACCCCGACTCCGCGCCCTGGGCGCTCGACTGGGTGGGCGCGCTGCCGGGCAAGCGCGAGTCGCGCCGCTTTCTCGGGCCGCACGTCCTCACCCAGCAGGATCTCGAGGCCGGTCGCCTGTTTCCGGATACCGTCGCCTACGGCGGCTGGCCGCTCGATCTGCATCCGCCGAGCGGCGTCGATGCGATCGACGAAGCGCCGTGCCGCCACATTCATCTGCCGAATCTCTACGGGATACCGCTGCGCGCGCTCTGCTCGCGCAACGTGGACAACCTCCTCTTCGCCGGCCGCAACATCAGCGCCACGCACGTCGCCTTTGCGAGCACGCGCGTCATGGCCACGTGCGCCGTGATGGGCCAGGCCGTCGGCACGGCCGCCGCTCTTGCCGCGCCCGGCCGCCCGGGGCGGCTCGCCACATTTTTCTCCCCGGCACAAATCGAACGCCTCCAACAACGCCTGCTGCGCGATGACGCGTTCCTGCCCGCCGTGCGCAACGCCGATCCCGCCGACCTCGCGCGCGCCACGACGGTCGCCGCCTCCAGCGAAACCCCGCACGGCGCCGCGGCGCAGGTCATCGACGGGGTCACGCGTGAGTTGCGCTCCGACTTCGGCCCTTGGGCCGACGACGCGACGCATCGCTGGGAGTCGGTCGCGTTGCCCGCTTGGATCGAACTCGCCTGGTCCGAACCACAACACGTGCAGGAGATCCACGTCACCTTCGACTCCGGCCTCGAACGCGAGCTGACGCTGAGCGCCAGCGATCACGCCAACCGCAAGATCGTCCGCGGACCGCAACCGGAACTGGTAGCCGACTACCAGTTGCTCCTCGACGGCGAGCCCGTCCTGACGATCGCCGACAATATCCTCCGTAAGCGCGTGCATCGCCTCCCTTCGCCGGTTGCCGCCCGCCGCCTGCGTCTGGACGCGCGCGCGACTCACGGCGCACCCAACGCACGCGTGTTCGAGATCCGCGTCTACGGTCCCGCCTCGTGATCTCGATATCCGCGAAACTCCACTCGGCCGGTAGGGCCCGACCTCCGGGCGGGCCGCTTCGGCATGCGCAAGTCTGTGCGGCCCGCCCGGAGGTCGGGCCCTATCGCACGCACCTCCACCCGATCGCCCTGACTCTCGCCTTCGCACTCGTCGCGTGCACAACCTTTGCCTCCGAGCCGGGATTCCACCGCCGCCGCGGCCTGCCGCACCTCGCCGCGCGTGCCGAAACCGGCGGCGAGCTGCGGGTCGCCTACCTCGGCGGCAGCATCACGGCGGCCGAGGGCTGGAGGTCGCTCGCCACCGCCCGCCTGCGCGAACTGCTGCCGCACACCACGATCACCGAAATCAACGCCGGCCTGCCCGGCACGGGTTCCGATCTCGGCGTGTGCCGGCTCGAATCGGATGTGCTACGCCACCAGCCCGATCTCATTTTCGTCGAGTTCGCCGTCAACGATGCCTCCACGCCGCCCGCACGCGTCGAGCGCACGCTGGAGGGCATCGTCCGCCAGACGAGGCGCGCCCTTCCCTCCGCCGATATCTTCTTCGTCTACACCGTATCCACACCGGGCCTACTCGACCTGCAGGCGGGCCGTCTCCCACCCGCCGCGCAGGCGATGGAGCGGGTCGCCGCGCACTACGGGATTCCCTCGCTGCATTTCGGCGTCGAGGTCGCGCGCCGCGTCTCCGCCGGCTCGCTCGTCTTCAAGGGCACTTCCGCCGACGGCGATCGCGCCTTCTCGCTCGATGGCGTGCACCCCACTCCGGCCGGACACCGCATCTACTTCGAAACGCTCGACCGCGCGCTACCGCTTTTGCTTCCGAACCTCACGCCGCGACCGGCGCTGCCGCCGCCTTTGCGCGCGGACAACTGGGAACGCTCGGGCCTGCAACTCGCCGCCGACGCCGCGCGCCTCGGCGACTGGACGCCCGTTCCGCTCGACGATGCGAATCTCCGCGGCGCCACGAAAGCCCTGCTGCCGCCCACCTGGCGCGCCGCCACTCCCGGCAGCGCCGTCGAGTTCACCTTTACCGGCACGCGGTTCGGTTTCCTCGGCATCGCCGCGCCCGACAGCGGCGAATTCGCCGTGAGCATCGACGGCGGCGCGCCGGTGCGAGGCACGTTTTTCGACGCCTACGCGAGTCCCACCTTTTGCCGTCAGCGTGCCTGGTGGTTTCCGGAAACGCTCGCGCCCGGCGCGCATCGCGCGCGCATCGAACTCCTCGCTACGGCGCTCGACAAAGCCGCGATCAAGGCGGACGCGGGCAAGCCGCTCGATGATCCGGCGCCTTACAGCCCAAATCGTCTGACGCTGTGCGGCCTGATCTGGATCGACGCGCCGGCGCCGTAGACGGATCGACAGAAATCCGGCCCTTTGATCATCGCCCGCCGCACACGGAGGTTGCGCCGCGCCCGTCGCTCGACTGAATTCGTTCGGTTGATGCCCCCGCCCCGTCGCTGCACCATCAAGGATATCGCCGCCCGCGCCGGTGTCGCCGTCTCCACCGTCTCGTATGCCCTGCGCAACCATCCGAGCATTCCGCCCGAAACCTGCCGGCGCATCCAGGCGATCGGCGAGAAACTCGGCTACCGGCCCGATCCACAGATCTCGGCGCTGATGGCGCACATCGGCCGCGGCCGGGCCGTGGCGTCATCGGCGCGCATCGCGCTCGTGTGGATGCAGGGTCGCCGCGCGCAGACCCGCACGACAGACTTTTTCGTGCAAATGCGCGAAGGCGCGACGGCCCGGGCGCAGTTGCGCGGCTATCAGCTCGAGGAATTCTGGCCTGACGAAGACCGTCTGAGCGGCGCGCGACTCTCGGGCATCCTGCGCGCACGGGGCATCCAGAGCGTGATCTTCTCGCCGAGCATCGAAGGCGTGGCGTCCGACTATGCGCTCGCCTGGGAGCATTTCGCCTGCGTCGTCCTCGGCCACGCGCGGTGGCCAGTCGAGCTGCACCGCGTCGCACACGACCACTACCATGCCGTCTGCGAATGCCTGCAACGCATGACCGCGGCGGGCGTCACGCGCCCCGCGATCGTGTTGACCGAGGAGATCAACCAGCGCACGGACAGCGCCGTGAAGGCCGCGTTCGTCACGCATCACCCGAACGAGGCGCGGGCGCGCAGCCTGATCTATGCGCTCGACCAGAAAGGCCCCCGCGGATTTCCCGCGTGGTTGCGGATGCATGCTCCCGACGGCGTGCTGTTGCTGCGCCGCGAGATGTGGCCCGAGCTCGTGACGCCCCGCCTCAAGGCGCTCCACGCCGCCGGACGCGTGTGGTGCGCCAACTGGCAGGCCGGCGATCCGCTCGCGCTGCCCGGCATTCAGCAACGCTACGACCTCGCCGCGCGCGCCGCCGTCGACCTCGTCACCGGCCTCGAGCAAAGCCGCAGCCTCGGCCTCTCCGATCATCCGCAATGCGTGCAGATCCGAGGCGACTGGCACGAGCACGTCGCGCCTCGCGAAGCGTGATTCATCTCCACAGCCACTGAACTGAATCACAAAGACCCAGAGTCCCGGGGCGGCACACTCTCCGGACGTCGTGCCTTTGTGCCTTCGTGGTTCAAATCCGTTCCCCCACACGCTACCGAACGATTTCAATGATGTCGTGGTTCGGGCCGATCACGCGTTGGTTTTCGATCCCTGTGAGCCGAAAGAGTGCCGGCTCCTCCTGCCCCGCATTTCATGGCTGATCTCGCTTCGCTCGGTACGTGTCTCTTCGTGTCCCTTCATGGTTGAACTGAATTTCTCCGCCCCATGACTTTACCTCGTCGCAGTTGGTTGTTGCTCGCGCTGCTCTTCGGCATCGGCCTGCTCAACTACCTCGACCGCCAAACCCTCTCGATCCTCAAGGCGACGCTCAAAGGCGAGCTCGCGCTGACCGACACGCATTACTCGTGGCTCGTGACGGCGTTCATGGCGCCTTACATCGTGTTCTACATCCTGAGCGGGCGGCTCGTGGATCGTTTCGGTACGCGGATCAGCTTGAGCGTGTTCGCCGCGGTGTGGTCGTGCGCTAACGTTCTCAGCGGACTCGCCCAAGGCTTCGGTCAACTCGCCGCCGCGCGCGCGTTGCTCGGCGCGGCCGAGCCGGGCGCATTTCCCGCGATTCAGCGCGTGATGATGACGTGGTTTCCCAAGGAACGCCGCGCGTTCGCCTGGAGCCTGCTCAGCCCGTGCACCACCGTCGGCGCCATCCTTGCCCCACCGCTCGTCGCGACGCTCACCGGCTGGTGGAACTGGCACATGGCCTTCATCCTCCCCGGCGCGGCCGGGCTGCTCCTGGCGCTCGCCTGGTGGCTGTCGGATCGAAATCCCCCCACGTTCCCCGGCGAAACGGAGGCGACGCTCACGCCGGCGCCGCTGCGCGAGATTCTCGCCGACCGCCGCGTGTGGCTGCTGCTGGCCGCGCGCGCGCTCACCGACCCGGTGTGGTACTTTCATCTCTTCTGGCTGCCCGGCTACTTGCAGGAACGCCTCGGCGTCTCGCTCCCGCAGCTCGGCTGGATCGGCTGGATTCCGTCGTTCGTCGCTTCGGCCGCCGTCATGGCCACGGGGCGCACGACCGACATCTTCGTGGCGCGCGGCTACTCGCCCGTGCGGGTGCGCGTGACGATGTTCGCGCTCGCCGCGGCGTTCGCGCCGATCGGCGCGTTCACGACCTTCGCTCCGTCGATCACGTGGGCGCTCGTGATGATCTCGCTCGTCGCGATCGTGTGCCAGATCTGGTTCTTCGGCCAGGGACTGCTTGTCGCCGACGTGTTCCCCAAAACCTCGGCTGCCACGATCGCCGGTCTGCTCGGCGCGGTCGGCGCCAGCGGCGGGCTCCTACTCAACGTCGTCGCCGGCCCGCTGATCGAACGCGCCGGCTACATTCCCGTCTTTGTCGGCCTCGCCTGCCTCCACCCGCTCGCCGCGCTCATGCTGTGGCGCGCCAAGAGGCGACTCACCTCAACGCCCGCGACCGCCTGATATCCAGGAAACAGCCGTTCCCGCGTAGGCCATGTCTCCGACTGGCCCAATCCGGGGCCGGCAGAGACACGGCCCTACACTCCACTAATGCTGTTCCGATGAAACACCGCACTCGTCTGCTCCTGCTGCTTTGGGCCTTCGCTGGTCTCGCCGACGCCGCGGTTGAGCGCACGTTTCACATCGCGCCGGCTCCGCTCGGTGACGATGCGCACGACGGCAGCGCCGCGGCTCCCTTTGCCACGCTCGACCGCGCGCGCCTGGCCGTACGTGCTCACCTCGCCGCCCACGAGCAGCGCGGCGACCTCGTCGTCGAGCTGCAGCGCGGCCTCTACGAGCTCGCCGCACCCGTCCGCTTCGACGCGCTTGACTCCGGCGAAAACGGCTTCGCCGTAATTTACCGCGCCGCACCCGGCGCCGAGACCGACGTGCTGCTCAGCGGCGGCCGGCGCGTGACCGGCTGGATGGGCGACAGCGCGGGTGTTTATCGCGCGGAGGTCGACCGCGACGTCGATTTCCGCCAGCTCTGGATCGACGGTCGCCGTGCCGTGCGCGCGCGCACTCCCAACGGCGGCCGGATGTTCACGCTCGCCGCCGAAAAACAAGCCGACGGCTTCGACCTGCCGCGCCAGGTGCTGGCCGGCGTCACCGCCCGTCCCGGCGAGGTCGAGCTGTCGGTATTGATCGCCTGGATGCACAAACGCCTGCGCATCGCCCGCGTGGTGGACACCGACAACGCGGACACCGTGCGCGCCGTCATCGAGGAGCGCGAATGGGATGCCGTGACGAAGCAGCCGCAGGGCGATCGCGTTTACCGCGGCCGCAGCTACTGGCTGGAGAACGCGCCTGAGTTTCTCGACGCGCCCGGTGAGTTTCACCTCGACCGTTCCGCCGGCGTGCTGCGCTACCGCCCTCGCCCGGGCGAGAATCCCCGCCGCGCCGAGATCGTCCGTCCCGAGCTCGAGAGTCTCATCGTGCTCGCCGGCCGCCCCGACGCCCCCGTGCATGACCTGCGCTTCGAAGGGCTCACCTTCGCCTACACCGGCTGGACGCAGCCGAACCGCGCGGGCTTTGTCGACGTGCAGGCCAACTCCCTCGTGCCCGTCGATCCCGCCGCGGCCGTCGACCCACAGTATCGCCATGATCAGCGCAAGGATCGCGTGCCGGGCGCGTTTCAGGCCTTCACCGCCGATCGCATCGTGATTCGCGGCTGCCGTTTCGCGCGCCTCGGCGGCACGGGCGTGATGTTCACGCACGGCGGCGACGACAACGTGATCGAGGGCAACTCGTTTTTCGATCTTGCGGGGGGCGGCATCGAGCTCGGCGAGGACGCCGCGCAGCCCGAAAACCCGCGTCTCTTCCCGCGTCGCAATCGCATCGCGAACAACTTTCTCGCGCACGTCGGCGAGGATTACTTCGGCTCCGTCGCCCTCCTCGGCTACTACACCGATTCGTCGCAGATCGCCCACAACGAGCTCGCGAATCTTCCCTACACCGCCGTCAGCCAGGGCTGGGGCTGGGGCAACCCGTCCGCGCCGGCCGACTCCCGGGCCAACCGCATCACGCATAATTTCGTCACCAATTACCTGCGACGCCTCGACGATGGCGGCGGACTCTACACGACCGACCGCATGCCCGGCTCCGAGATCGCGTACAACGTCGTCGCACGCATGTTGCCGCCCGACGCGCACACCAAGGCCGGCGGCGCGCTCTACCTCGACCAGTACACCGAGGGCGTGCACGTACACCACAACGTCGTGACCGAGGCCATCCGCTGGCTGTTCATCTGGAACCCGAACATCCGCGACAACCGCGTCGAGGCGAACCACGCCGACACCGCCGCCCAGCGCAACGACGGCACGGACAACGTCGTCGAACCCGTTCACCTGCTCACCCCGGACGCCTCCGGCGCGGCCGAAATCCGCGCCGGCGCCGGCATCGAACCCGGCCATGCCCGGGCCCGCAACTTCCTCGCCCCGACTGATCTCATCTTCGACGCCACCAGTGTCGCCCTTCATCTCGTCGCCGGTGACTGGATACACTCCGAGCCGGGCCAGCGCTACAGCGGCGCCCTCCGGCAATCCACCGACGCGCAGGCCGCCGCCCGCTGGATGCCGGTGCTGCCTGACGAGGGCCGCTACGAGGTCAGCGTCTGGCAATCGCCCGGCTGCGCGGGCGCCGCCTGTCGCATCGTCCACGCGGCCGGCGAAACCACGGTCACCGCCCCCGCGCGCGCCGCGTCGGACGACGGCGGCTGGTTCAGCCTCGGCACATTCCCATTCCGCGCCGGCGCAAGGAGCGATCTCACCCTCATGCGCTCAGAAAGCCCTTCCGCCCTTCCACTCACCGCCGACGCGGTGCGCTTTCGGAAAAACCAGGACCGCTAATCCGGAGATTTCCCACTGGAGCGCGTCATGCACTTTCGCTCAGCGGCGTAGCGGCGATATGAGAGTTGCCGTGGGCTTTGAGCGCACGGTTGTTTTAGGCGATGAACAATGCGTCGCGTAGCGACGCTTGAATGAACAGGACGAGTCAGGCGTCGCTAACGCGACGCGTCGTCTGTGCTTCGGCATGTCCGTGGGCTGAAGCCCACGGCTATGATCGATCCTCGCTGCGCGAGGAAGATTACGGACCGCGCTTATCCGCGGCGGCCAGGTGGCGCGGTGAGCAGCGCGACGAACTGGCGCATCGCCGGTGAAGGCATACCGGCCGCGCGGGCGAATACGTGCGCAATCATCGGAGCCCGCCGCAGCGGCACGATCGCGGCGGCGTTGCCGACCACGCGCGCGAGCGAGGCCGGCAGGAGCGCGATGCCGGTGCCCGCCGCCACCATCACGGCGACCGCCTGCGCGCGCGGCGACTCCAGCACGAGGCGAGGCCGGAAACCGGCGCGTCCGCAGAGCTCCCGGAGATAGGCCGCAAACGCCGGCGCCGCCTCGCGCGAAACACCGACCAGGGCCTCGCCGGCCAGCTCGCGCAGCTCGAGTTGCCGACGCTCCGCCAGCGCGTGGCCGAACGGCACGAATGCCGCCAGGGGCTCGCGCCGCCACGGGACGAAGTGAATCCCAGGCGTGCGCTCGCGCGGCGCCAGCCCCACGAAGCCGCCGTCGAGCGTGCCCCGGCGCAGCGCGTCGAGCTGCTCCGCCGGCGGACAATCCTGCACCTGGAGCTGCACTTCCGGATGGCGCTCGCGAAACAGGCGCAGAACGTCCACCAGCTCCGGGCCCAGCACCGCGCTGACGAACCCCAGCCGCAGCCGCGCGGCGGCGCCCGACGCAAACCGGCGCGTGGTTTCACCCGCGTGCAGGAGCTGCGGCAGCACCGTCCGCGTTTCCTCAAAAAACACCGCCCCGGCGGCGGTGAGCGCCACCTTTCGGCCCGTGCGGTCGAACAGCGTCGCGCCGAGTTTGTCCTCCAGCGCCCGGATGTGCCGTGAGAGCGGCGGTTGCGCCAGACGCAGCTTCGCCGCCGCCCGGGTAAACGACAACTCCTCGGCCACCGCGATGAAACACTCCAGTTCGCGCAATGAATACTCCATACCGAAGCGGTATCATAACCGCGCGAAAAGGGTAGTTCTGTCATCGGGTGTCCGGCGCTAAGCTCCGCCATGGCTCTCAGCGACACCATCAAGCGCGGCGCCCTGCGCGCGCCGCACCGCAGTCTCCTCCGGGCGACGGGCGTCATCCAGTCGGAGGACGACTGGGACAAGCCCTTCATCGCGGTCGCCAACTCCTTCGTCCAGATCATCCCCGGCCACGCCCACCTCGACGTCGTCGGGCACAAGGTGCGCGCTGCCGTCCGCGCCGCCGGCGGCGTGCCGTTCGAGTTCAACACGATCGGGGTGGACGACGGCATCGCCATGGGCCACGGCGGGATGAAATACTCCCTCGCCTCCCGCGAGATCATCGCCGACTCGATCGAGACGATGCTCCGCGCCCACTGCTTCGACGGAGTCGTCTGCATCCCCAATTGCGACAAGATCGTCCCCGGGATGATGATGGCCGCGGCGCGGGTGAACATTCCCGCGGTCTTCGTATCCGGCGGTCCGATGCGCACCGGCCGCAACCCGGTCACCGGTCAGGCACTCGACCTGGCCTCCGTATTCGAAGCGGTAGGACAACTTTCAAGGCAGGCGATCTCCGAGGACGAACTCGACCGGATCGAGCGCAACGCCTGCCCGACGTGCGGCTCCTGCTCCGGCATGTTCACGGCCAATTCGATGAACTGCCTGTGCGAGGCTCTCGGGCTCGCGCTGCCCGGCAACGGCTCGATTCCCGCGACCGACCCACGGCGCGACGCGTTGTTCGCCGACGCCGGCCGCGCGATCGTCGAGCTCGTCAAAAAGAACATCCGGCCCTCGGACATCCTCACGCGCGCCGCCTTTGAAAACGCGCTCGTGCTCGACATGGCGATGGGCGGCTCGTCGAACACCATCCTGCACACGCTCGCCGTCGCGCACGAGACCGGCGTCGAACTGCGGCTCGAGGAGCTCAACGCGATCTCGGCCCGCGTGCCCCACCTGTGCAAAGTCGCGCCGTCGGGCCTTCATCACATGGAGGACATCGACCGCGCCGGCGGCATCTCCGCGATCCTGAAGACGCTCAGCGAACGCCCGGGAATGCTGCACCTCAACACCGTCACCGTGACCGGCCTCACTCTCGGCGAAACCGTGGCGTCCGCGCAGGTGCTTGATGCCGATGTGGTGCGGCCGTTCTCCCGCGCCTACTCGCCGCACGGCGGCCTCGCCGTGCTCTTCGGCAACCTCGCGCCGCGCGGGGCCGTCGTGAAGGCGGCCGGCGTCGCGCCGTCGATGATGACCTTCAGCGGCCCCGCGGTGATCTTCGAGTCCGAGGAGGACGCGCGGATCGGCATCCTCACGGGTCGGGTGAAGGCCGGCGATGTCGTGGTAATTCGCTACGAAGGACCGCAGGGTGGTCCGGGCATGCAGGAGATGCTCGCGCCCACCTCGGCGCTGGCGGGCCGCGGCCTCGCCGAATCAGTGGCCCTGATCACCGACGGACGTTTCTCCGGCGCGACCCGCGGCGGGGCGATCGGACATGTGGCGCCGGAGGCCTCCGCCGGCGGACCGATTGCGCTCATCGAGCCGGGCGACCTGATCGAAATCGATATTCCGCAGCGCCGACTGAGCCTGAAGGTGGAGGACAACGTGCTTCGCCGCCGTCGTGAAGCGTGGCGGCCGCGTCCGCGGAAGATCACGCGCGGTTACCTGGCCCGGTATGCCAGCCTCGTCACGAGCGCCGACCAAGGCGCGATCCTGCAACCGCCCGCAGGCGTCTCCTGACGGCGGTGGGTTGACCGGGCAGGCTGCCAGGGCAGCCTGCCGTCCCGCGGGCGCGACAGGATGGGCGCAGGTAGCGCGAAGCCTCCGCCTGCGCCGTCGTTCGTGCGCGGCTCGGCCGGACGCCTCGCCGGTACCCACCGTTCCGCGGCAGGGACACGGCTGAGGCAGGAGCTGCGCAAGGTGGCGCGGTGCTTCAGCCCGCGTTCGTTGCGCCCTCGCGCGCGGGCTGAAGCACCGCGCTACGGCCAGCCGTTCGAAAGGTGCATAACACGCGCCAACGATCGAACCCTACTTCTTCGCCGGTTGGGCGCTCGCCAGGAGCTGCGTCTCCCAAGCGAGAGCCACCGCGCTGCCTCCGCCGTGCTCCAGGAGCACGCTGGCGAGTTTGTTGGCCGTCTCCTCGCGCGCCCAATCGCGTTGCCATTCACCCATCACGGCCACCCACGTCATCGGCACCGCCCCGGCCTGGACCAGGCGGCGCACGGCCATGTCATGGGATTCCGCACTGACGCCACCCGATGCGTCGGTGACGACGAAAACGTCGTAGCCTTCGCCAAGGGCGTGGATCGCCGGCATGGCCAGGCAGACCTCCGTCCAGAGCGCGGCTAGAATGAGCTGCTTGCGCCCGCTCTTCTTCACCAGGTCGGTCACCTTCCGATCCTCCCAGGTGTTGATGAAGGTGCGATCAATCGGCTTCTGCTCCGGGAAGACATCCTGGAGCCCCTTGATGATATAGCCGCCTCGCTCCTCGATCACCGTGGTGAGAATGGTGGGGACATTGAACACCTTTGCCGTCTTGGCCAGGCCGACGACGTTGTTGATGATCATCGCCGGCTCGTGGCTGTGCAGGTTGGCGAACTGGAAGGGCTGGTGGTCGATCAGCACCAGGATGCTGTCTTCCGGGCGGAGGAGGGCTTTGAGGCCCGTCTTGTTGTCACTCATGGTACGTTTGTTTTCTGTAATAACGATTTCGATACTAACGGTGAGTTGTGCTCCGGGCCCCTTTGCGGGTCCGCTGCACCCGTCGAGAATATCGTCGAAGCGGCGGACTGGCTAAGACTTTGTTGGTCGGGTGGCTCATCCTTTTAGGTTGAGCTATCCTGCGCCCATGGAACTCCGCCACCTCCGCTACTTCGTCGCCGTCGCCTCCCACGGATCCTTCAATCGTGCGGCCACGATCCTGCACCTCACGCAGCCTCCCCTCAGCCGGCAGATCAAGGACCTCGAAGACGAGCTGGGGGTGCCACTCCTCGTGCGCGGCGCGAACGCAGTCGAGCTCACGGAGGCAGGCGAGTCGTTCTATGAGGAAGCACGCGACCTGCTGGCGCGGGCCGACGATGCGGTTCGACGCATCCGGGGTGAGACGCGCACCGAAATCCTCCGCGTGGGCTACGCTCCCTCCACGACGACGGGGATCATGGCGTCGGCCTTGGCGAAGTTCCAATCCGCCGCCCCCCGCGTGCGCGTCGAGCTGGCTGATGTTTCCTCACGGGAGATCAACGAGCTGGCGACCGCCGGGCGCCTCGACCTGATTGTCAGCCCTGCAATCTCGGTGACCAAGGGTATCCCCGGCTTTCACTTGATCGAGCTTCGCCGAGTCCAACCGCTGCTGGCTCTGCCGGAAAAACACCCCCTGGCGAAACTGAAGCGCGTGCCGGTCTCGCGGCTGCATCACCTGCCGCTCACGGGCTTGGGAAAGAGGAATTACCCGGAGTATGTGACGAGTATGCGCGCAATGGTGAAACCCTTCGGCGTCTCCCTCCGTTTTGTATCCCTGGTGAACGATGGTCTCTCCACGCTTTTTGAGGAGATGGAAGCCTCGCATACCGCGGCCCTCTTGAGCGACGGGATTGTGGGGATCTTGCCGCGGACCGTCGTCGTCAGGCCATTCGCACCGAAGCTGCCAAGTGTCGCGGTCATGCTCGGTCTGCCTGCGCTGCGACCGAAGCCGCAGGCGGAGAAGTTTGCCGAGATGCTGATCAAGGAAGCGCGAATGCGGGAGTGAGCGGTTCGGCGGGTGTTTCAACGGGCGACTCCCAGCTAGCCGGGGCTGTGCGGAGGGAACGTAAGCTGTGCGCGTCAAGATCGCGTTCCGCCGGACGAGAACCCGCCCCCACCCTCCGGCGCGTGGATCGCCGCCACGACGATGCGCCAGTCCCGGCCGCGGCGACGCAGCGTGTAGGTCAACCCAAAGGACATCAGGTCCTGGTTGGCGGAGCTCTTCCACGCGGCCGCGCCGCTCACCACGACCAGGTCGTCGCTCAGTCGATGCCCGGAGAGCGGCGAGAACTCCGTTCGCTCGTAGTTTGGCGGCATGTCCGCCATCACGCCCCGGTAGGTTTGCTCGACCGCGGCCGCCGTGGGCAATGCCACCACCCCCTGGGGCGTGATCAGCATCGCTGGTTCATGGAAGTGCGCCGCCACCGCCCGCGCATCCCGCGCCTGGAACGCCTGGGTGTAGCGCCGGAACGCTTCGATGGCTTCGCTCGTGATGTCTGCCTGTTGCATGGTGATCCTTGCGTGAGCTGTTTCCCGCCCGTCACGGGCAACGTGTAATCGTTCGACGGATACTCATCATTCCACGATCCCGAATTGCCGGAACACGAAATGGTAGGCGTTCAGCTTCGAGTCGTATTCGGCGGAGAACGTTTCGGGGTAAAGCATCGTCCGGCCGAAGCGCTGCGGTCGCGGCACCGGCATCGTGAAATCCTCCGCCCGCGCCAGGAATTCCGGCGTGAACATCGGCTCGATGAAATGCATCGTGCGTCCCGAAGGCAGGAAGCCGGCGATCATGTCGGCGGCGAAAGGGCCGTCGGCGATGCTGTCCGGCGAGGAATGCCGGCCCATCTCCGGTTCGGAGGGCCCCGCCTGCTGCCAGCCCGCGGGAAGCAGGTCGGCCGGCACGTCGGGCAGCGGCGGCGGCAGCGCGGGAATCGCCCAGACGACCGCCTCCGGCACGCTGTAAAAATGCACGTCGAAGTGGGGAACCGCGTAGCGCTCGGGCTGGCTCGGGGGCGATGCGTGGCCGTGTGGGTTCCAGTGCACCTGACAGTGGTTGAAATAGGTCGCCTCCCGCACGACGCGCGGGAATTCGAGCGACGCGATCGCGTCCAACGGACCGTCGCCGGGCTCGTGCTCGGTGCGGAAAACGCCCAGCGAAATCGTCACGCCGACCTCCTCGATTTTTCCGCTGCGCGACAGGATCGCCCAAGCGACCGCATGACCGCCCTTCAGCCGGGTGGACTCGCCGCGCACGAAGCGATCGCTTCCCATCCTCCCGTCCCGCGGGACCGTCTGGACCGGCGGGTCGTCGCTGGCGTTGGTTGTTTCATCCGCGCGCGCCGCGTTTCCGCCGCTCGCGAGCACCAGACCGAGAGTGGTCAGCGCGAGGAAATGCCGGATACCAGGTGCCTGGTGCACCGAAGGCACGAGGGGAGCGAGCAAGCTGGAGGGAATCGGAGTCGTTTGCATTGCTCTGAGGATTTTGCTCTCCCGGTGGTGGGGCGGG
>DASWVO010000148.1:0-16678 GCA_036406235.1 Opitutaceae bacterium
GGCCTCGCCTATGGCCGCGCCGGCGACCAGCGCAACCGCGGGCCCGCCGCCGCCGCCCGCCTCGGCGCGGTCGCGGCCGCCGTCCGTTCGCTCACCCACGCGCTCGACGATGTCCCGCACACCGGCAACACCGGCTTCCCGCCGGACGTCACCCCGATCCCGGCGATCGCCCTCAGCACCCGCGCCGCCGAGATCCTCGCCGAAGCCCTGGCGGCGGAACCGGACCTGAAGCTCACGATCACGACCCATTGCCGCACCCTGCCCGACGCGCCGTCGCACAACGTCATCGGCGAACTCCGCGGCACCGAGTTTCCCGATGAAGTCATCCTCGTGGGCGGGCACCTCGACAGTTGGGACGTCGCCCCGGGCGCGCATGACGACGGTGCGGGCGTGGTACAATCGATCGAGGTGCTGCGGCTCTTTCGCACGCTCGGGTTGAAGCCCCGCCACACGCTCCGCTGCGTGCTCTTCACGAACGAGGAGAACGGCCTGCGCGGCGCCACCGCCTACGCGACCCAGGCGAAGGCGGCCGGGGAGAAGCACGTGTTCGCGGTGGAAACCGACACGGGCGGCTTTGCTCCGCGCGGCTTCACCCTCGGCAGCACACAGGGCGACGCGCATGAACGCGCCGCGCGCTGGCGTCCCCTGCTCGAGCCGTATGGCCTGCACGTGTTCGCCAAGGGCGGCGGCGGCGCCGATGTCACTCCGCTCCTGCTGCAAGGGACGACGGTGAGCAACCTCGTGCCGGACTCGCAGCGTTATTTCGATTATCACCACACGACGGCGGACGGCATCTCCGCGGTGAACAAGCGCGAGCTCGAACTTGGCGCCGCCGCGCTCGCCGCGCTGATATATCTGGTGGATACGCACGGGCTGTAGCGGCGGACGCGCGCGGCCGTCCCGGCTCGCCCGCTGGCACGCCTCCCGCTTCGCGTCGGGCCTCCATGCGCGATCTTCTCCGCGACGCCCGCGTCCAACGCCTGCTTCTTGCCAACATCACCGGCTCCATCGGCTCGGGCGTCACCATCATCGCGGTGCCCTGGCTGCTCGTGCAACAGCCCGCCGGCGAACGGCTCTACGGTTACGTGACGCTGGCCACCACCGTCGCGCTGTTCCTGTTCATGCCCTACTACGGCACCTGGCTGGACCGGCATTCGCGCAAACGCATGTTGCTCATCGGGGAACTCTTCGGAGCCACCGCCACGCTGACGATGGCGCTCTGGGCGTTCGCCTCCCACCGCGTCGAGTCCTGGCAACTCATGGCGAGCTACTTTTGCGGCATGCTCTATTACACCCTGCACTACCCGGCGAAGTTCGCGTTCGTGCAGGAAATCATCGAACCCCGTCACTACCAAAGCCTCACCGGCGTAATGGAAATCCAAGGACAGACGGCTTCGCTGCTGGCGGGCGCGCTGGCGAGTGTGCTCGTCGAACGCGTGCCGCTGCCCGTCATCCTGCTCGCCGACGCCGGCACCTACTTTTTCAGCTTCGCGGTGCAAAACGCGATTCCCTACACGGCGACGCATGTGAGCGCCGCCCCCCACGCCGGCAGCTCCGCCCGGCCCGGCGCCTGGGCTGCGCTTGCGGCCGGCTGGCACTGGCTGCGCGAACGCCCGCGCCTGACCGTTTTCTTTCTCAGCACCTACGTGCCGTTCGTCGCCGTGATGGTGGGCAACTACCTGTTTCCGATTTACGTGACCCACGTCCTCCAGGCGTCCGCCCACGTCTTCGGTCTTGGCGAAGCGGCCTTCGCGACCGGGGCGATTGCGGCGGGGTTTCTCATCCCGCCGCTCGCCCGCCGCTACGGCGCCGATCAAACCGTCGTGGTGACGATGACGCTGTTTCTTGCCGGCCTCGCCCTCGCCGCCCTTTTCCCCGTGATCGCGGTCTATTATCCCGCGCTCGCATTGCTGGGGCTCGGCAACGCCGGTTCGCGCGTCGCCCGCGCCGCGATCGTGCTCACGCTGGTGCCCAGGACCGTGATAGGCCGCGTGCAGATGTTCTTCGCAGCTTTTGACCGGATTCTGCGCACGGTGCTCACCTTCGCCGCGACCACGGTCGTCGCGCGACACAGCGCCACGTGGGGCTTCGCCGGCCTGGCTCTCGTGATCACCGTGGCGTTGACTGGCACGGTCGTCAGCCGGCGCGTGCTCCGCAGCCCGGTCACGCCCTCGCCCGTTCCGGTGTAACGACTGCGGATTTGCGGAACGAAAACGCACAGAATGTCTGCAAGTGAATCGCCGCGAGGCGCCTGCGCGCACGGGCCTCCTCGGCAAGACAGGCGCTTTTTCGCACCGCGTTGTGACCCACCGGCCTTGGGATTGCATTGTGGAGGTGCTTCTTTGTTATGCCGCCCACCACATGATTCGCGCCCTCGTATTTGATTTTGACGGAGTGATCGTCGACACAGAGACCCCGCTGGTCGAAGCGTGGGTGGAGCTGCACGCGGAGCACGGCATCGCGTGCGATCGCGCGCACGCTCGCGAAGTCGTTGGCCACGTGGGGGTGACGTTCGATCTCTGGGCCGGCTTTGGAGCGCGGGCCGACCGCGCCGCGCTCGAACAGGCGTATCGCCTTCGCGCGCGGGCGCTCATCACACAGCAGCCAGTGCTCCCCGGCGTGTGCGAACTGCTGCGCGCCGCCCGCGCCCGCGGCTTGCGCATCGCGATCGCCTCCAACTCCGACCACGCTCACGTCGACGGCCATCTGGACCGCCTCGGTCTGCGCACCTGGTTCGACGCGGTCTGCTGCGTCGACGACGTGGCGGCCGGAAAGCCCGCGCCCGATCTGTACCTCCTCGCCACGCGCATCCTGGACGCCCCGCCAGGGGCGGCCATCGCGTTCGAGGATTCGGTGCCGGGCCACACCGCAGCCAAGCGCGCCGGGGTGCACACGGTCGTCGTGCCCAATCCCTCGACGGCGCACTGCCGGTTTCCGTACGCCGATCTGCAGCTTCCGTCCCTGGCGCACACCTCCCTCGACGCGCTCCTCGCCCGGTTCTCCGCCGCCGCCTGACCTCCCGCCGGTCCGGTCTTCCTCGCGAATCATCGCGCGACGTCCGCCGCCCGCCTCACCGGCCGCAAGCAACGTGCCCTCTCGGAAACGCCCCCGGAGTCTTGTCACTTAATAGGTGACGAGATGTTTTGGGGAAGCCTGGCGCGTCCGACGCGAACGCGGGCGGGCGGGCGCAGGTTCATGGGTTATTTACCCTTCGCCGCTTGGAACGGTGTCGCAGGCTTTTATGAAGACGGGCCGTGATCCGCGCACTCGCATTCGATTTCGACGGCTTCCTTCTCGACACCGACACCGCCCTCATCGCGGCCTACGGCGACGTGCACCGCGCGCACAGCCGGATTTTTGACCGCGAGGCGTTCAACCGCGCCATCGGCACGATCGGCCAGACGTTTAATCCCTGGAAAGGCTTCGGCCCGGCGGCGCCGCGCTCGATGCTCGAGAGGGAGTTTCACAAGTTCCATCAAGCCCGCCTGGCGAAAATCGACGTCATGCCGGGGGTCAGGGAGCTGATCGACGAGGCACGGAAGCGCGGGCTGTTCACCGGCTGCGCGACGAACAGCCCGCGAGCGGTCGTGCAGACCTACCTTAAGGCGTTCGGACTCTTCGAGCGGATCGACCACCTCGTCTGCCGTGAAGACGCCGCCGCGCCCAAGCCGGCGCCCGACCTTTACGCGACGCTGGGGCAGCGCCTCGGAGTGAATCCCGACGAGATCCTCGCGTTCGAGGATTCCGGCGCCGGCGTCACTGCGGCCAAGGCCGCCGGCCTGTGGTGCGCCGCCGTCCCCACGCCCTCGACCCTCGGCCACGATTTCCGCGCCGCCGATTTCATCGTGAAGGATCTCGCCGCCACCCCTCTGGCCGAGCTGTTCATGAACGTGCTCCGCGCCGGACGGCGTGGCGACTCCCGGCCGCCGAACGGAGTTTGAGTTTTCCGCCCGCCCCGTGGCAGCCTGTGCGCGTGGAGATTCCCCCGCGCTTCAACGTTCTCGGCGTCGGCGTGCACGCGTTGCACCTGACGCACGCGCGCGATCTCGTGCTCACCGCGGCCCGCGCCACCGATGGCGTGCCACGCACCGTCTGCTGTTGCGATGTCAACAGCGTGTCGTGCGCCCGACGCGACGCGGCTCACCGCCGGTTCCTCAACCGCTCCTTCCTCACCACGCCCGACGGCATGCCGCTGGTCTGGCTCGGGCGCCGCGCCGGGCACCGCACCATCGATCGCGTCTACGGGCCTGACTTGCTCGAGGCCGTCGGCGCGGCGACCGCCGGCACCGCGCTCGCCCATTTTTTTTGCGGCGGCGGGCACGGCACGGCGGAGCGGCTGGCGGCAAGACTTTCGGCCCGGTTTCCCGGGCTCCGTATCGCCGGAACCATTACACCGCCGTTCGGCCCCATTGACGAAAGCCGCGCCCGCGAACTCGTGGCGCACATCCGGACCGCGCGGCCGCACTTCGTGTGGCTGGGCCTGAGCACGCCGAAACAGGAGGCGTTCATGGCGCGGTTTGCGCCGCTGCTCGGCGTCCCCGTACTCCTCGGGGTCGGAGCGGCGTTCGATTTTCTGTCCGGCCGCGTGCGGCAGGCTCCGCGATGGGTGCAGCGCAGCGGGACGGAGTGGCTCTGGCGGCTCGCCTCCGAGCCCCAACGCCTCGGGCCTCGCTATCTCCGGAACAACCCTCTCTTCGTGCTGCGGGCGGGAGCGCAGTTGAGCGGCCTCCGCCACTATACGCTCGACTGACGCGCACCCGCCCACATCCACCCGTCCCCGCGGCGTCGATACTCGCGTTTCGTTCATCGGGCCGATGACCGATGAGCAACAGGAATCCCCGCCTGATGGGCATTCGCTGCGGGGTCGGCTTTAATGATCGCCTTTGCGTCGCGCCCGCCGGTTGGAATTCCCCCACGCCCGGCAGGAAATTCAGGCGCGTCGCGTTCTCTCCACCCCTTGCCGGTAGGTGCTTTCATGCCCCCATTCTCTTTGCCCGACGCTTCCTGGCTGCGGGACGATCTGCGTCCGTCGTCCGCCGAAGTCGAGCCGCTGGCATGGATTGTGTG
This sequence comes from Opitutaceae bacterium, assembly GCA_036406235.1. Classification (GTDB taxonomy): domain Bacteria; phylum Verrucomicrobiota; class Verrucomicrobiia; order Opitutales; family Opitutaceae; genus DASWVO01. The sequence goes on from DASWVO010000148.1 coordinate 5,068, forward strand.
GGCCTATGAGCGCCGCAACGCCGCGGATTTCGAACGTTGTCGCACCGAGGTGGAGATCCATCTGTGGGCGACGCGTTGCGCCGAGGAAACGCCGAAGCGGCCCGACGGAACAAGTCCCGCGGGTGCTTGATGCCGGCCATGACTTCCCGCCGGGAGCAGCCCGGCAGGAACGTCACCACGAGGCTCTGGATCCTCTCGATCAAGGACGGGCGGCCGCTCGGCGCAACCGGTCAGCCGCCGCGTTGGTGGGGTGCCGCCCCGCCGGCCTCCGGCGGAGCGGGCGGCAGGCCGGGACCGCGGGTGCCCTCGATGCGCTCGAGGGCATACGCGGCCTGCTCGCGTTCGAACACGAGTTCGTTCTCGGCCTGAAGCCAGAACTCGAGATCACGGCCCGCGGGCGCCCCCTTGCGCTGCCAGAGCTCCCGGGCCCGCGTCGCGATCTGCTCGATCGTGATTGGAGGCAGTGCGCTGCGCGCCTTCATGGCCCGTTGCGGTCAAACCGATGGTGGCCCGCGCCGGCCGGTGACGAGAGCGACGATGAACAGCACGAGGAACACGAAGAACAGCACCTTCGCAATCGTGCCGGCGACTCCTGCGATGCCACCGAAGCCTAGCGCCGCGGCGATCAAGGCAATGACGAGAAATAACAACGCGTATCCTAGCATGGGAGGCGAACGTTGAGGGTTGATGTAAGGGGCCGGCCTCGTCACCAGCGTGGCAACACGGCACAACCCGCGGTTGGGTTTCGTTTTCGCATAGTGCGTGCCATGCGCGCTGCCGGCCCCCAAGTCGCCGTCCGCCAAGGGCCTGAATATCTTCGATGCGGTTCCGCCCGGCTGCAGCCGACGCATTTTGAAACGCCGCCGCGCCCGTATCGGGCATCTCGCACGGCTCGCCGCCGCCGCCGCGCCCGCTCAAAACAGCCGGCCTTGCTGCCAGGCGTCGCGCTTTTCCGCATCGAGCGTGCTCATCAGGAGCAGCCAGCCGATCGACTGCGTGGATACAGCCGGTTCAGGAGCGAGCCGCGCGAGAAGCAACGCGCCCGCCAGCGCATCGTAGAGCGCCGCATGGTACCGGCGGCGGTCGGCCGGACAATGCCGTGCAGCCAGCGCGTCCAATTCCGCCTGCAGGCCAAAAATCGCAACCAGCTCCGCGAGCCGCGCTGTAATGAGAGACGGATACAGCTGTGGATACAGCCGGCCGGTGTCGATCCACGGCCCCCACTCGGCCATGGTTTCCCCCGGGCGGGCAAAATCCGGCGACGAACGCGGATAGGGCCAGACCGCCTTGATGAGGGTGTTCTCCGCGCTCGCAAAATGCGCCGCGAGCACCCCGCTTTCCCGCAGGCGCGCAAAGCGCTCAAATTCGCCGCCGAAGGGGGCCTGCGACGCGACCGTCGCCGCGTCCAGCCCGTGCAATGCGGCGTCCTCCGCCCGCACCCGCCCCGTCGCGCGGCAAAGCCGCGTCTGCGTCTCGAGGACCTCCGCCCCGCGCAGCGTCACCACCCCGTATTCGAGAATTCCGGACGCAACGCTCCCTTCGAAGTCGACGAAGTGGATCAGTTGCGAAGTCCAGGACATGAGGGGAACCACGAAACAGACGAAAAACACGAAAGAAAACTCAAACCTCGGCCGGCCTTTTTTCGTGTGTTTCGTGTGTTTCGTGGTTCAACCTCCTCCAGTGGATTTGAGCCCTTACCGCGCCTTTCTCATCGAGCTCGCCCGCGCCAGCGGGGAGTTCATCCGGCCGTATTTCGCCAACCCGCAGCTCGTCGTCGAGACGAAGGCCGATGCCTCGCCCGTAACCCTGGCCGATCGCGGCGCCGAGGAACTGATGCGCAAGCTCATCGCCCAACGGTTTCCCTCGCACGGCATCATCGGCGAGGAACTCGGCAGCGAGCGCGCCGACGCCGAGTGGGTCTGGGTGCTCGATCCCATCGACGGCACGAAATCCTTCATCACCGGCGTGCCGCTGTGGGGCACGCTGATCGCTCTCCTTCACCGCGGCCAGCCGGTCCTCGGGGCCATCCACCAGCCGGTGCTCGGGCAACTCATGATCGGCGACGGCACGACCACGACGTTGAACGACCGCACCGTGCGCTGCCGCGCCACGACGCGCATCGAGGACGCCACGCTGCTCACGAGCGATCCGCTCAATCCCGCGAAGTATCAAGACGGCCCCGCCTACGACGCGCTCATGCGGCAGGCGAAACTCGTCCGCACCTGGGGCGACTGCTACGGCTACCTGCTCGTCGCCTCCGGCTGGGCCGACATCTGCGTCGACCCGATCATGAACCCCTGGGACATCGCCGCACTGGTGCCGATCGTCCGCGGCGCCGGGGGCGTGATCTCCGACTGGCGGGGCGGCGCCGCCTACCCGGCCGAATCGACGATTGCCTGCGCGTCGCCGGAGCTGCACGCGGCGGTGATCGCCGCGCTCGGATCGGCAGGGAAATAGGAGCGCCCCTGCGCCCGGTCGCTCGAGTCGCCGCGCCCAGGCACGCTCCCGCACATTTGTAGTCCCGTAACGACTACATCCCTGCCGGCGTCACGTAGCCCTGCGCGTCGATTTGCGCGTAGGCGCCATACTCCGCAAAGTAGATCTGCGACAACTGCCCGGCTGAGAGCCCGTAATCCGCCCTCCCGACCCGCAACGAATCGACTCCGGGCACGTAGCCGCGAATGGTGAGCACGCCGTCCCAATTGAGCATCCCGCTGAAATCGAACGAAACCGCATTCGCCGCGTCGCCGACGAACTCCATCACCGAATTGGCGCCGACATTGAGCGTGCCGAACTGATTCCGGGTGCCTTCGAATCTGAGCCTGCCGCCGTAGAGAAACACGGCTGCCGAAATCGTGCCGTCCCCCTTCAGTCTCGTCGACCCCCGGGCGCCGATGGCCAGCGTGAGTGTTGTCACCCAGGCCCGGTCGGCCACGAGCAGAGAGCCCGCTCCCCCAAAGCCGATGTTGATGGCGCTGAAGTCGGCCCACAGACTCCCCTCACCGCTCACGGTCACGCGACCCTCGCCCGCGAACTGCCCGCCGAGCACCGCGCCTTGCGAGACCAGCGAACCACCGCGTTCGATGAACAGGGTCGCCCGCGCACGCGTGCCAAGCGAGACGGCGCCGTTGACTATCCAGAGGCTGTCGGCGCCCTGGACGTAAGCATCGGTGCGTCCTCCGGCGAGAAACGCGTCGCCCGTCATCATCTGCGCGCCGCCGCGCACGTGGATCGCCGAGCGATCCGAGTAGTAACTCCCGCCGCCACCCACATGGAGCGGGCCGGTGCTGACAAGGCTCGCGTGATCGTCGACGTAAAGCTTGCCGCTGCTCTCGCCGATGACGAACGCGCCGACGTTGGTCCAACGGCTCCCGACGCCGGTGACGGTAGCCTGACCCGGCGCATAAAATCCGAAGCCGATGAACGCCCCCGCACTGTTAACCTCGCCGCCGCCTTCGACGCGGAACGTCCCGATGCCCGTGTGCCCGACGTATAGCTCACCGGTGGTCGTCCAGCTGCCGGCGGAGCCGCGGACGCTGGCGTAGCCTTCGCCGTCGGGGCTGTAGCCGACGTAGCCGATCGCCGACGTAAGCGGGGCGCGCACCGAGAGCCGGGCCGGATCACGATAGTTGTGGTTGCTCACGTAAACCGCGCCGGGCAGTGCGAGCGATTCCAGGATCGTCACGGGTTCGATCCCATCGATGTCCGGCACCTCAAACTCGTAGGAATTTTCGTTGCCAACGTAGAGGTTGCCGCCGCCGATCGTCATGGACTGCGCCGAGGCGCAGAACGGGGAAAGCGCGAGGAACAGAATCGCATAGCCAACACAGGGGACTCGCCGGCGCGCATCCGGGCGGAGTCCCTCGCCAACAGTTGAGGCAGGGTTCATGGCCCGCCGGCAGAGTAGGCCTGTTCGCACCTAGTGCCGGAGGCTGGCTCGATTTACCGCGCGACGCCTTTGTTTACAATTCCTTGACGAAGCGCCAACCCAATGCCCCGACCGGTTGGACGCACAAGGCTACTTGCGGCGCGCTTTCGCCTTCGGCGTCCAGTCGGCCGTGACCAGCGAGGTGAAGCCACCGCGTGCCTTCCAGTCGGCGACGATCGTGAGCCGGCGCGGTTTCAGCGCGTTGCCCAGATCGTCGCAGATCTTGTTGGTCACTGCTTCGAAGAAGATGCCCTCGTTGCGAAACGCGTGGAAGTAGAGTTTCAGCGACTTGAGCTCGACGCAGATCTTGTCGGGCACGTAGCGGACGGTGATGTGCGCGAAATCGGGGTGGCCCGTCATCGGGCAGAGCGACGTGAATTCGTGGTGCGTGTGCTCGATCACGTAGTCGCGCTGCGGCGCAGGATTGGGAAACGTCTCGAGGAGCTTCGGATCAGCCATGATGGCTCAGATGTCAGCGGTCAGAGATCAGATGTCAGATAAAAACTGCGAACCAGCGCCCACCGGCACGCACGCTCCGATCCGGCCTCCGGCTTCTGACGTCCGATCTCTGACATCTGGCTTCTGGACGCGCGGCTTCGCCGCGCGCTACGTCGCCGTTTCGGTGAAGCGTGACTCGCGGATCACCGTGATCTTGATCGTGCTCGGATACTGCAGCTCGTCCTCGATGCGCTGGCGGAGACGTTTCGCGAGCTCGCGCGCCTGCTCGTCGGTCACCGATTGCGGATTCACGACCACGCGCACTTCGCGGCCCGCCTGGATGGCGAAGGCCTGCTGCACGCCCTCGACGGAGAGCGCGAGCTTTTCGAGGCGGTCGAGGCGTTGGATGTAGCTCGTCATCGACTCCGCGCGCGCACCGGGGCGCACCGCCGAAATCGTGTCGGCCAGAATCACGAGGCCGGCATAGACCGTCTCAGGCTTCACTTCCTCGTGGTGCGCGGCGACGGCGTTGACGACGATCGGCGTCTCGCCATGGCGCTTCACGAAATCGGCGCCGATCATCGCGTGGCTGCCCTCGTAGTCGCCCTCGATCGCCTTGCCGATGTCGTGCAGCAGGCCCGCGCGCTTCGCGACGTTGGGATCGAGCCCGATCTCGCTCGCGAGCATCGAGCAGAGGAAGCCCACCTCGACGGAGTGATCGAGGACGTTCTGCGTGTAGGAAAACCGGTACTTCAGCTTGCCGAGGAGCTTGATGATCTCGGGATGCAGGCCGTTCACGCCGAGCTTCTGCACGGCGTCTTCACCGGATTGCTGGACGTTGAGATCGATGTCGCTGCGGGCTCGGCCGACATGCTCCTCGATACTTGCCGGATGGATACGCCCATCCTTCACGAGGCCCTCGAGGGCGACGCGCGCGATCTCGCGGCGCACCGGATCGAAGGACGAAATGAGCACCATCTGCGGCGACTCGTCGATGAGCAGCGTAACGCCGGTCGCGGCTTCGAAGGCTTTGATGTTGCGCCCCTCGCGGCCGATGATGCGCCCCTTCATCTCCTCGGTCGGCAGATGCACGATCGTCGCGGTGATGTCGGCGTTGGGACGCGAGGCGAGGCGCTGCATCGCGGCAACGAGGATGCGCTTGGCCTCGTTCTGCAGATCCTGCTCCGAACGATCGAGAATCTCGCGGCGGAGCGCGCGCAACTCGTCCTGACACTCGAGCTGCACTTCTTCGCGCAGCGCCCGTTTGATGTCCTCGGCGTCCATCTGCGAGACGCCCTCGAGGCGCTTGCGCAGCGATTTCGAGAGCGCGCGGATCGCATCGCGCGCCTGCTTGATGGCCGCGCTCTCGCGGGCGAGGCGCTCGCCCTTTTGCTCGAGTTGATAATCGAGCAACGCCAGCGACTCCTCGTGGGCGCGGATCTCACGCAGCTTCACGTCGCTCTCGATGTCGCGGCGGTCGAACTCGCGGTTCATCTCCGCGCGGCGCGCCGCGATCTCTTCGTCCGCCTTCTGCTTGACCTCCTGCGCCGCCACGGCCGCTTCGCGCTTCGCGACTTCGATGAGTTGGGCGGCCTGCTCCTCGGCCACCCGCCGCGTGTGACGCGTGATCGCCCACACCACGAAGAAGCCCGTACTCACGCCGATGACGAGCGCGACCGCGAGCGGCCAATAAGATAGGTCGCTCTCGGTAATCAGGGCGGCGAAGTCGGCGGCGCGGGCTGATCTCAAGAGGCCCGCATGCTGGGGTGCGTCGGACAAAATTCAACTCTTCATTCGCGCGGCGCGAGCGAAGTTCCCGGCCAAAATCAAGGCCGGCCGGGCGCCGGCTGAAACGCGGGGAGCGTGCCGTTGAGAACCGTCTGCAAACGCGCCAGCGCCGCGGTCTCGTCTTCGCCAGCCAATTGCACTGTCTGCGCGACGACATACGCCCAGCGGTCGGCCCGCATATGCCCGACGCGTTCGCACGCCGTGCGCCACAAACGTTCGAGATGGGTGGCGACCACCGTGTCGCGTCCCACAAACCAATACGCAAACACGGCCGAGCGCACGACGCGGCGCCCGGTCGCGTCCCGCCCTTCGTGTTGCAGGTGCAGAATGGTGGCCGGCACCTCGCCGCCGCGCGGATGGCGGAACCGGTGACGCGAGCGGCCGGCGATGCTCCATCCTTCGCCCACCACGCACAACTCCGGCCGGTGAATCGACGTGCGATCGCGTCCGCTGAGAACCACCGACACCATCACCCGTTCGCGCGGGTCATGCGTCGAAACGTAGCTGCGGCGCGAGTAGCCGGTGTCCGGCGGCAGGATCGCGCGCTCGACTTCCGTCACGTCGAGACGCTGTCCGATCCAGTCGGTGGCAATGAAACCGGGCAACGCGACCGGATGGACGCCATCCGCAGCCAGCCGCACCCCCGCCACCGGCGCCGTCGCGATCCGGTCAAACCGCCGCGTTCCCTCCGCCACCGCCCCCGCGCCCACCATGATCGACCCCGTCACGATAAACGCTGCACCAAACGCCAGGCGTCTTTCCGGAGTCGTCTCATCCGATCTACGACGAGATTCCCGGGCGACGATTCCTTCGGGGGCGAGCCGTTGCCAGAGGCGCACGGCAAGAAGCACGCCGCCGAGGACGATCACAAAGACCAGGAAGCCGGCCCACTCGTGCACCACCACGCCGGCCTTGTGACCGAAAAGTTCGCCGGTGAAGACAATCGCGGCGATGCGGGCGACGTTGCCCACATACGTCAGCGGAAAGCAGAGCAGGAAAACCAGCAACCGGCGCCACCAGGACCGGAAGTTCAGGTACCCAACCAGCAGCGTGAGCGCCATCAGCGCCATCAGCGAACGCACGCCGGAGCAAGCAGCCGCGACATCGTACTGGTAGGCGCCGTCGGGGGAGAAGAGTTGCGTGCCGTTGCGCACGAGGTCGACCCCCGCCACCGCCGCGAGCCCGTGCGTGGCTTCGATCACCCACAGGCGCAGGTAAAAGCCCAACGAATCGAGCGCGTTGAACGGGATCGCAAACACCAGAAACGCGAGCGGAAACACCGCCGCCCGCCCCCAGCGCCGCCCGCCCGCGAGCGCGAGCACGCCCCAGGCAAAAAGCAGCAGCGCCACGATCGAAACCCGCGCCTGCTGCGCCGCGTAGCCGAGAGCGTGGAGAGCCAGACCAAGCCCCATGGCCGCGAAAGCCGGCCAGAGGGAGCCGAGAGCCAAGAGCTGAGAGCTAAGAGTCCAGAGCTGAGAGCCGAAGCCACTGGCTCCGGCTTGGGAGCTCCGGCTCTCAGCTCTCAGCTCTCCGCTCTCAGCTCTCGGCTCGGCGCTTCGCGCCGTCCGCGCCGCCCGCCACAGCAGCCACGCGCTCAGCCCGAGAATCAACGGACCATGCTCCGTCTCCGAGCCCGGGTTGAACCACTGAAACCCCCACCAGTAGAAGAGCGACGACGTCGGGATGTAGCCGCGCGTGCCATTGCCGAACCACTGAAACACGACAAAGCCCGCGAGCGCGCAAACCACTGCAGCCCAGACCGGCGGTTCCTTCAGCGCATCGACCAGCCTCCCGGAAATACCGGGACGCGAGCCTGAGCCGGACGGGCGAGCGCTTGTCATGCGCGGAAGTGAGAACTTATCTCCGGAAGCTTGGCAAAACCTGATCCAGCACCTGCCGCCAAAGCGGCGATGAATCGGCTACACTCCTGATGCTGCGCGCGACACCAACCTCCTCCACCGCGCGTCCGCGCCTGCTCGTCAGCGAGCTTTGGGGACTCGGCGACGTGGTCCTCGCGCTCCCTTTTCTGCAGGACGCGTCGGCGCACGCCGACGTGACGCTCCTCGCCAAACCGCATGCCGGTCCGCTCCTCCACCGGTTTGCGCCCGCGGTCGCACACCTGCCGTTAGTCGCGCCCTGGACGTCGTTCTCCGGCAAATACCGCCTGCATCGCTGGCCCTGGCGCGCGTTGCGCGACACGGTCGCGCGACTGCGCTCCGCGCCCGGCTTCGACCTCGGGGTCTCCGCGCGGGCCGATCCACGCGATCACGCCCTGCTCGCGCTCGCGGGCGTGCGGCGGAAGATCGGCTTTCCGCGGGCCGGCTCGCGACTCCTCCTGGACACGCCTCTGCTGCCGCCGGCACGGCCGCATCGCGCCGAGCACTGGCGCGCCCTCGCCACCGCGCTCGGCGGGTCGCTTCCCTCCTCCCTGTCCCCTGCTCCTTGCTCTGGCGAGACCGGGCGGGCGCGCCCGCGTCACCTCGTCCTCCACCCCGGCGCGGGTCACGCCGTGCGCCGCTGGCCGGCCGAACGCTACGCCGACCTGGCCGGCCGCCTGCGCCAGGCAGGCTGGGACGTTTATGTAGTTGACGATCCACTACCCGACGACGCCGCCGTGAAGCTCGACGCCCTCCTCGGGGTGCTCGAGGGCGCGGCGGCGTTCATCGGCAACGACTCCGGTCCCGGCCACCTCGCCGCGCTGCTCGGCGTGCCGACATTCACGATCTTCGGACCGCAACTGCCCGAACTCTTCGCGCCGCGGCACTCGCGCGCCGCCTGGATCGAAGGCGCGCCGTGTCCGCACAAGCCCTGCTTCGACGCGTGCCGTTTCACCGAGCCGCACTGCATCCGTGCGCTCACCGTCGACGAGGTGTGGGCGCGCGTGAAAGCGTGGTGCGCCACACTCGCGCCGTAGGCGGCGGCTCGCATCGACGTGCGGGTTTGTGCCTGTGGGTCGGGGTTTATCCCCCGACATCTCGGACGCAAAGCCCGCCCCACACCGGCTCACAGCCCGAGCAGTTTGTTGATCTTTCCCTTGAGTAGGAACGTATCGACGCCCTTGCGCACCACCCAGTTGAGGCCGGCGTCCTTCATCGCGAGGTCGAGTCGTTCGCGCACGCGGTCGCGCAGCCGCTCGCGTTTGTCCTCGTTGAACTGGCCGATCTTCCAGTCGCCGAAAGCCGGATCGACCGGCGGCACCGTCTCGGTGAACGTCGCCCGGATCGGAAACAAGCCGCCGTCTCCACTTTTCAACCACGCGCGCGCCTTCGTGCGACCGATCGTGTAATCATGCTCGCGCACGGACTGGTCGATGAAGCCGGCGAACGCAAAGAGCGGGTCGCCGCCGAGCTCCTCGTCCTGCGAGGTGATCGTGTAGATGCGCATCTCGTCCTTGTCCTCGAGGCCCGCGGATTTTTCGAGGAGCAGGATCGCCAGCAGCCACACCTCGGTGGCTTCTGCGCCCAGCCTCGCGGCGTAGTCGGTCGCGTTGCCGGCCGGATCGGGCAGGGTCGCAAACAAAGCCTGCAACCGCTCGACATCGCTCGCCCACGGCCGCGTCTCCGCGACGGCGGCAGCCGTGGGGGTCGTCCCCGCGTAAAACGGCGTGAGGAGCAGCTTGAGCGGCAGACGCATTTGCTCAACGAGCGGGGGGTTCGCGAGGAGCATCTCCGCGAGTGCGGCGGCGCGGCGATTGAGCAGTTCGATGCGCGCATTGATCTTCTGCGCCTGCACCCAGTCCTGGAAGCGCGCCTGCCAGAAGATCGCCTTCGTGAGCCCACCGGCGGCCGCGAGCATCGTGAGTCCGTCGGCGTGGGTTTGCTGCGAAGTCGAAGCCGCGCCGGTCTTCTGCCCGGGCGCGACGAACAGATAAAAACGCGTGTCCGTGTCGCCGGGCACATCGATCTGATCGACGAGATTTTTGGCGAGGCCGAGCGGCTCGTTCTGAAAAATGCCGCCGTCGAGATAGGTGAGCGGTCGCGGGCCCGCCGGGAAATTGCCCGGAGCCGCACGCGGGTAGTCGGCTGCGTTGCGCGAAAGGCCGCGCGCACGAAACGCAAACGGGAACGCGCCGCACGCGAGCGCCGCGTTGCGCACCGCCGGCCACGGAGCCTGGTCGGGCTGCGCGATCGTCCAGATGAACTCGTCCTGGAAACGCGTATACGTGAATTCGCTCGTGCCGTTCGCACCGTGCGTCGGGCAGCTGTAGTCGATGCCGTTCACATTCGACATCGCGAGGCCCAGGCGCACGCCACCCGCCGCGACGGCTGGATGGCGCGGACCGCTCACCGTGTCGGCGAGGTGTCGGCGGGCGATCTCCTCGACAAACGAGGACGCGAGGATCGAGAGCTTCGGCGGATCTTTCTCCGGCGATCCCTCGAGCAGTCCGGCGAGATCGACCTCCTTCACCCACGGCCGGTAGAACGCGTTGTCGTTCGCGCTGGCCAGGCGGTCGGCGCCGCCGAGGAGCACCTGGGCGGCGATGGCGGCGGTCATGCCGCCGGCGGAGGCGCCGGTGAGCACATCGATTTCGATGCGCTCGGCGGGTTTGCCGAGTGTATCCGGATGTTGGTTATGCTCGCCGATGGCTTTGAGGACTTCGTAGAGGACACCGGCTTCGTAGCTGCCGAGCGAGACCGCTCCGCTGATGGTGATGGCAAGCCGCTTGGGCTTCGGGGTGGGTGTGGGCATGGCGGGAGGGCGCGACCGCCGGACCGTCGCTGCTGCGGACGCCGGCTATAGCGAAAACGCCCGCCGGCGTCATTTTCTTTCACGCGCGTCACCGAATTGTTTGTAACCGCCGCGCGTCCCGCCGCTACACCGACAGCAACCGCCGCAACCCGGGCACGCGCCGCAGAACGACATTGAGCATGAAGCGCAGCTCCGCGCTTCCGCCCAGGCGCCAGAGCCAGCGAGCAGCCTTCGCTTGCAGGCGGGGCGAACCGCCGCCAAGCCACGCCCGCAGAAAAAGGGCGCGAGCACCGGCGAGTCGCAGTGCGGGCCGCCCGTAGCGCGACGCGTGGCGTGCCCACACCGCGCGATGTGCGCGCCATACCCGATCGGGATCAGCGTTGAGGCGTGCGGGCGCCGGCTGCTGGAAAATCTCGACGAGCGGAGCCGGTACGTTGGGCACGACGTCGATGCCGAAGTGGCGGACAAGCTGGTGGTAATAGTCGGCATCCTCCGCCGGCACGCACGCTGTGAAGCGCACGCCGTGGGCGCGGCGGTGGAAGATCGCCTGCGACGCCGCCTGCGCCTTCAAAAGCAGTTCCGCTCCTCGAAACTCCGGGGCCGCACCCTGGCGCACGCGGCGTCGGCCGCCGCAAGTGTGGTAACGCATGCCGCACAACACCAGCGGCGCTCCAGTCGCGCGCGCGCGGGCGAGCTGGCGCGCGAGTTTCTCGGGGGCGCACACATCGTCGTCATCGAGAAACGCGATCCACTCGCCGCGTGCGTGCG
>DASWVO010000149.1:0-4031 GCA_036406235.1 Opitutaceae bacterium
CGAGTTGGGCGGAGAAGTCCTCGTCGCGTCCGAGAATCCGCGCTGCGTCGATGCAGTGGTTGAACAGGTCGCGGATGATCTGCTGATCCATGGTCGGTCCCATCGCGATGGATACGCCGGGAGGCGGCTTGTCGGCGGGAACCGGCGGCATGTCGGCGGGCCAGGGACGGTGCGCGTTCTCCGGCGAGATCGACGGGCTCGTGACAAGCCAGCCGTGCTTCGGCTCCTCGACGAGCGTATCCAAAAAGAACTGCGCCGCGCCCTTCATGAGCGGATAGGCGCGGGCGAGAAATGCTTCGTCGCCGGAGAACAGGTAACGCTCCCACAAGTGCTGGCAGAGCCACGCGCCGCCGCAGGGCCACAGGCCCCAGAACGCGCCGTCGATCGGCCCGGTCGCCCGCCAGAGATCGGTGTTGTGATGGGCCACCCAGCCGCCGGCACCGTAGAGGTCGTGCGCCATCTTCGCGCCGGTGTGCGACAGGTCCTGGATCATCGCGAAGAGCGGCTCCGCGCATTCGGCGAGGTTGGTCACCTCGGCCGGCCAGTAGTTCATCTGGGTGTTGATGTTGATCGTATACTTGCAGCCCCACGGCGGCCACAGCCCTTCGGCCCAGAGGCCTTGCAAGTTCGCGGGTTGCGTGCCCGCTCGCGAACAACTGATCAAGAGATAGCGAGCGTAGTCGAAATACAGCGCGGCCAGCGCCGGATCGCGGTCGAGCGCGTTCTCACGCACGCGGACGTCGGTGGGGAGTTTTTCGGCATCGGAATGCCCGAGATCGACGGTTACGCGGCGGAACAAGCGCTGATGCTCCGCGATGTGCGCCGCGCGCATCGCTTCGAATGGCTTCTTCTGCGCGCTCGACAGGGTGCGGAGGTTCGCCGCGGTAGGATCGCCGCTCACATCGTCGTAGCGGCGATAACTCGTTGCCGCCGCAACCAGGACCGTGGCCGACATGGCGTGGGTGATGTGCAATCGCGGACCGTCGGCGTTCAAGGTGCCGTCGCAGTCCACGACGCGCACGCGGGCCTCGAACGAGAGCGCTGATTTCACGGTCACAAAATCACCATTGGTCCCGCGCATGATGAGCTCGCCGGACGACTCCGCCGCAACCTGCGCCTTCTGCGGCGTCCCCATGGCGAGCGTCACGGAGAAGCGCGCAGGACGCCGCTCCGGAGCAGCCTGGTGCGCCGTCAGGCGGATCGCGATGATCTGATCCACGGCCGTGGCGAAGCACTCGCGCACGTAGATCGTGTCACCCACTTGGAACTCCGTGCGCGCGACCGCCGTGTCGAGATTCAGCTCGCGCCGGGAGTTTTGCGCCGTCTCGCTGCCGGCGATGGAAATGAGCAGGTCGCCCACGGCTTGATACGGCGCCTGCACGATCGGTCGCGACATGAACTTGGTCTCCGCGAGGGCTTGCGCTTCGGCATATTGGCCGGCCGCGAGCAGCCGCCGGATTTCGGGCAACGCCGCGCGCCCTTCAGGGCTCGCCTGGTCGTAGGGACCGCCTGCCGAAAGCGTGTCCTCGTTGAGCTGAAAACGCTCGAGCTCTACGCCGCCGAACACCATCGCGCCGAGCCGACCGTTGCCGATCGGCAGGGCCTCGACCCACTGCGCTGCGGGCTGGCGATACCAGAGCGTTTGCGGGGCGGCGGACGCGGAAGCTTCGGACGCGGGCATCCGCGCCGATGCGAGCAGCGCGCTCGCCGTTGCGATGAGGAGAAGGCGTTTTGTGCGACCGATCATTTGTGGCGGTATCTCCGGGTCGGGTGGATCGTTGGTGGCGTCTAGCGCGGGCGATGGCGCCGAGACTCACCGAAAAATCTGTTGCGCGAAATGGTAGAGATTGTTGGCCGAACTCTCCCGGTCGTGAGCGAAGTCGTCGACGTTCCAGACGTGGGGAATGTCCTGCTGCTTCAAATACACGTGGAGGCGCTGAGACACGTTAATGAGACCGTCCTTGCTCCCGCTCGAAAGGTAGAGCAGTTTCACCTGCTCACGGGCGGCGGCGCTGTCCGGCACAAGCTCGGCAGGTGGTTTGGTGTTCGGGGCCGAGGAAAAACCGCCGAGCCAGGCGAAGGTGTCGAGGTGGGCGAGGCCGAAGTTGAGGGTCTGGCCGCCGCCCATCGAAAACCCGGCGAGCGCGCGGTGTTCGCGGTCAGCGAACGTCGAGTAGCCCGCATCAATGGCGGGGATGAGGCAGTCGAGCAGGTCGCGTTCGAACTTCGCGAACCCGTCGGCGTTTTCCGGCGTGAAAATCTTGTCTGCTGCCGGCGGGCGATCGTCGGGCAACGCGCGGCCGTTGGGCATCACGACGATCATCGGCACCGCTTTTCCATCGGAGATGAGATTGTCGAGGATCGTGTCGGCGCGCGCATAACCCGTCCACTCGTGCTGGTTGCCGGCGATGCCATGGAGCAGGTAGAGCACGGGATACTTTTGCTCGCGCGTGTAGTCGGGAGGGAGATACACGCACGCGGTGCGCCGCCGGCCGGTGACGGTGGAATCGTATTCGCACTCCTCGAGGCGACCGAGTGCGGCCGCCTCGGAGTGCGGCTGGTCGAAACCGGCGGGAGCGTCGGGAAACGCGCGCACGTCGTCCGCAGAGAGCACGACCGGACGGGCGAAGTTTGCGCGGGCGCGCTCCGGCGAAACCTCCTCGGTTTCGTCCGTGGCGTGGGCTGTCCAAACGGCCGCGGCGAGCAGTGCCGCAGAAAGGGTGGGGTGACGGAGATTCACGCTAGTCTCACGATTTAGCAATAAACCGGCAGCGGCACACAATCCCCATGAGAGGTTTTTGCGTCCCAAGTTCATGGGACAAAGTCGCCGGACCAGCCGCGCTCGCAGTCTGCGAGGGTCCGGTTTAGCCACAAAAGCTCAGAATCGGATACGTTCTGCTTTTGTGCCTTCCGGGCCTTTCGTGGCCATTCGGGTCGGGCCGCCGTGGGTTTCGGCTGCGCCGCGCTAGGGCTCCCGGGCCGCGCGGGTTAGCGGTTCACGTTCGTGTAACGCGCGACCGCCTGGGCGCGCGAGTGCACCTGAAGCTTTTCGTAGATGCGGCGGATGTAGGTATTTACCGTCTCGATACCAATGCCAAGAGCGTCGGCGATTTCCTTGTAGAGATAGCCTTGGGCGAGCAGCGCGAGGACTTCGTTTTCTCGTTTCGAGAGTTCCTCGGCGGGTTTCAGCGCCGCCTTGGGCTGCTGGAGGGATTGCACCACTTTGCGTGCGATGTTGCTGCTCATCGGCGAGCCACCGGCATGTACTTCGCGCAGCGCTGCGATCAGCGCGTCGCGTGACGTGGTCTTGATCAGATAACCCGTCGCGCCGGCCGCCAGGGCGTCGAAGATATGATTCGAGTCCTCGTATACGGTGAGCATCACGAACTGCGTGTTCGGGATACGCGGCTTCAGTTGCCGCACGCAGTCGATGCCGCTGAGACCGGGAAGATTGATGTCGACGAGCACGACATCGGGTTTGGCGCTCGGGATGTTCGGCAGGGCGCTTTCGACGTCGGCGAAGACGCCGGCGCAGACGAAGCCCTCAGCTTCCTCGAGCCAGGTGGTGAGGATGTTGCGAACGGAGGGGTCGTCCTCGACGACCATCGCGGTGATGGGGGCGGATGGGGATGAGTTGGTGTTCAAAGATTCGGTTTTCACAGGTATCGAAGGTGAGAGGGAGTGCCCAGGGGCGGCGCTAGGCGGGTGGAGGCGGGGCGTGAGGCGAAACGCCGACAACGAACAGCACACTCGTGCCGCCGCCGGCCTGGCTGGCGATCTCGCAGCGGCCGCCGATGCGGGTCAGCCGGGCTTCCATGTTTGCGAGACCGTGGCCAGAGGCGATGCGATCGTTCTCCGCGGGTGAGCGTTGAGCGGGGGCGAAGCCGCGGCCATTGTCTTTGACCTCGATGAAGAACGAGTCGTCGCCGACGCGAAACGAAATGCGCACCTGCGTGGCGTGAGCGTGCTTCGCGGCGTTGTTGAGAGCTTCCTTGAAGGCGAGAAAGAGATTGTGGCGAACCTCGGCGGTA
>DASWVO010000150.1:0-3261 GCA_036406235.1 Opitutaceae bacterium
GAGCGCCACGTCGTGCGACTCGACGCGCACCGTGTGCGGCTTGCTGTTGTCGCCAACCGCCTGCTTCGCCCACACGTCGCGCACGGCATGCGGTCCCTGGATCGTCCACAGCCGGCTCCAGTCGATCGTGAGCTCACGCGCCTGCGTGTCGGTGTTGAGCGCGCACACCGCCCATTCCTTTTTCTCGAGCTCCTTCACCCAGATCTCGATGTGCTCCGAAGGTTCGGCGAGCGCGCGGAAGCCCTGCTTGCCGGCGCGGTCCTGGTTGATCGCGATCACTTCCTTGTCGGTCATGATGGCGAGGATCTCGGGCGTCATGTGCCGCACGTCGTTGCCGGCCATCAGCGGCGCGGCGAGGATGCACCAGAGCGAGAAGTGCGCGCGCGATTCGGCGAGCGTGAGGCCGTCGTTGCCGACTTCGAGCATGTCCGGATCGTTCCAGCCATCCGGTCCGGCGAACTTGTTCAGCCCGTCGGCGCCGACGTTCGGCACCAGTTCGTGCTGCTGGTTGAGCAGGAGTTTCCAGCCCGCCTCCCACCCTTTGCGACCGTCGTAGGAATCATAGATGTCGCCAGTGGTGCGCCAGAGGTGGCCGAACTTCGCGCCCCACTCCCACGGCTTGTTCTGGCCCCATTCGCAGATGCTCAGCACGACCGGCCGCCCGGCCGCGCGGAGCGCCGCGCTGATCCGCTCGTAGGCGTCGCGCGCGTCGGCGGTGCCGTGATCGCACCAGTCGTATTTCAGATAGTCGATGCCCCACGACGCCCACAGCCGCGCGTCCTGGAATTCGTGGCCCCAGCTGCCCGGGTACCCGCCGCAGGTCGTCTTGCCGGCGCAGCTATAGAGCCCGAACTTGAATCCCTTCGAATGCACGTAGTCGGCGAGCGCCTTCATGCCGCTGGGAAACTTTTCCGGATCGGCGACAAGATTGCCGTTCGCGTCGCGTTGGCGGAGCGACCACGTATCGTCGATCACGATATACCGATAGCCGGCGTCGCGCATGCCATTCGCGACCATGGCGTCGGCCGTTTCGCGCACGACCTTCTCGTTGATGTGATTGTGGAAGGTGTTCCAGCTGTTCCAGCCCATCGGCGGCGTTGGCGCCAGGCCTTCCCATTTTTGGGCCAACGCCGGGCCGGCGATGCAGAGCAACAAACAAAGCAACTTTCTCATAGGTCTTTCGATCGTATTGGTAGCTGGCGGAGTCCCCCGCCGGGGTCAGGAAGCACGAGCATCATCTCATGCGCACGCCACGCCGTCCAGTCGAGCCCTGTTCCGACCTTTGAGACGTTTTGCCACCGCAGCGAGCCGTTCCCACGCATCGTTCGGCTCGGTGCGAAACGTGCGCGCGTTCTGCCACGATTCCCGCGCCGCGGAACCGTGAGCCGTTCGCCAAGCACCACCTCGCTGTCGCGGCGCGGAGCGTCCGGGCTTTCGCCACCGCACCCGCCCAAACAAAAAGCCCCTCCGTGATCGGAAGGGCTCGCAACCATTGCTCAGCGCCGCACCCGCGCCTCCTTGTCCTCCTGCTCCCGCGGCACTCCGCGCGGAGGATCTGCTCTGGACTCCAAACTCTCCGCTCGGGTCTCCTCCTAGAACGGGACGTCTTCGTCGAGATTCTCCGCGGCCGGCGGGCGGGCGGTGGCACCGCGCGGTGGCGGCGAGTGCCGCTCGGGCGACGGACTGCTTTGATCGTATTCGCCGCCGCCCGACGCCGCGCCTTCGCGCTGCCCACTGCCGAGAAACTGGAAGCCTTCCAGCACGACCTTGAGCTTGCTGCGCTTCTGACCCGAAGCCTTGTCCTCCCACTGGTCGAACTTCAGCCGGCCCTCGACGAACAGCGGCCGACCCTTCGTGCAGTATTTCGAGATCGTCTCGCCCTGTTTACCCCAGGCTTCGATGTCGACGAACGTGGTGTCGTCGCGCAAGGCGCCCGACTCGTCCTTGAACTGGCGGTTGACGGCGATGCCAAACTGGCAGATCGCCGTGCCCTTCGGCGTGACTCGCAGCTCCGGGTCGCGCGTGAGATTGCCGATCAGATAGACTTTGTTGAAGTTGGCCATGACGGTAGGCTGCTGCGGTTGTGACGGGGAGGTTCGGAAAACGCGAGGCGCGCGGCGACGCCGGATCAGGTGACGGACGCCGTCGGTTGCTGGCGAAGCGCTCGCGCGTTCCGCCACCGGCGGTCATCCCAGTACGTTCAAGCCGACTGCACGAACGTGCGGTACACGCTGCTGTTCAGCCGCAGCCGCTCCTTGAGGTGCGCGGGCGCGTCGGACGGCCCGGTGAACGTGATCTGCACGTAGGCGCCGCTGGTCATCTTGCGATCGGTGACGCGGGCAAAGTCTTTCTTGCCGAGGTTCTCGACCGCGGTGACCTCGCCGTGCACGGCGGCGATCTCGTTCTTCACGCCATCGATGATCTGCTCGATGGAGTCTTCCTTGCCCCGGTTGTCCAGGATGAAGGAGGCGCGGTAAGTGCGTTTGGTGGCGGTGGCGTTCATTTGGGTTCTCTGCGATTAAGCTGATTCATGGCGGCCTCGACGCCGCGCGAGAGCAGCAGGTCGAGACCAGAAAGATAGTGAGGGAGGTTTTGCGAGACGAGCGTGTCTTGTTCGGGCGTGAATTTGCCGAGCACGAAGTCCTTGAGGTCCATCTGCGGCGGCATCTTCGGTCCGATGCCGAGCCGATACCGCACGAAGCCGTCGCCGAGGTGCTCGAGCAAGCTGGCCACGCCGTTGTGCCCGCCCGCGCTGCCCGTGACGGAAACCTTCACCAGGCCGAGGTCGATGTTGAGATCGTCGTAGATCACCAGCACCGACTCGACGGGAAGCTTGTGGAACCGCGCGAGCGCGCCGACGGCGACACCGCTGTCGTTCATGAACGTCTGCGGTTTCGCCAGCCAACACGTGCCGTGACCGGGACGGTCCCAGCGGGCCACGTGCGCCTGGAACTGCGCCTGGCTCTTCCACGACAGGCCGAGCTTCGCGGCGAGCGCGTCGATCACGACCCAGCCGAGATTGTGGCGCGTGGATGCGTAGGTGCGCCCCGGGTTGCCGAGTCCGGCAACGAGCGAGATGGACATGACTCAAAGAACAATCGTCGCAGCCCGCCGCGGTCAACCCCGAGCAAGTCGGGGCTGGGCAGCGGGCCCGACGGCAGGAGCTTACTTCTTGGCGCCGGCGGCCGGAGCCTTCGCCGCCGCACCGGCAGGAGCCGCGGGCTTCGCACCAGGCGCAGCCGGCGTCGCCGCCGCACCGGC
>DASWVO010000151.1:0-16983 GCA_036406235.1 Opitutaceae bacterium
GGTCACGCTCAACTGGCTGGGCGGCACACCGCCGGCCACGGCCGCCAACGTCACCTGGGGTGTGCCGTGGCCGCGCGGTGCCGTCCGGCCGGACACACCGATGCGCCTGACGGCGACCGACGGCCGTCCGCTCGAGGTGGACTCCTGGCCGCTCGCCTACTGGCCCGACGGCTCGCTCAAGTGGACCGGCCACGCTCTCGCCGCACCGACCGGCCTCGCCGGCCCGCTTACGCTCGCTCCCGCAACGACCGGCGGCGCAAGCGCCGGCTCCGAAACGCATCCGGCGATTCACTACAACGACGACGCTGCCGCCTTCACGATCAACACCGGCGCCCTCGTCGCCCGCATCGCCCGGCACGGCGACACGTTCTTCGAGTCGCTGAAGATCGGCGCGCGCACGGTCGGCGCCCAGGGCCGGCTGATCGCGTTGCGCGAAGATCGCGCCGACTACGAGGCCCACGGGATCGTTCGCGAGGAGCGCTTTCTCAGCCGCTTGCGCTCAGTCACGCTCGAACAATCCAGCCCGCGGCGGGCCGTGATCAAGGTCGAGGGCGCCCACCATGCCGCCGGCGGCGAACGCGAGTGGCTGCCGTTCACAGTACGCCTGTATTTCCACGCCGGCTCCGCCGACGTGCGGCTCGTGCACACCTTCCTCTACGATGGCGATCCGGCGCGCGATTTCATCAAGGGTCTGGGCCTGTCGTTCACCGTGCCGTTCGCGGAAGAGCTGCACAACCGGCATCTGCGCTTCGCCGGCGATGAGGGCGGCATCTGGGTTCAGCCCGTGCGCATGCTGCCCGGCTATCGCCCGCAGGCGGGCGCGCAGGTGAGCGAACTCTACGCCGCCCACCTCGCCGGCCGGCGCATCCCGAATCTCGCCGAGCTCACCGCCCGGGCCCGCGACGCCCTCATCACCGTCCCCGTCTGGGCCGACGCGAAACTCTCGCAGCCCGGCCCCAACTCATGGTCGCTCCACAAGCGCACCTCGGCCGACGCGTCGTGGTTGCATTTCACCGATGGCCGCCGCGCCACCGGACTGGCCGTGCTCGGCGACGTGAGCGGAGGCCTCGCGGTGGGCGTGAAGGACTTCTGGCAAAAACATCCCGCGTCGCTCGAACTGCTCAACGGCGCGGCGGACGCCGGCGAGATCCGTGTCTGGCTGTGGTCCCCCGACGCGCCCGCGATGGACCTGCGCCGTTACGACGAGCGTCCACACGGCCTGGTGGTCAATTACGAGGATTGGAAACCCGGTTGGGGCACGCCGCTCGGCATCGCCAACACGCACGAACTCACGCTGCGCGCGTTCGCGGCGGTCCCGTCGAATGAGGAGCTGACCGCCTTCGCCCGCGCAGTCGGCGCCCCACCGCTCCTCGTCGCCACGCCCGAGTATTACCATGCCCGGGGCGTCTTCGGAAACTGGAGTCTGCCCGACCGCTCGACTCCCACGTTGCGCTGGATCGAGGACCAGGTGCACGGCCTCGTGGATTTCTACCGCGCGCAGGTCGAGGAACGCTCGTGGTATGGCTTCTGGGACTACGGCGACATCATGCACAACTACGACTTCGGTCGCCACGAGTGGCGGTACGATGTCGGCGGCTGGGCGTGGGTGAACACCGAGCTGATGCCCGACATGCTGCTTTGGTATTCCTTCCTGCGCAGCGGCCGCGCCGAGCTTTACCGGTTCGCCGAGGCGATGACACGGCACACGAGCGAGGTCGATGTCCATCACACCGGTCCGTTCGCCCCGCTGGGTTCCCGCCACAACGTCAACCACTGGGGCGATGGCGCCAAGCAACCGCGCATCAGCCACGCCGGCCTCAAGCGCGCCTTCTACTTTCTCTCCGGCGGAGACGAGCGAGTCGGCGATCTGCTGCGCGAGCAGGTCGACGCCGACCTCGCCTACGAGTACCTCGTGCAGTTCAACGCCTCGCATTACGTGCCCACCGCCGACGGCGGACACCGGCTCGACGAACGCGCCCGGGTGCCGGCGCCGCGCCCGGAGGAGTTCGGTCCGCGCCCCCTCGCGGCCGACCGCAAGCCCTTCACACGTTTCGGCCTCGAGTGGATGTGCTACGCGCTGAACTGGACCACCGAATGGGAACGCGGCCTCGACCCGGCGTGGCGGAGCCGCATCGAAGCCGACATGAGAACGATGGCTGCCAGTGTCGATGCGGACGGACGTTTCCCCGGCCGGTATTTCGACATGATCTTCGGCGGCCCGGAAAACATGGCCGAGCTGGAGCCGATGTATGACATTCCCGACTTTTGGGCCGCCTGGGCGGAGACCTGCGAGGCCGTCGGCCGCCAGGTCAGCGGCGGCCAGATGACCGGCCCGCGCATGCTCGCCTACGCCGCCCGGCGCAAAAACGATCCCGAACTCGGCCGCCTCGCCTGGGAAAAACTGATCGGCACCGCGCTCACCCCCGCACCGCAGCCGCAGCCCTACAGCGGACCCGACGTCATGAAACCGGTCACCGACCCGGCGTTTCTCGGCGCGCCGGTCGGCTGGCAATTGCACGGCGTCGCCAGCGTGCAATGGGCGCTCAACGCGATCGAAACGCTCGAACTCGCCAAACCCTGGCTCCCGCTCTGGGAGAAGAACACCGCCAACGCCGCCGTCCCGTGACTTCCCGCCATGCCACCCCGCGTTCTCACCCGACGCCAACTGCTCGCCACCGGAGCGGCGCTCACCGGAGCCGTAGTCGCGGCGCCACTACTCTTCGCCCGGCCCCGTCGCGCCATGCGTGAGTTCGACGTTCGGGACTACGGCGCCGCCGGAGACGGCACGACGCCTGACACCGCTGCGATCCAGCGCGCCATCAACGAAGCCGCCGCGGCCGGTGGCGGCGCCCGCGTGCTCGTTCGTGGCGGCAAACGCTACCTGATCGGCGGGCTGCGGCTGCAGGCCGGCATCGATTTCCACCTCGCCGATGACGCCGAGCTGCTCGTGAGCGCCCGCCCGGCCGATTTTCCCGGCGGGGCCGCGATCAACGCGCACGCCGCCCACGGGCTGCGTATCACCGGCACCGGGCGCATCAACGGGCGGGCGCGCGAGTTCATGACCCATTACGACGAGGTCGACGAGTGGTGGCGACCGGGGGCGTTTCGCCCGCGTCTCGCGGTGCTCACCGGCTGCCACGATCTCGAGGTGCGCGACGTGACGTTCCACGACGCGCCGAGCTGGACCTTGCACCTGGTCGGCTGCCGCGGCGTGCTCGTCGACCGCGTGAAGATCCGCAACCAGCTCGACGTGCCCAACTGCGACGGGATCGATCCGGACCACTGCCGTGACGTCGAGATCCGAGCCTGCGACATCGCCTGTGGCGACGACGCGATCGTGATCAAGGCCACCCGCCAGGGCGCCGCCTTCGGCGGCTGCGAGAATATCGTCGTGAAAGACTGTGTGCTCGAAACGCAGGACTCCGGCCTGAAGATCGGCACGGAGACGGTCGCCAACATCCGCGGCGTGCGCTTCGAACGCTGCGAGATCAAGACCAGCTGCCGCGGATGCACCATCCAGCTGCGAGACGGCGGCGACGTTTCCGACATCGAGTTCCGCGACATTCGTTTCGTCGCCCGCTATCACTCCGCGCCCTGGTGGGGCCGTGGCGAGGCCATCTCGTTCACCGCCATTCCGCGCACGCCCGACACGAAGGTGGGCACGATCAGCGACGTTCGCGTCGTCAACGTCACCGGCCGCGCCGAGAACAGCGTGCGCATCAGCGGCTCGCCCCAAAGCCGGATCCGCAACGTGCGTTTCGAAAACGTTGCCGTCACCCTCGACCGCTGGACGCGCTATCCGGGCGCCGTGTGGGACAACCGCCCGACCACGGCTCAACCCGACCTCGAGGCGCACGCCACGCCCGCGATCCACATCCGGCACGCGGACAACGTCACGCTCGAGCGCTGCCGCGTTGCCTGGGGAGACCACCGGCCTGACTACTTCACGCATGCGCTCGAGGCGGAGGCCGTCACCGGGCTCGCGCATCCCGGCTTCCAGGGAGAGGCCGCCCACCCCGGCCGCGATGCGGCGATCGTCCTCCGCTGAACCGGGCCCCGCGGCGTATGACGCTCTTCCGCCTCCTTCTCCTCCTCGTCGCCGGCGCCACGATTCCCCTTCACGCCGCCAACTTCAACGTCCGTGATTTCGGCGCCAGAGGCGACGGAGCCGGGCTCGACTCGCCGGCGATCAACGCCGCCATCGAGGCCGCCGCCCGGGCCGGAGGCGGCACCGTGCGCCTCCCCGCGGGGACCTACCTCAGTTTTTCCATCCGCCTGCGCAGTAAATTGACGCTGCACCTCGACGCCGGCGCGACGTTGCGCGCCGCCACTCCCGCCGAGGGCTTCGGCGCCTACGATCCGCCCGAGCCCAACGAATGGGGCGAAACGCACAAGTATCAGGATTTCGGACACAGTCACTGGCACAACAGCCTGCTCTGGGGCGAAAACCTCTCGGAGGTGGCGATCACCGGCGCCGGCCGGATCGACGGACACGGACTGGTCCGTCACGCCACTTACGGAAGCGGCGCCCGCGGCCCGGCCGGACTCGGCAACAAGGCCATCGCACTGAAGAACTGCCGCAACGTCACGCTGCGCGATTTCTCGATCCTCAATGGCGGGCACTTCGCGCTCCTCGCGACCGGCGTCGACAACCTCACGATCGACGGGTTGCGCGTCGACACCAACCGCGACGGTTTCGACGTCGATGCCTGCCGCAACGTTCGCATCAGCAACTGCAGCGTCAACTCCCCCAACGACGACGCCATCGTGCTCAAGAGCAGCTATGCGCTCGGCGAGATCCGCCCGTGCGAAAACATCACGATCGCCAACTGCCTCGTGAGCGGCTTCGATGTCGGCTCGCTGCTTGACGGCACGTTCCGGCGGACCGTCGAACGCGCCCCGGATCGCGACGGACCGACCGGACGCATCAAGCTCGGCACCGAGTCCAACGGCCCGTTTCGCAACATCACGATCACCAATTGCGTCTTCGACCGTTCCCGCGGCCTCGCGATCGAAAGCGTCGACGGGGGCGTGATCGAGGATGTCGTCGTATCCAATCTGGTGATGCGCGACATCTCGAGCTCGCCCATCTTCATCCGGCTCGGCAACCGGGCCCGCGGGCCGGCGGGCACGCCCATCGGCGCGATCCGCCGCGTCAGCATCAGCCGGATCAGCGTCAACGGTGCCGACGGCCGCTTTCCGGTCCTGCTGGCCGGACTGCCCGGCCATCCGATCGAGGACGTCACGCTCGCCGATCTTCACGTCGTGACGCGCGGCGGATTCACGCTGGAGGAAGTCGCGCAGCAGCCGGCCGGGCTAGTGAACGCTTTCTTTCTTCGCGGCGAGGAGCCGGGGGCGACCGGACCGCGGGATCCCTTTGCGGTGCCGCTGCGGGAAAAGGCCTATCCGGAGCCCAGCATGTTCGGCCTCCTCCCGGCCTCGGCGCTTTATGCCCGCGACGTGACGAATCTCGCCGTGCGCGGCGTGACCATCGCCTTCGAGCGCGAGGACGCCCGCCCCCGGGTGGTCCTGGAGCGCGTTTCCACCGCGACGTTCGACGCATTCGTCGCACCGCGTCCGCCCACCGGCGCCACGTTCGTCCTGCGCCGGGTTTCCGGTTTCGAATGCCATCGGTGTCCTGGCGTTCCCAATACACGGCACGACACCGCGGACGACATGTCGTTCTGAAGGCCGGACTGCCGCGCCTACTCGAAGTAGGCCTTGACCACGTATTGCTGGACCATCCGCTGCGTGTTGAAGAACGATCCGTTGAGCGCGATCGTGTGACGCATCACGTCGATGAAGCGCTCGCGGTCGCGATAAAACATCGGCGCGACGACGCGTTCGAGTTTGTCGTAGAACGACGCCGCATCGCGCGCCGTGCGATCCTGCCCCGGATCGCCGGCCGCCTCGCGCTCGCCGATCGCCCAGCCGGTGGCTCCTTCGATGCAGCCCTCCAGCCACCAACCATCGAGAATGCTCAGACTGGGGACACCGTTCAGCGCCGCTTTCATTCCGCTCGTCCCGGAAGCCTCGAGGGGCGGCAGCGGGGTGTTTACCCATACGTCGACGCCCGCGACGAGCAGCCCCGCCAACGCCAGGTCGTAGTTTTCGACGAATACAATCTCGATCCCCGGCCGAAGCGCAGCCTTCCGCCGGAGGATGCTCTGGATGATTTCCTTGCCTCCGTAGTCGTTGGGGTGGGCTTTGCCGCCATAGATAATCTGGAGCCGCCCGACGTTCCGCGCGATCGCCACGAGCCGCGCCTCGTCGGTCAGCAGGAGGTTCGCACGCTTGTAGGGCGTGGAGCGCCGGGCAAAGCCGAGCGTCAGCACCTCCGGGTCGAGCGTGCCGTAGCCGTGGTCGCGGAGGTGATCCAGCAACTGCCGCTTGGCCTCACCATGCGCCGCCCAGATTTCGCCCGCGCCGATCCCGTGGGCATAGCGCAGGCTGAAATTGTCGGCGCGCCAGCCGGGGATGCGTTGATCGAATAATTTCTGGAAGGGCGGCGCCGCCCAGCTGGCCGCATGCACGCCGTTGGTGATCGCATCGACGCGGTGGGTGTGCGTCGCATACAGGCCGCGCGCCACCTCCGCGTGGCGCTTGGCGACGCCGTTGACATAGTGGCTGAGGCTCAGCGCCAGGTAGGTCAGGTTCAGGATGTTGCGGGCCGAAAAGATGTCGCTGGTCTCCGGCGGGCCGTGGTCGGATTGGGCAACGCTGCGAAACAGCTCGGCGCCATAGGCCTGGCATGTATCCAGAAAATCATCCCTGCGGCCGAAAACCTGCGCCACCAGGGCCATCGAATAGTGGTCGTGTCCCGCCTCGACGGGCGTGTGGGTCGTGAAGATGCAGCGCGCCTTCACCGCCGCGATGTCGGCCTCGGAGATCGTTGCGCGGCCCCCTCTCCTGGCCTCCTCCGAGAGCAGCTCGAGCGTCAACAGGCTCGCGTGGCCTTCGTTCATGTGGAAGCGTTGAATGTCGGCGTGACCGAGCGCGCGCACGATCCGAACTCCGCCGATTCCCAGGATGACCTCCTGGCACAGCCGGTAATACGCGTCGCCGCCGTAGAGAAAATGCGTCAGCGTCCGGTCCCAGTCCGCGTTCTCCGGCAGGTCGGAATCCAGAAAGTACACGGGCACCTTGAACCCGGTAAGACCCGTCAGCTCGTATCTCCAGGCCCGCAGCTGCACCGTGCGGCCCTCGATCCGCACGGAGACGCGCTCCGTCATCTCCGTGAGCACGTCCTGCACGTTCCAACTCGTCTCGGCCTCCCGCTGCCAGCCGCTCGCATCGAAGCTTTGGGTGAGATAGCCCTTGCGATGCAACAACGTGACCGCGAGGACCGGTACGCCCAGATCGGCGCACGAGCGCAACGTGTCGCCGGCCAGCACTCCCAGGCCGCCCGCATAGGTGGGCATGGCCGGGTCGACGGCTATCTCCATCGAGAAATAGGCAATGGAGCGGAGATCGTTCACGGTTGCCGGTGGAGGAGTTCCGGTGCGAGCTCCGGAAGTCACGGGAGTGGATACTGGTCGATGGAGGGTGGGATCTGTTTGTATTGCGGCTGCAGATACGCCACCAGGTCGATCAACTGCGCCACCGTCATCACGTCGTTCATCACCGGCATGGGCGACTCGGGCGCCGTCCCGACGGTCCGTTTCATTTTCTCGGAGATCCCATGCTTCGGATGGACGATCGACGTCAATAGATCCCCCACGGTGCGCAAGCGGGTGACATCGCCGCCCAGCAGGACGACGGCTTCCGGCGGAGCGGTCGGTTCTGGCACCTGAGCGCCCTGAAGGGTGTGGCAGGTGTAACACTGCAGCGCGACAAAGGCGGCCTTCCCCTTCTCCGCATCGCCCTGCGGAAACCGGAAATGCCGCGTGGACTTCAGCGAGGAGTCACAGCCGGCGGCGAGCAGTACGAACGCCGCGAAGACGATTGCGGACAACGCAGTCAGACGGACTCGAGTTTTCATGGCAGTTACCTTGACTCAGATGCGGTCAACCTAACTCCGGGCCGGCCGGTCCGCCTCGCGTTTCTTGCGAATGGCTGGGCGAGACTTGCGCTCGCCACGCCGGAGGGGAAGGGGCGTGTATTCAGGCCGGACGCTATCGTCCGAGTTTCTTCAGTTGCGCGTACAGCCTGCGCTCCTCGGCCGACAGCCGCTGAGGCACCCGGACCTGGACTCGCACATACAGGTCGCCCCGGCCGCGTCCGCCGAACCGAGGCAATCCTCTCCCTCTCAGGCGGAGCACGGTATCGGGTTGGGTGCCGGGCGGGATCGTGATGCCCACGGTCCCGTCGAGCGTCGGCACCTCGACGATCGCCCCCAACACCGCCGCCGGGATGCCGATCTTCTCATCGTGCCAGAGGTGCTCGCCTCGCCTCTCGAAGCGTGGATCAGGCAGGCTGCGCGCCACCACCAGCAGGTCGCCCGGCTTTCCTTTCGGGTCCGAGCTGGGCTGGCCGCGTCCGGGTACCCGCAGCGTCATGCCTTCGTCGATACCCGGAGGGACCTGTACCGTCAGCGTTTCTTCCCGGGCGACCTCGCCGCGGCCGGCGCATTTGAAACAGGGTTCGTCAATGAAATATCCGCGGCCGTCGCACTCCGGGCAGGCGGTGATCTGTTGAACTGTCGCGCCGCCTTCGCGCCGCGCCGTCACTTTTCGCCCCGCACCTTCGCAGGTCTTGCAGATCCGTCGCGTCGTGCCGGTTTTTGCGCCCGAGCCGCGGCAATCCGGGCACGGACTCACGCGGACAACCCGCACGACCTCCTCGCCGCCGGTCGCCACCTGTGCGAGGCTGATGTCCAGATCGACCACGAGATCCTCGCCGCGAGGGAGCCCGCGACGGCGGAGAAACCGATCGAAAACGCTCTGACCCAGTCCGAAGCCCCGGCCGCTGAGAACCTCGTCGAAGTCGATGCCACCGAACAGGTCTTCCGCCGATAAGCCAGCCACACCCGCGGCGCCCGCAGAGTCGTAGGCCGCGCGTTTCCGGGGATCAGACAGCACGGCGTAGGCTTCGGCAATCTCCCGGAATTTCGCCTCCGCCCCCGGTTCCCTGCTGCGATCGGGATGATATTTCAAAGCAAGCTCGCGAAACGCATCCCTGATCGCCTTTTCACCGGCGTCCGGGGCAACCCCGAGCAGCGCGTAATAGTCGTGGGAGGATGAAGCGGGCATGGTCAACGCGAGGTTTCGTCGTGCCAGGTTCGATACACCTCTGATTACGTCTGCCGGTGAAGTCGTCAGGAGCTGCGGCCGCTGCGGGGTTCCAGGGAAATTCTTCAGTGCGCGCGAGCGCCGCCGGTCACTCCCCGGGCCAGCAGCACGGGGCAATCGACGGTTTCCATCAGGGTCTTGAATCCGGCCTCGCCGAGCGCGGGAGACTCGAGGTCCATCACCAGCGCGCCTGCATGCGCCTCCGCCACGGCGCGGATGATACCCCCGGCACCCGTGCCGCTGATCTGCCGGTAAGTCACCGCGAGCGCGAAAGGCTCGAGCATCTCTGCCAGCTGGGTCCGCAAGCGGTTCGCCACGGCTGTATCCGTTCCTCGAATCAACACCACCAGGTCCTGCCCGCAGGCGCTCGCCAGCGCCGCGCCGGCTTCGACCGCGCGTGGAGACGCGGCCCCATTTCCCACAACGACAACGACCGGCGGGCGCAGCCGGACGCCTCGTGACAACAACAGCACGGCACAGGGCGCGTTCCGCAGGACGCTCAAGGCCGTGGAGCCGAGCCCGAGCCGCGCCGCAAAATCCGCGCCGGCCTTGCCGAGCGCGAGGACGTCGGCCTCGACGGCCGCGGAGAGCAACTCCGTGACCACCCGGCCGCGCGCAACGCGGAACGACCAGCGAACGGGCCGGCGTCCGATCACGGCCGCCATCGCCTCGCGGGCGCGCCGGGCGGCGACCCGCAACGCCCGCTCCATTGTCGGCCGGTCGAGTTCCCGGCGCATACCGGCGTGCAAGGGGCTCACCTCCTGCGCAAACGGGAGCTCGGCAAGCCGCAGCAGGTTGATGTCCTCGACGAAGAGGCCGAACAACTCCGCTTCCAGGCCGGCGGCCATCTCGGCCGCCGCTTCGAGCGCCGCGAAGCTGTGCGGCGACGCATCCAGGGCGACCAGGATGCGGCGAAATCCGGGCGGGCGGCCTTCGGCCATGGTCAGTCCCTCCCTTTTTCCGATCCCGACTCGCCCGGCGCACGGAACGCGCGGGCCTGCGCCGCGAACGCCGACAGCCGGGCCTCGACACGGGCGTTGAAGGAGCCGGCCGGGAACGCTCCATCCGCACCGCGCTCGCCCGCCGTCATGCCCGTGAGGAGCGCAAGGCCCTGATCGATCGTATCGACCGGATGGATATGGAACCGGCCGGCAGCGGCGGCCGAGACGACGTCGCCGCGCAGCATGAGGTGTTTCACGTTCGCGCTCGGAATGAGCACTCCTTGCGCGCCGTTGAGCCCGCGGACCCTGCAGAGGTCGAAAAAGCCTTCGATCTTCTCGTTCACGCCGCCGATCGCCTGGACCTCGCCGCGCTGGTTGACGGACCCGGTGACGGCGAAGCTCTGTTTGATCGGGACGTCGGCCAGGGCCGAGAGCAGCGCGTAGAGCTCGGCCGAACTGGCGCTGTCGCCCTCCACCCCCGCGTAACTCTGCTCGAACACGAGGCTGGCCGAGAGCGTGAGCGGCTGGTCGGGAATGTAGCGGCCGGCCAGATACCCGGAAAGAATCAGCACGCCCTTCGAGTGCAGCGGCCCGCCCAGCTCGACCTCGCGCTCGATGTCCACGACCTTGCCCGCGCCGAGGCGCACGCGGGCCGTGATGCGGGTGGGATGCCCGAAGCCGTAGTCGCCAAACTGCAGCACGGAAAGCCCGTTCACCTGGCCGACCTTGAGCCCGTCGCTGTCGATCAGGATCGTGCCGCGCCGGGTCTCCTCCTGCAGGCGGTCGCGGATGCGGCTGGCACGCCGCTCCTGGGCGTCGATCGCGGCCTGGACGTCGTCGACGGCCACCCGCTCGCGTTTCGCTTCGCCCGCCCAGTAGTCGGCCTCGCGGAGGAGGTCGGCGATGCTGCGCGTCTGCGTCCAGAGTTTCTCGGCGTCGCCTGCGAGGCGCGAGCTGTGCTCGATCACCCGGGCAACCGCGCCGCGGTCGAACGGTCGCAGGTGGTCCTTGCGCGCGAGCGTCGCCACGAGCTGCGCATAGAGCTGCACGTTTTCGGGGCTGCGGCTCATGTCGTCCTGGAAGTCCGCCGCGACTTTGAACAGCTCCGGAAACTCCGGATCGTAGGCGCAGAGCAGGTAGTAAAGCAGCCGCTCGCCGACCAGCATCACTTTCACGTCGAGAGGAATCGCCTCCGGCTCGAGGGAGATCGTGCTGACGAGGCTGAGCCGCTGGCCGAGCGATTCGATCTTGATCTCCCGCGAGCGCAGCGCGCGCTTGAGCGCCTCCCACGCGAAGGGTTGCGAGAGGACCTTGAGCGCATCGAGGATGAGGTAGCCCCCATTGGCTTTGTGCAGGGCGCCGGGCTTGATGAGCGTGAAGTCGGTGACGAGCGTGCCCATCTGCGCCAGGTGCTCGATGCGGCCGATCAATGCGTCGTGAGCCGGATTGTCCTCGTAGACGACCGGCGCGCCGCGGGCCTCGCTGTGATCGATCAGCACGTTGACGCGATAGCGCCGCAGCGACGCTTCGCTGCCTTCCTGGTCGCCGAGCGGGATGCCGAACAGCGCGGGCGCCTCCCCGTCCTTGGATCGGCGAAAGTCGTCCGCGTGCTCGATGACATCGGCCTCCACCTCTTCGAGGAAACGCTGCACCTCGGGGAAGCCGTCGTAGTTCTTCTTCAGCTCATCGATCAGACTGTTGACGGCTGCGCGGGTGACGACGCGGTTCAGCTCGCGGATCTTGTGCTGCGTTTCCCGCCGCCACTTCGGCACGTCGTGGAGAAAGTCCTCCAGATCATGGTGCAGCTCCTCCATCGCGGTCTTGATCTGGCGTCGCTCTTCCGGCGGCAACTTGCCGAACTCCTCCGCGTCGATGACCTCGTCCTTGTGCAACGGCGCGAGCGCCAGCCCGCTGGGCGTGCGCAGGAGGGCGACGCTCTTTTCCCGCGCCTGCTGACTCAGCTCCGAGAACAGCTTCTCCTGTCGCTCGCTGAACTCCGCCTCGATTTGCTGCACCCGCGAGCGATATTCGTCGGTCTCGAAGGCCGCCGGGATGCCGACGCGCAAATCCTCGACGGCTTGGGCCATTTGATCGTGGAGCATGCGCGCGCGGCCCGGCGGAAGCTGCAGCGCGCGCGGTTGGTGCGCGTCGTGGAAGTTGTGCACGTAGCACCAGTCCGCCGGCACGGGCTGTCCGCCCGCCTTTTCGTCCACGAAGCGCCGCACGATGGTGTGCTTGCCCGCTCCAGCTGGCCCCATCGCATACAGATTGTAACCCTCGCGTTGAATGCCGATGCCGAAGCAGATGGCTTCGACTGCTCGTCCCTGGCCGAGGCCCTCGGCCAGATCGCCCAGTTCGGCCGTGGAGCCGAACGCGAACTTTGTGGGATCGCAACGGTGGTAGAGTTGCTCGGGTTTGAGCTCGGGCAACGGAGTCAGCGTCGGAGTGCTCATGGAGAGAGCGCGGGCCGCGCGCCCGGCGGGGTTCAAGAACGCAGTTTTTCCTTCCGGAAGGCCGGCACGCGCCCGTGGCTCTTCACGTCGCCGCGCAGACGCCGCGCGTAATCTTCCAGCCGCCGACGCGCGATATCGAACGCGTCGCGAATACTCACATACATGTCCTTGTGCGCAGCGTTCGGCTCAAGGTGCTTGAGACGGCGTCCGCGGTCGGAGTGGGCGAGCTCGTCGTGAAGGCTGGGTTCGTGTTTGACGACGAGCACCGCCCGCGGCACGCCGAGTTCGATGCGAATCCGATAGGGCGCTCCTCCTTTTTGATGCCTGTGCGGCGCCTCCACTATGACGCGGCAACTCGTGATGCGTTCGAAATAGCGGTTTAGCTTGCCCGCCTCGGCCCGGATGCGTGCCTCCACGGCTGGCGACGGGGAAAGGTTCCGAAACGTGATCTGGACGGGAAGGATCATGAGGTCTCCTGGCTGAGGGTCGATCCGCCGTGGCGGCGCGAAGGGCGCGCGGGCCGCGTTTGCCGAGATGATGACGTAGTCTACGGCGCGCGCGGAGGTGTCGCTCCGCGGAAATTGCGAAAGGCTTGGCCAAAGTTGAGGTGAACGGCGCTTCCCGTTTTGCGCGCGTGAGATCCTGGATACGCCGCGCACACTCCACCGCGCGAACCCCACCGCCGCGCGGACCTCCGCGACGGCATGCCGCGGTATCCGTTCGCGACCTCGCCTGCGCCTCACTGCTCGTGTCCGGCGTGATCCTCGTGCGCGCCGGATTGCTCGCCGGGGTGATCGGCCGAGACACCGCTCGCCGCCCGGTACACGCCGTCGACGTAGTGGATATACGTCACGTAGGCCCGCACGTATTCACGCCCTGCCGCCACATCCTGAGGTGCGAAGTTCTTTCGCTTCACCGCGTCGGCGAAGTGCTGGTGCGCGCCGCGTTTCATCTCGTCCGCGAGCAAGTGAAGCACCGGCTCGGCGTCGCCGCTTTCCAGCGCCTGGTCGCCCGCAGGGATGGCCGGCCCGAGGTCCCGACCCGCCGGCTTGAGGCCGGTAAACGGCTCCCCCTCGCCCGCGCGGTGTACGCGCACGAGCGTCTCGAAAAAATACCGGTCCGCCAGCTCCATCGCCTCCGCACCGAGCTTGCGCACGGCGAGGGTCTGCTCAAAAACGCGCCGGATCTCGGCCTCGTCATCGGGCTGCACCCAGATCAGCGCATGGCTGACTTCCCCTTCGACCAGCGCGCGCTGCGCCGCCTTCACCACCGGACCATCCAGGCTGTCGCAATGGGCGCGCGCGAGCGGCGCGCCGGGAAGAAATGCCGCGGCCACGAGGCAGAAGGCGGCGTTGAGACGTGCAAGCCACGTATTCGTTTTCATGATCGTCCTTGTTGGTGAACCGGCGCGTGCAACGGTGTCCGCCGGAGGCGAAGTCCTGCAGCGCAGAATCCATTTTGTTGCCTAAGAGGGCGTCTAAAAAGTCCGAAGGCATGGCTCCGGACCTTTTTAGACGCCCTCTAGCCCAAAGAAGTGAGGAACGCGGCCGGTGGATCGGGCTTATGCCCGACAGCCTTGTCCTCGCGGCCGGCACAAGGTCCGCCCCACGGACTCGAGCGGGCTTGGTTTGCGTCCGCCGATCCTGTTTCTGCTCGCGGGTTTTCCCACCCGGGAACACACTCCCACCATCGGTCCGGGCCGCCGCGGCCGCTTCCCGGATGCTCACCCGCAACGTCGGCCGCGAGAGGACAACATCATGAACCCGGACAACGTCGCCGTGTTTGCTCTGGGATCCAGTCGGACACTGGGCGAAAAAATCTGCGCGCATCTCGGCGTTCCCCTGAGCGCGCTCGAAGCGCGGGAGTTCGAAGATGGCGAGCACAAGACGCGGCCGCTGGTCAGTGTGCGCGGCAAGGATGTGTTCGTCATTCACTCGCTCTACGGCGACGGCCAACAGAGCGTGAACGACAAACTCTGCCGGCTGCTTTTTTTCCTCGGCGCGCTGCGCGACGCCTCCGCCGGCCGCGTGACCGCCGTCACGCCTTATCTGTGTTACGCGCGCAAGGACCGCAAAAGCAAGGCGCGCGACCCGGTCACGACGCGCTACGTGGCCGGCTTGTTTGAGGCCGTGGGCGTCGACCGCGTCGTGACGATGGACGTGCACAATCTCGCGGCCTTCCAGAACGCGTTTCGCCTTCGCACCGAGCATCTGGAAGCGAAACGCCTGTTTCTCGCGCACTTCGCTTCCCTCGCGCGCGACGAGGACATTGCGGTTGTCTCGCCCGACGCCGGCGGCGTGAAACGCGCCGAGGATTTCCGGCAGGCGCTCAGCCGTGTGACCGAGCGGGCCATCTCCAATGCCTTCCTCGAAAAATATCGCAGCGAAGGCGTCGTGAGCGGCACCGCTCTCGTCGGCGACCTCAAGGGCCGCACGGCCATCGTCGTCGACGATCTGATCAGCAGCGGAACCACCCTCGCCCGCGCCGCCGAAACGTGCCGTGATCACGGCGCGACGCGCGTCTATGCGGCGGCGACGCATGGGGTCTTCAGCAGCAAGGCCGGCGAAGTGCTTTCCCATCCGGCGCTGGACCGGATCGTCGTGACCGACACGATCCCGCCCTTCCGGCTCCCGGCGGAATTCGTCCAGCGCAAGCTCGTCGTCCTCGACGTGAGCAAGCTTTTCGCCGACGCCATCCAGCGGCTGCACACCGGCGGATCGCTGGTCGATCTGTTGGCGACGTAAGACCGTGCCGCGACTGGTATCCATGCCTCGTGTTGTCACATTAGCTTGAATACTTCCTCTCCTTCGTCGCGTTCCCGCCACACGCCAGGTGGCAGGAGGCGGCGAACTCCAGGTAGCGCCGTGCCCGCCCGAGCCACCGGGACTTGTCGTTGATCCCGTGATCGTGGACATGCCATACGGCGATCTTGGCCCGCACGCAGGCATGCCAGGCCTTGTAGAATGCCATCAGCGCTGGTGGGGGGTGATCGCCCGTCTCCCGGCAATACGTCGCAAACACGGCCTCGCCGAAGTCGGCCGCGCCCAGCCGTTCGCACTCGAGCCACAGGAATGCGAGTTCGGAGGCGGCGTCGAGGGTGCGCAGCGCGCGGCTGAATTCCAGGCGATCGATGATCACCGGCGGATGCTCGAGGCAGATATGCTCCGGTCGCAGGTCGCCGTGCGCCTCCACAATCCGGCCCGCGCGCACGCGCTGCTCGAGCGCCAACTCCTCGCGGTCGAGAAACCCCAGCTGCGCCGTGGTGAGGGCGTCGAGGGTGTTCCGCGGCAGCGAATACTCGGGCCGCGCGAGTTCGGCGCGGTTGGAGCCAATCTCCGTCTCGAGCCCGCAACGATAATCGTGCACCGTCAGCGCCGCCGCCGGCGTCGCGCGGTAGAACGCCACCAGCGACTCGCCGACACGACGGGCGTCCTCGGCGGTGTACCACCTCTGCGCGAGCGCGCGGTCGAGCATGCGCGCGTCGGGCAGGCGGCGCATCCTGACGAGCCATTCGACCACCGCTCCGGCTCCGCCGAGTCGCAGCTCGTCATCGTCTGAAACCGTCAGCGGCACCACGCCACAATACACGTCGCGAGCCAGCGGCTGGTTCAGTCTCACCTCGGCTTCGCAGGTCAGGTGACGCGCACCGAGCGTGCTGTAATCGGCAAACGCAGTGCGCACCGGTTTCTTCATCTTGTAGGCCCACGCGCGCGTCAGGAAAACCCACGACCGGTGCGTCTCGCGCACTTCCACCCGCGCCGTCGTTTCCGGATAACTCTCCGGACGGCGCAGGAAACTCACTTTTTCCTCAATCGTCACGTCGCGCATGGTGTGCTCCGCCCGGCGCGCGGCTCCGTCGCAAAGAGTGTCACGGGCCGCCTGGCTCCGTCGCCATGGTCGTCGCCGGTTGATGCGCGCGGATCTCCGGGTGCCGGAGCTGCCCGCCGAGATTCGCGGTCCAGCCCAACAAGCCACCGGCGCCGAGCATCAGGACAAGGAGCACTCCGGCAAAGCGGTTCGACACCGGCTTGCCGCGACGGAAGATCGCCAGGCCGAGCAGGGCAAAAATGCCGAGGGCCACTTGGGCAATCAGCGCCCATTGCGCCACCTCCTCGTGACGCTCGAGCAGCGCCTCGGGGATCCCGGGGAGCGTCTCGGCGACCTCTTCCGCCGGTTCGCCGGTGAGATACGCCGGCAGCGCCACGAGCGCGACCAGCACCACGAAGAGCAGACTGGCGCGCTTCAGCTCTTCGCTCCGTTTCAACAAGGCCACGACGAGCAGCACGAAGGTGAACAACGCGCCGACGACGGGCAGATGGTTCAAGACAAGATGCAAGTGGACCGGATTCATCGGATTCC
>DASWVO010000152.1:0-3803 GCA_036406235.1 Opitutaceae bacterium
GAATCACCTCATGGATATTTCCATTATCCATGATAGGCCAGTTCGCGTCGACGAGCACGTATTCCCAGCCCATCTCCGCCGCCAGATCTATGAACTGCATTTGGGCTTTCGCATCCTTGGGGCTGCGCTGATTCGACCACCAACTCCATGCGACCCGCCCGGGGTGAATCCAACTTGTGTCCGTCAGCGTACTGGGCTGGCTCAGGTCGGTTACGAGGGTGGATTCGACGATCGTGCCAGGTGAACCACCGACAACGATGACTCTCCAGGGCATTTCCCACGGCAGCCGGGCGATCGGATTAGCCGAGCCGGCCCGATTTCCGTCGCGTGGATCAGGAAGCTGCACCCGATAGAGGTCATCCGTGCCTTGGTTGACGAGACGTGTGGCGCAGAAGTTCGCGGTCGTGTTTGCCTCCGTGATCAATGCCCAATGCTTTTGGTTCGCAGTGCAAAACAGCAGGGGGAATGCCCAGCCATTGGCATGCGAAGGAGTCCCGGCCGCGATGCCGTCTTCATAGAATGCCTCGTAGGCGGGGGAGTGAGTGGCCGTCTCGTCATAGGGCTGGACCCATAAACGTGAGGAACTGGGGAGCGAAAATCCGGTGTGCTCGGTCAGGAGCGTGTGCAGCGCCTGGTCCGCTCCGGGCAGTCGGTAGCGAAATGCCACTCCGTCATTGTAGGCGCGCAGGTCGATCTCGAGGACCAGGCCGGCGCGGTTGCGGAGGCGTAACGTCGTGGCGTTACATTCGTTGCTGCATTCACGGCGCTTGCCATGCGGCATCGTGTAATGTTCCTCGAGCTTCTTCACTGGATCGGCTGACAAGAACTCGAGATTTTCAAGAAACTCCCGGTCCGACAGTCGAATGCCCATCGGTGAATCTCGCAGCACGACGTCACGCGCGCCTGACGCGCCACGTTCCAGCTTGAAATACGGGCGCGACCCGTTGGTGGTGCGTCCATCAGGGGTGGAGGGCTGTGTCAGTTCTACCGTGAGCAGTAGTTCGCCATTTGGGGATTCCAAGTGCCAGGTTGAGCTCCCGAAGCAGGTTGTGAGGAAAGTCCAAAGCGGGGAGAGTATTAGGCAGTACGTCCTTAAGGATTCATGTTTCATCGGCGATTACTTGGATTTTGAGGTAGCGGCATGAGGGGTGTGCGCCCCGGTGGTAACTCAATATTCCGCCTTGCCTCGCGTCACAGTCTCACCGGATTGAGGTGGCGATGCGATGACCGCTATGGTGAACCGCTCACTTTCGCTTCCGCGTGCCGCGTCCACCTCGAGAACGTCGGTTGGATGGCATTACAGGATTATTTCGCCAGATACGGGCCATAGGAGGCTTGGATCGAATCCGACTCGTCGGTGTTGCCCGTGATGAACACCCGAAATTCGCCTCCGCCGGGACTCACCCGGACGACGATGTGCCCGGACAGGCTCTTCACCTGGCGGATGAACCGTTCGTCGAGCAGCGCCGTGGCTGGCAGCAGGTCAGTGACGAAGATGTCGCGATCTCCTGGATACAGGCGTTCGCTGAGCATGCGTTCGAGAACGGCGATGTTCAAGTGCGTGATGTGCCACGCTGGCACGACCCAGACTCGGGGCTGTAGCGCGCGCACAGAGTCGGCGCCGACCGCATCGAAATAGGCGTGATGATTCGCCACCGCGACTTCGACCGGCCCCGCGCTCCTGGCCGCGGGCGTTTCGACGTCCCGCCACGGCTGCAGGCCGAACCGCGTGTCGCAGTGCAGATCGCCTCCAGTGAAGTAGTCGAACTTCCCGTAACTCACGCGCAGCGCGATCGAACACATGTTCTCGTCCGGATAGTCGGAGGGCGCCAATTGGTTCAACGCCGGCACCGAGCTCGCCGATTCGTCTCCGCGGCCGGTCCACACCGCACCGTTGGCGGCGATGGTTCTGATCTCGAATTCTCCAAATGACCCGGGCGCGTGCAACAGTTTGATCTGATCGGTTGCCCCCACCCGCGCGCGTTCGTCAACCAGCCCGGCTTTTTTGCGCGCCTCGATGAACGCAAAGTAGTTCGCAGCGAATTGCGCGGTCCATCGCGAGGGATACGCGTAGTCCGGAAACCCGCGGTCGATGACGACGCCGATCGGAATCGTCTCCGCAACATCGGTCACCCCACTGAGGACATAGCTGCCGTCGCGGGAACCGGGCGGGCTGCCCGTCTCCACGCCTCCGATGTGATCCGGATGCAGATGCGTCGCGACGAAGTAGTCGAGTTGCGCGCGTCCCGTCGGCCGCAGCTGCCGCAAGGCGTAGCGTGCGATCCACTCGCCGGGACGACGCGAACCATCCGGCCGGGGCGGCGTGGTCACGTCGAGATTGCCGGACGCGGCGCCGGCGTCGATCAGCACGCTGGTGCCGTCGGGACCGATGATGAGCGCGGCATTGCCGCGCCCGGTCGCAATCTGATGAATGTCCAGATATCCGCTCCGCCACGGCGGCAGCGTCGCGCCCGGCCGGAGGGCCGCGTCGCTCTCCGCGGCCCGCACGATAACGCCGCCGAGCAGGACAAATCCAACCGCCCAGATCGACAGTCGAACCATCTTCAAAACCGGAATCCGACGCTCACTCCATACGTGCGCGGATCGCCGAGGTATTCGGACAGGACCACCTGCGTGGAGGGCGTGAGCAGGTACTCGGTGTCGCCGAGGTTGCGGCCCCAGAGACTGATTCGCCATTTCCGATCGAGGGTCTCGTAACCGACGCTCGCATTGACGAGCGAGTAGCCGGGCACGAAGAGGTTGGGATCCTTCGTGGCTCCCGTATAGTAGCTCGCTGTGTCGGAATACGAGGCGGTGAGGGAGAAGAATCCAACACCGGTCCAGCGGTATTCGTAGTCGAGCCCCAGGGAAAACTTGTGCTTCGGAGCCGAGCCGAGGGGATTGCCGGTGTAGTCCAGCACGCCGGGAACGACGAAGGAGTCGTAGCTGGCGTCGAGCAGGCCGTAGGCGGCCACAAGATTCAGGCCGGCCACCGGCGTGAAATGGCACTCAAACTCCGCGCCCTGCATCGTCGCTTCGCTGGCGTTCACAATGGTGAGGATGCGCGTAAGCGTGTCGAAATAGAGCTCCTGCTTGTCGTCGTATTTCTGGTGGAAGACCGCCGCATTGAAGCGCAGCCGATCCTTGAGGAAGCTGGATTTCAGCCCCATCTCGTAGTTGGTGACGGTCTCGGGATCAAAGGGCCGCGCGAAGACCGCCGCGGTGGCGGCGTCCGCATTGAAACCGCCGGCCGTATAGCCGCGGGTGACGCTGCCATAGAGCTTGAGACCGGGTCGAGCCGTCCACGTGAGCACCGCGCGCGGAGTGAATTCGCTCCACTGTTTGCGCTCGCCGAACCGCGAAAAACTGTTCGCCGGCACGATCACGTCCGTCCTGACGACCGACGCTTCCTTGCGATCGACGGTGTAGCGCCCGCCCAACGTGAGATCCAGCGTCGGGGTGACGTGCAGCACGCCGTCCCAATACGCGGCATAACTCTGCGAGTCGACTTTCTGATCGGCGATCTGATGGGAGACGACCGCGCCGGTGCGGGCGGCGAACGCCCGCGTGGTGAGGTTGCGATAGCCGTCTTCAGAAAGGTAATACAGTCCGGCGACGAAATCGAACCGGTCCCATTTCGGGCTGGCGTAGCGCAGCTCCTCCGTGAACGTGCCGGGGTGATCGAGGTCGCGACTGACCGCCTGACTGCCAGCCGTGAGGAAAGCGTAGTTCGTTCCGACGCCGGAATAGTCATCGGCCGACTGCGATTCCCGATACGCCGTGATCGAGGCGAAATCTCCGAT
>DASWVO010000153.1:0-13279 GCA_036406235.1 Opitutaceae bacterium
CGACGATCTTGTTGGCGTAGACCTTGCCGATGCCGGGGACGAGGCCGCTGCCGAGGTATTTACGGATGCCATACACGGACGACGGCAATTCGCTGCGGAACGAGCCGATCTTGAACTGTTCGCCGTGCTGGCTGTGGCGCGTCCATTCGCCGGTGAGGTGGAGCGTCTCGCCGCACTGCACGCCGGGGAGCGTGCCCACGATCGTGGTCTTGGCATCGGTGTCGTCGCGGCGGAACTCGGCGATCGTGTAGTGGTTCTCCTCGTTGAGGAAAATGATGCGCTCGAGGACGCCGGTGAGGGTGGTGAAGGTGGATTGGGCCACGGACGGTCAGCGATCAAGCGGGGTTTTGGATCAATGGCAAATGCGCGGAGTTGCACGGGGCGGGGTTTCATGGCGTGCTCGCGCCATGGAGTTTTTCCGGCAGGAGGCTTTGCTGCCCATTATCCAACTGGCCATTACGCCGGTGATCTTCATCGCGGGCCTGGGGTCGTTGCTGCTCAAGATGACCAACCGCATGGGGCGGATCGTGGACCGCACGCGGATCATGGCGGGCTTGGTGCGGACGGCCGCGCCGGTGGATCGGGCGCATGTGGAGTCGCAGCTGCGCATCCTGTTTCGGCGCGCCAAAATCATCCGGGTAGGCGTGACCTTCAACGCCCTCAGCATGTTCTGCGCGGGCCTGCTCGTGGTCGTGATTTTTCTGGGCGCGCTGCTGCAGGCGGAGCTCGCGATTGTGATCGTGGGCCTGTTTTCGCTGACGGTCGTCTTTTTCATCAGCGCGCTCGCGGCGTTCTTGCGCGACATCTTTATTTCGCTGCGCGCACTCGAGCTGGAGGTGGATCGGGCGCTGAGTTCGCCGGCGGCGGGGTAACGGCGGCGGTTTGTGGGTCGGGCTTTACGCCCGACATCGTCCGCGTTTGGCCAGCGTGTCGGGCATAAACCCCGCCCCACCTTTCAGTCGTGCCGCTCCTACACGCCCAAGGCCGCACCGACTTCGGACAGGCCCGGGTACACCGCCTCGGCCCGCGCGGAGCGCAGTTCCTCCGCGGTGTGCGTGCCGGTGGTCACGGCCCACACGGGAAAACCGCCGTTGTGGCCGGCCTGCACGTCGAAGGGGCTGTCGCCGACGAGCAGTGTGGTTGCGGGGGTTCCGCCGAGTTCGCGCAAGGCGTGGGCGGCAAACTGCGGGTCCGGCTTGAGCCAGGGCGTGTCGTGAGCGCCGAAGTTGCCGCTCAGGAGCGGCGCGATGCCGAGGTGTTCGCAGATGCGCCGCGAGGACGGGCCGTGCTTGTTGGTGAACACCGCGCAAACGACGCCGCGGTCCCGCAGCGCGGCAAGCAACTCCCGGGCGCCCGGCATGAGCGTCGCCCCGTCGAGCATCGTTTCATCCCAGTAGGGCCGATAGATCGCGAGGGCCTCGGCGAGCCGGCTCTCGGGCACGAAGGTGCGCATGGCGTTTTCCAGCCCGCCGCCGATGGCGCGCTTAACCTGTGCGTAGCTCGGCGCTGGCAGGCCCAGTTGGGGCAGCGTGTGGCAGTAGCTCCGGTGGATCGCCGGAAGGTGGTCGATGAGCGTGCCATCGAGATCGAAAAGGACGGTGCGAAAACGCATGCGCAGCCGCCGAGCGTCGGGGGCAGGCCGCAGGCGGGCAAGAAATTTGGCTTTGCGCGTCGCGGTGGTGGCGATGATTTTGAATACGCGATGCCTGACTGCGCCGAAGTGATCAACGACCACGTGCACGCGCGCACGACCGGCGAATGCCTGCTCGTCGAACTGCGTGGCCGCTGGCGCATCGTCGAGCCGCGTCCCGCGTGGCAGGACGTGATCGGCGGGCAGGTGCCGGACCGCGTGCGCCTGGTCCTGGGGGAGATCGAGTCGTGGGACAGTGCGCTCGTGCTCTTTGTCTTCGAAGCGCAGGAATGGGCGCGCGCGACGGGGGCGGCGTGCGAGATCGACGCGCTTCCCGAGGGTGTGAAAACCCTCGTCGCGCAGATGAACACCGCGCATGAAACGAACGCGCCGGTCGATCGTTGTCCGGATTTCCTCACGTCGGTCGGCATGGCGGCGACGGATGCGTGGGCGAAGAGCCGCAACTTCGCGACGTTCGTCGGCGAGTGCGTGCTCAGCTCGGTGAACCTGGCGAAGCATCCCAACAAATTTCGCTGGCGCGATTGCGTGCGCGAGATGCAGCAGTGCGGGGCGATGGCGCTGCCGATCGTCAGCCTCATCAGCTTTCTGGTGGGCGTGACGCTCGCCTACACCGGCGCCGTCATTCTCCGCCAGTTCGGCGGAGACATCTGGGTGGCCGATCTCGTGGGACTCAGCATGGTGCGCGAGATGGGCGCGATGATGACCGGCATCGTGCTGGCCGGCCGCACCGGGGCGGCGTTTGCCGCCGAGATCGGCAACATGAAGGCCAACGAGGAGATCGACGCCCTCGAGACGCTCGGTATCCGTCCCGTGGATTTTCTGGTGATCCCGCGCATGGTGGCGCTGGGCCTGATGATGCCGCTGCTCTCGCTCTATGCCAACGCCCTCGGCATCTTCGGCGGGATGGTGATCGCGAAGGGCGTCCTCGACATCCCGCCGACCGCCTACTGGGTCGAGATGCTCACGATCGTCGACCTTTCCGACGTCATGACGGGCCTCATCAAAGCTTTCACCTACGGCGGCATCGTCGGCCTTTCGGGCTGCCTGCGCGGGCTGCAGGCCGACCGCAGCGCGGCGGGCGTCGGCCAGGCGGCGACCTCGGCCGTCGTCACCGCCATTCTGCTGATCATCGTGGCCGATGCCATCTATGCCGTCGTCTTTGACATCCTCGGCTGGTAACTCCCGCCCCATGCGCGACTCCGCCGTGATCGAAGTGAGCGGGTTGGAATGCGGCTACGATGGCCGCGTGGTGCTGAGCGACGTGAATTTTTCCGTCCGCCGCGGCGAGATATTCTTCATCATCGGCGGTTCGGGCTGCGGCAAGAGCACGCTGCTGAAGAACATGATCGGCATCCAGGAACCGATGGGAGGGGACGTGAAGTTTTTCGGCGAGTCGTTCAGCCAGGCGCCCGATGCGCGCCGCCGCGAATTGCTCAAATATTTCGGCGTCCTCTACCAGGGCGCGGCGTTGTGGTCTTCGCTGTCGCTGCGGGAGAATGTGGCGTTGCCACTTGCCGAATACACGCCGCTTTCCAAGAGCGAGCGCGAGGACGTCGTCGCGCTCAAGCTCGCGCAGGTCGGGCTCAGCGGCTACGAGGATTACTACCCCTCGGAAATCTCCGGTGGCATGAAGAAGCGCGCCGGCCTCGCCCGCGCGCTCGCGCTCGACCCCGCGATCGTGTTTTTCGACGAACCCTCGGCCGGACTGGACCCGATCACCTCGCGCAATCTCGACGAGCTGATCGTCCGCATCCGCGACACGTTCGGCACGACGTGCGTGGTGGTGTCGCATGAGCTCGCCTCCATCTTCAGCATCGCCGATCGCGTGATCATGCTGGAAAAGGAGGCGCAGGGCATCATCGCCGAGGGCGCGCCGCGCGAACTCGCGACCGGCAGCGCCGACCCGCGCGTGCGCGAGTTCCTCTCGCGCGGCGAGAAGAGTTAATCCTGTTCAACCTCGGCAACCTCTGTAGAAAACCCTTCCTGTGAAGACCAAGGCCAGTCCCGCTGTTGTCGGTTTGTTCGTGCTGGGCGCCCTGCTCCTCGCCTTGGTGGCGCTGTTTTCGTTCGGCGGTGTGAACTTTTTCTCCCGGCCGCAGCAGTTCGTCGTGTACTTTGACGAGTCGATCCACGGGCTCGACCTCGGTTCGCCCGTGAAGCTGCGCGGCGTGCGCGTGGGCCGCGTGGTCGAGCTCAACCTGCGCTACAACGCCGCGGACAACCGGTCCGTGGTCGCGGTCGTGTGTGAGTTGAACCGCAACATGATCACCGACGAGAAGGGCACGATGCTCGATGTCACCAGCCGCGCCGAGTTCCAGCAGCTCATCGATCACGGCCTGCGCGCGCGACTCGAGATCATCGGCCTC
This sequence comes from Opitutaceae bacterium, assembly GCA_036406235.1. Taxonomy (GTDB): domain Bacteria; phylum Verrucomicrobiota; class Verrucomicrobiia; order Opitutales; family Opitutaceae; genus DASWVO01. The sequence continues at coordinate 4,018 of DASWVO010000153.1, forward strand.
GCGACCGGTCTGCTCTACGTCGAACTCGATTTCGTCGACCCCGGGGTTTACCCGGCGCCCAACCTCGACAGCGTCGAGCTGAAATACGCCGTCGTGCCGGCAATGCCCTCCGCGATCTCGGAGTTTCGCGCCAGCCTGACCGACATCCTCGCCGACCTGAAGCGGGTCGATTTTCCCGGGCTTTCGAAGGAACTGCGCGGCCTGCTGGTGGACACCCGCCGCCAGATCAACGCGATCGAGACGCGCGAATTGATCGCGGAATGGACCAAGGCCGCCGGGGCCGTGCAGGAACTCGTGTCCTCGCCCGAGCTCAAGTCGACCTTCGCAAACCTCAACGGCGCCGCCACCGAGCTGCGCGCCGTGCTGACAAAAATCGAGAGCGGGATCGATCCGGCCAGCGCGAAACTGGCGACGACGATGGACGAGGCGCAGAAGGCCCTCGCGTCGTTCAACGCCGCTGCCGTCACCCTGCGGCAGTTCATCAGCGCGCAGCAGGGCCTCGGCGACAACTCCACCCGCGCGCTCGCCAAGCTTGCCGACGCCGCCGACGCGGTGCAGCGCCTCGCCGATTTCCTGGAACGCAACCCGGCCGCGCTGCTCAGCGGCCGCCGGCCGCCGCCGGAGTGATGTCCGCTCCCGCGTGAGATGATGAAGCTCGTCCGATGAATCCTCCGATGCCCCCGATGCGAACGACCGCCTGCCGCCTTCCGGCTTCCGTCCTCAGTCTTCTGGCCTCCGTTCTCTGGCTCGGCGGCTGCACGCTCATTCCCGAACCCCTGCCGGATCCGACACGCTATTACGTGCTGTCGGAGGCGCCCCCCCCGGCCAACTTCGACGCAGCCAACGCCTCGGACGCCAGCAGCCCCGCCGGAGACAACCCGGCGCCGGCCGGCCTGCGCGTGGGTCTGCGGACGATCGAACTCGCACCCTACCTCAAGGGCCGCTCGATGGTCGTGCGCCACGGCACGAACGAGCTCGCGTTCAACGAGTATGCGCGCTGGGCCGAGCCGCTCGACGCGGCGGTCTCTGGGCTGGTGCGGGCCGAGTTGCTCACCTCGCCGAAGATCGGCCGGGTGTCAGTTTATCCATTTCGTTTCGACGAAGAGCGCGACTGCGACGTGAACATCCGGATCACGCGCTGCGAAGGCGCGCAACCGGAGCCCGCCGGGCCGTTCGTCACGAAATTCGCGGCGACGATCGAGATCGCCGGCGTCGGCGCCGAGCCGAAACGGGTGACGCGCCGGGTCTTCATCGCGCCCGAGACCCCGTGGGATGGCAAGGATTTCGGCGCGCTCGCCGCGGCCCTGAGCGAGGCGGTGAGGGCGCTCGCGGAGGACGTGGCGGCGGCGCTGCCGGCGAAAGGATGATCGCGCAGGTTGGGTCGGGGAATATCCCCGGCATGTGGGGCGTAAAGCCCGGCCCACACCGGGGCCGTTAAGGACAACGGCCCCTGCCTTCGCGAACACCTTTACTTCAGTGCGGCGGCGATGCGGGCGAGCGCGGTCGTGACGTTCTCGCGCGAGTTGAACGCGCTGATGCGCACGTGGCCCTCGCCGCACTTCCCGAAACCGGCGCCCGGCGTGCACACGACCTGGGCATTGTTGAGCAGCAGGTCGAAGAACTCCCAGGAGTCGCGGCCGGTGTTGATCCAGATGTAGGGCGCGTTGTCGCCGCCCACGCAGCTGAAGCCGAGCTTCGTCACCGCGTCGCGGATGAGCGCGGCGTTGCCAAGGTAGAAGTCGGTCATCGCCTTGACCTGCTTCTTGCCTTCGTCGGTGTAGATGGAGGCGGCGGCCTTCTGCACCGGATACGACACGCCGTTGAACTTGGTCGTATGGCGGCGGTTCCAGAGGGCATGGACCGGGTGTGCGTTGCCCGCGGCGTCATAGGCCTTGAGCGACTTCGGCACGACGGTGTAGGCGCAGCGCGTGCCGGTGAAGCCGGCGGTCTTGGAGAAGCTGCGAAACTCGATCGCCACCTCGCGCGCGCCCTGGATCTCATAGATGCTGTGCGGGATCTCGGGGTTGCGGATATAGGCCTCGTAGGCGCTGTCGAAGAGGATGATCGCCTTGTGCTGCTTCGCGTAGTCGACCCACGCGGCGAGCTGGGCCTTCGTCGCCACGGCGCCGGTCGGGTTGTTGGGGAAGCAGAGGTAGATGAGGTCGGTCGCGACGGACGGGATGGCGGGCACGTAGCCGTTGGCCTGCGTGCTCTCGAGGTAGGTGATGCCGGCGTAGCGGCCGTCGATGTTGTCGCCCGTGCGGCCCGCCATGACATTGGTGTCGACGTACACCGGATACACCGGGTCGGGGATCGCGAGCTTCAGGCCCTCGGTGGCGAAGATTTCCTGGATGTTCCCGCAGTCGCACTTCGAACCGTCGGAGACGAAGATCTCATCCGGCTCGATCTTGCAGCCGCGCGCTTCGTAGTCGTGCTGTGCGATCGCCTCGCGGAGAAACGCGTAGCCCTGCTCGGGACCGTAGCCCTTGAAGGTGGCGCGCTTGCTCAGCTCGTCGGTGGCGGCATGGAGAGCGTCGATGCATACCTGCGGGAGCGGCTCGGTGACGTCGCCGATGCCGAGGCGAATCACCGGCTTATCGGGGTGGGCCTGCGTGTAGGCCGACACGCGCTTGGCGATGTCGGAGAACAGGTAGGAGGCCTTCAGCTTCAGGTAGTTCTCGTTGATGCGGATCATGACTGGGTGCGCACGGCGCGCGGGTGGGTGGATTCGGGCGAAAAACTTGAATAAGCGGCGGGGCGCAGCTTAGTTCAAGCCCGCTGTTGCCCGTCGCGGCGCCCACTTGTTCATGCAAACGATCACGTCAGTTTTTGAGATGCAGACCCTCGCTGAGGACCTTCGGTCCAAGGGGCAGATCATCGGCCTCGTGCCGACGATGGGCGCGCTCCACGAGGGGCACCTCAGCCTCATCCACCTCGCCGCCGAGCGTGCCGACACAGTGGTCGTTTCGGTCTACGTGAACCCCACGCAGTTCGCGCCGAGCGAGGACTTCGGCAAATACCCTCGCACGCTGGAGGCCGACCTGAAAGCCTGCGAGGCCGCCGGTGCCGATGTGGTCTTCGCGCCCGCCAACGAGGAGATGTATCCAAAGGGCTACTCCACGTATATCACCGAGGAATACATCTCGAAGCCGCTCGAGGGCGTTTCGCGGCCGACGCATTTCCGCGGCGTCACCACGATCGTCGCCAAACTCTTCAACATCGTGCGCCCCGATGTGGCGGTTTTCGGGCAGAAGGACGCGCAGCAGGTCGCCGTGATCAAGAAAATGGTCAACGATCTGCATTTCACGGTCGACGTGGTGACGGCGCCGACGCTGCGCGATGCCGACGGCCTCGCGCTCAGCTCGCGCAACCGCTATCTCACTTCCACTCAGCGGCAGGAAGCGCTCTCGATCAGCCAGGCGCTGGCCAAGGCGAAGGCCATGGTCGAGGCCAACGAGCGCCGCTCCGACCGTCTCATCGCCGAGGCGACGCACATCCTCGGGGAACACCGGCGGGTGCGCGTCATCTACGTCGCGGTCGTCGACCGTTGCACGATGGAGCCGGTGCGCGAGGTGCTTCCCGGCAAGGCCCTCATGGCGATTGCGGTGTGGGTCGACGAGGTGCGGCTGATCGACAACACAGTGTTGTGATTGGGGTGGTGGTCACGAAGCACACGAAGCGCACGAAAAGACTGCGCGGCCCCAAAGCGGCTGCCTTCTTTTTTCTTTCGTGTATTTCGTGTGTTTCATGATGACCCTGTTCTTTTCCCATGTCTCGCGATTTTGACGTCCTCGTGGTTGGCAGCGGCATCGCCGGTCTGAGTTTCGCACTCAACGTCGCGCAGCGGGGGTTGTCGGTTGCGATCCTCACCAAGAAGAACAAGGCCGACTCCAACACGAACTGGGCGCAGGGCGGCATCGCGGTCGTCACGGCCCAGACGGACGATTTCGACAAGCACGTGCGCGACACCCTCGTGGCCGGCGATGGCCTGTGCAACGAGAAGGTCGTGCGGGAAATCGTGCGCGACGGCCCCGCTCGTGTGCGCGAGTTGGTGGAGTGGGGCGTGAACTTCTCCCGCAACGAACGCGGCGCCTACGACCTCGGGCGAGAGGGCGGACACGGCGAACGGCGCATCCTGCATGTGAAGGACATGACGGGCAAAGCCATCGAAGAAGCGCTCCTGCGGGCGATCGCGCGCGAGCCGCGCGTCACCCTCCTCGAACATTTTTTCGCGATCGACGTCATCACGACCGCCAAGCTCGGCCGCCCGCGGGCGTGGAAATCGAAAATCGTACCGAGCGAAGCGACAGGGTCGCCAATTCGTACCGGGCGAAGCGCCAGGTTCGACCATTCGAAAATCCCGACGCGCTCGCGCGTCGCAGGCCTCTACGCCTTGGATGTTCGTGACGGCCGCGTCGTCACTTTCCGCGCGCCGGTCGTCATGCTCAGCAGCGGCGGGGCGGGGCAGGTATACCTCTACACGACCAATCCCGACATCGCGACCGGCGACGGGATCGCGATGGCCTACCGCGCCGGCGTCGAGGTGCGGAACATGGAGTTCATCCAATTTCACCCGACGACACTCTACGCGCCGGCGACGAACACGCGCTTCCTCATCAGCGAGGCGGTGCGCGGCGAAGGCGCGGTCCTGCGCAATCTCCAGGGCGAGGCGTTCATGCGCGCCTACCATCCGATGGCCGATCTGGCCCCGCGCGACATCGTGGCCCGTGCGATCGACACGGAGATGAAGAAGAGCGGCGCCCCGCACGTGTGGCTCGACATCACGCACCGCAAGGAGGCGTGGCTGAAGCAACGCTTTCCGCAGATCTTCGCCGGCTGCCGCGAACTCGGATTCAATCTCGCCCGGGATAAAATCCCGGTCGTGCCCGCCGCTCACTACACTTGCGGCGGCGTGGCGACGAACCTCGCCGCCGAGACGTCGCTGCCCGGCCTCTACGCATGCGGCGAAGTGGCCTGCACGGGCTTGCATGGCGCGAACCGGCTCGCGAGCAACTCGCTGCTCGAGGCCGTCGTCATGGCCCACCGCGGAGCGGAGTCGGTCGGCCGGTATCTCGAGGCGGCCAACGCCCGGGCCGGGCGCGCGCCGGCGATCCCCGAGTGGGTCGACCTCGGCGGCGGCGACACCGACGAGCGTGTGGTGATCTCACACAACTGGGACGAACTCCGGCGCGCGATGTGGGACTATGTGGGCATCATGCGCACGACGAAACGCCTCGAGCGCGCCCGCACGCGCGTCGCCCACCTCGCGCGCGAGATCCAGGAGTATTACTGGAATTTTTCCGTGGAGCCGCGGCTGCTCGAGCTGCGCAACCTCACGACGGTGGCGGAGCTGATCATCACCTGCGCGCTGCAGCGTCACGAAAGCCGCGGGTTGCACGCGATCGCGGACTACCCGCGCCGCCTCAAGACCGCCCGCGATTCCCGCGTGCGACTGTAAGTGCGAGCGCGCTTGGGCGCGATCAAGACGGTTTGGGAGCGCATGGGGCTCCGTGCCGGGTTGCCGGCTCATCCGCGCGTGGATGGCCGCGGCTGCGTCTTCGAAAGAGGCGACCCGCGTCTGCCAGATTTTGCTCAAGTCTGCCAAGAAACGCGCAAAACCTACCAAAATCTGCCACGCGCCGCCGCGGGCCTTCGAGTAGAGTGCGGGCCTGCGTTGCGTACTCCGGCCATGCTCCCGCCCCCCCAACCTCATCGAGCCGAAATTGAGCACCTCGTGCGTCGGGCCCTCTATGCCCGGCTCCACCGCCCGGTGCCCCGCTTCGCGCTGGCGCCCCACCCGCTCGTGGTGAATGTTAGCGCGCGGCACTGCCATCTTACACCGGAGGCCGTGGAGACGCTGTTTGGCAAGGGCCGCACGCTCACGCCGATGAAGTGGCTGTATCAGAAAGACCAATTCGCCGCGCAGGAGACGGTGACGCTGATCGGTCCGCGCAGCCGGGTCATTTCCAATCTTCGCATCCTCGGTCCCTGTCGCGATCTCAACCAGGTCGAGCTCGCGCTCACCGACGCGATCGCGCTCGGCTTCGACATCCCGGTGCGCCAGTCGGGCACGATCAAGCACACGCCGGGCTGCATGCTCATGGGGCCGGCGGGCTTTTTGGAACTCGAACAGGGCGTGATTCGCGCGGCGCCGCACGTGCACATGAGTCCGGATGATGCTGCCTACTACGCCGTGAAGGCGGGCGATTTCATGCGGCTGCGCGTCGGTGGCGACTGTGCCACGACGTTCGACCGGCTGCTCGTCCGGGTGCACGCCGACTTCAAACTCGAGGTGCACATCGACACCGACGAGGGCAATGCCTGCGCCCTGCGCCCCGACACGCCTGTCGAGTTGCTCAAATGAGCCGCCACCGCGTCGCGCCCCGTTTCCCTTTCCCGCCCCATCGCAAATCCCGTCCGTTCCCTTCCATCCCATGAGTGAATCCATTGGTCTCGTAGAAACCCGCGGCTTTGTTGGCTCAGTCGAGGCCAGCGACGCCATGGTCAAGGCGGCGAGCGTCACGCTCGTGCGCACCGTGCAAATCGGCGGCGGCCTCGTCGCCGTCGTCGTGCGCGGCGACGTCGGTTCGGTCAACGCCGCCGTCCAGGCCGGCGCTGAGGCCGCCAAACGCGTCGGCGAGCTCGTCTGCTCGCACGTCATCCCACGCCCGCATTCCGATCTGCTCAAGCAGGTCGGCCTCGTGTGAGCCGCCCCTGCCGCGCTCTCAACTTCCAATCCTCAACGTTCAACTCTTCTTTTCCCATGGCACAGCTCGCTCTCGGTATGATCGAGACCAAAGGCTTTTGCACCCTCATGGAAGCCGCCGATGCCGCCCTCAAGGCTGCGAACGTCACCATGACCGGCTACGAAGCCATCGGCAGCGGCTACGTCGCGGCCTTCTTCCGCGGTGATGTCGCCGCCGTCAAGGCCGGCGTCGAGGCCGGCGCCGAAGCCGGCAAGCGCGTCGGCGAAATCATCAGCGTGCAGGTCATCCCGCGCCCGCACGACGACCTCGCCGGCCTCGGCAAGTGGGCGGTCCCGCCCGCCTCCTGACACCGGTGGAAGACCTCCGCCGCCCCTCCCCCAAAGCGTAGCCCATCCGGTTACAGTTCCCGTTCCTCGCGCCCTCCTTAATCGATAAGCTTCCTGCCTGTGCCCGACGGGAAAGTGTCACCTCACGGGTTACACTTTTGCCCGGGGCGCCCGTTGCCCATGAACATCCTCGTCGCCAATCTCGGTTCCACGTCGTTCAAGTACCGGCTGTTCCGGTTCAACGGTGCAGCCGAGTCGCTTGTCGCAAAAGGTGGATACGAGCGCGTGAGCGATTATGGGCGCGCGATCGGGGATTGCCTCCACGCGTTGTCGAGCGGCGGATACGTGCGCGACAGCCGCGATCTGCATGGCGTGGGCTTCAAGACCGTCCTGGGGGGCGGCGTCACGGGATGCGTGGCGGCCGACGAGCGGGTCGAGGAGGCGCTGCTCGCCAACGCCGACCTCGCGCCCGCGCACAACCCACCTTACGCAGCCGGGATCCGGCAGTTCCGTGAAAAGGTGCCGGGCGTGCCGCTCGTCGCGCTGTTCGAGACGGCGTTCTACCAGTGGGTGCCCGATTACGCGCGCCGCTACGCCGTGCCGTCGACCTGGCATACCGCGGGCGTGCGCCGCCACGGGTTTCATGGCGCGAGCCACAAGTATGTCGCCGAGCGCTCCGCCGAGTTGCTTGGCCGCGACGACGTCGCCGCGATCGTGCGGCGGCTTTACCAGGACGGTCCCCGCGCCGTGCCCGGGGCGCCCCTGCGGGTCATCAGCTGCCACTTGGGCGGCTCGAGCTCCGTCACCGGCATCTGCGATGGCGTGGCCATCGGCACGAGCATGGGCCTCAGCCCGCAGTCCGGCCTGCCGCAGAACAACCGCGTGGGCGACCTCGATTCGGCGGCGATTCCGTTCATTCAGCGCAAGCTCGGCCTCAGCCTCGCGGACATCGAGCGGCAGCTCACGCAGGAGAGCGGCCTCTTCGGCCTCTCCGGAGTGGGCAACGACGTGCGCGACATCCGCGCCGCGGCGCTCGCCGGCGACCGCCGGGCGGAGACCGCGCTTGATGTATTTGTCCACTCGATACGGCACTGGATCGGCGCGTTCTGGTTCGAGATGGGCGGCTGCGACGCGCTCGTCTTCACGGGAGGCATCGGCGAAAACAACCCGTGGCTGCGCGAGATGGTCTGCGCCGGCCTCGGCGAACTCGGGCTCGTGCTCGACACCGAATTCAACGCCGCTGCGACCTCCGAGCTCGACCTCGCCGTGTCCGACTCCCGCACCCACGTGTTGGTGATTCCCGCCAACGAGGAGCTCGTCGTCGCCCGCGAGACTTTTCGGCATCTTGCCGCCGCCGCCGCCTGACTTCCCCCGCTTAATCCTTAATCTCAACCCTCAACGCTCAACCAGACATGTCCCAAGCTCTTGGACTTCTCGAAACGCGGGGCCTCACCGCCCTTGTTGCCGGCACCGATGCGATGCTCAAATCCGCCAACGTCACGCTGGCCGGCCCGATGAAACAGGTGGGCAACGCGCTCGTCACCGCCGTGGTCGTCGGCGACGTCGCCGCGGTGAAGGCCGCGACCGACGCCGGTGCCCAGGCCGCCCGCCAGGTCGGCGAGGTCGTATCCGTTCAGGTCATACCGCGCCCGCACGAAGACGTTGCCACCATCCTCCCCAAGTTCCCGGCCCCCGCGCCCAAAAAGTAAGAACCCCGCCGCCGGGCGCACTGCCTGGCCTCCGCCATGTTCCTCGCCCGTGTCATCGGCTCGGTTGTCGCGACGAAGAAAGACGCCGCCATGACCGGCCGCAAACTGCTCCTGCTGCGGCCGCTCGTCGTCGACGAAGCCTCGCCCGACCGGCTGCGGCCCGGGAGCAACACCGTGGTCGCCGTCGACGCGCTCGGGGCCGGAGCCGGCGAACTCGTGCTCTTTTGCCAGGGCAGCTCGGCGCGTCAGGCCGCCGGCATGAAAACGCTCCCCGTCGACGCGGTGGTCATCGGCATTGTCGACACGGTCGACGTGCTCGGCCGCCGCGCTTATCCGCCGTCCGCCCAAAGGTAGGGCCAGTCTGTGACTGGTCCCGGGTCCGGTCAGAGACCGGGCCTACCCACCAAGATCCGCATCACCGCTACATGACCGCTCCGCTGCAGCTCGATGAAACTGTCCTCCGTGCCATCGTAAACGATGTGCTGCGCGGCCTCGCCTCGGGCGGCCCGGCTGCGGCCCC
>DASWVO010000154.1:0-8480 GCA_036406235.1 Opitutaceae bacterium
TGTTCCGCGAGCCACCAGTCTCCACCATGTTCATACAGATCGTAGGCGTGCGCCGCCGCGCTGTAGGGATGGCCATTGAGCCGCCACAGGATCCAGGCCGCGGTCGCGGGCGCCCCGCCCCACGCCGCGTGAATCAGGTCCGGCGGATCGCGCCGGAACGACCGATACCATACGCCCGCAAAGCCGGCTCCCAGCATGTTTTCCCAAAAATTGAGCCAACCCGGGGGCTTCCGCGTGAGCAAGCCGCGTAGGAGAACGCCGAATACATCCCAGCGCGTCACTGCGGCCCACGGGATGATCCACAGCAACTCGAGCAGCCTCCACTTGTTGAATGCCTGCACCGGCACGCCGCTGAAGGTCCCGCCGCCGCCCCAGAACGAATAAAGCCGCAGGCGCACGCCGCGCTGCAACATCGCAGCCACCTCGCGCTGCATGAACGTCTCCGTGCTCTTGGGAAACGTCGTGTAGAGGTAGGCGACGGTGAGCGGGCGGTTGATTGCGGAGTGCGGATTGCGGATTGCGGACTGAATTCGTCCCTCCGTACGTTCTTCCCTCCGCACGCCGCACTCCGCACTCCGCATTCCGTCTTTCATGCCCGCTGCGCACTGCCCGCCGGCGCTTTGCCGTTCCCATTGCCGGTGACCGGTGGAAACGGATGGCGCGGGACGTTGACGCCGGCGGCCTCGGCGGCCAACCCGACGAGTTCATCGATCAGGATCGTCGGATTCTCCTCGTAGCGCAGCTCAAGAAACGCGTCGCGATAGCGTCGATACGCTCCGTCATCGGTCATCCACTGGTGGATGATCACGGCAAAGGCGGCGGCGTCCTCGATCTTGGCGCACTGCGAGCCCTTGTTGAAGAATTTCCAGGTGAGCGACTCCTGGGGCATGATGCCGCCAAAGGCGTTGAACACGATCGGACAGCGGAAATGGAGAGCCTTCGCGCATGTCGTCGTGCCGCCGCGCGTCACCACGACGTCGCTGGCCTGCAGAAGGAGATGCACGGAGTCGGAGTAACCTTCGATGTAGCAGTTGAACCCGGGATGCGTCGCCCGCCAGTGGATAAGTTCGTTGTAAGTCTCCTTGTTCCGGCCGCAGATGACCACCGCCTGGCAGCGGTCTCCGTAGCGTGCGAGCACCGGCAGCAGTTCGAGGTGGTTGTTGGCCCCGTTGCCGCCGGTCGCGAGAAAGACCGTGAACAGGTCCGAGCGCAGACCGAGCTTCTTGCGGCGAAACACCTGCCGGTCGGCCGCGGTGAACTCCTCGAGATGCGAGCGCGGAGACATCAGGTGCCCGCGCACGCGTGTGCGCTCGAGGGGAACGCCTTTCTTCACGGCAAAATCGCGAGCCGTGGCGGTGCGCGAAAAATAGAGATCGACGCTCGGCTCGATCCAGTTGCGGCTGTAGCCCCAGCCGCCGGAAAACTCGCCGCAGTAGGTTGCGCAGCTCACCTGGCCGGCGCCTAGGACCTGCCGGGCGAGCTGGAAGTAGCCGCGGTTCAGGCAGTCGTGCACGCTGAAGACGAGGTGGGGACGATACTCGCGCAGCACCTGAAGATAGTAGGACCGCCCGAGCTTGACCGACCGGCGGTTGAGATAGCTCAACAACTCCACGAGGGCGTAGAAGGCCGTGTGCAGGATGGGCAGCGTGCGCTGGATCCAGTTGTAGAAATTCACGCCGCCGCGGTTCAGCACCGACGACTTTTCGAGCATCTGCTCGATGCGCACGTCGACGCCGTGTCGATACAGCAGGAAACACCATTCCGCGAATGCCCCCGCGCGGGCGTCGTGGCCTCCTCCGGTGCTTGAAGTGAGAACGAGGATACGAAGTCGTTCCACGGCGTTCAGCAGGCTCCGAAATAACGCCACATCACGGCGCGGCGCAGACCACTCGGGGCGAAACGCGCAAGCAGCGGCGCCACCCCCGCCTGGAAGAACGAGCCGGAGCGCACAATGCCCCGCCGGCGCGCCAACAGGGCCCGACGCAGATCAGCCGCGGCCCGGGCGGGCGGCGGCGCGGCGAGCAGATTGGCCTCGAGCTGCTGCCAGACGCGCGCACACTGCGCATCGGCGACAGCCGCAGGTGCGGCAGCATGGGTTTGCATGGCTTGATTGAAGCTGGTCCGGTAATCGCCCGGACGAAAATCGATGATCGTGATCCCGGAGTTTCGCGTTTCAACCAGTAAACTTTCACTGAACGCGGACAGCGCGGCTTTCACGACGTTGTATCCAGTCATGTAGGGCAACGGAAACTCCGTCGCGAGCGACGCGACATTGACGAGGCAGCCGCGCTGCTGCGCTTGCATGCCGCGCAAAGCGGCGTGCGCCAGCCGCAGCGTGCTCGTGAGCATCGCCTCGATCTGCCGCTGCCAAACGGGAAACTCCGTCGCGACGAACGGCGCAAACAATCCGTAACCCGCGTTGTTGATCATCAGGTCGAAGCGACCGCCCGCCGCGGCCGCCGCCCGCAACATCGCCGCCTCCGCTTCGAGCGGGTTTTCCAGGTCGAGCGCGACCGCAGTAAAGCCTGGGTGCGGAGCCAGCGGTGCCAGCCGGTCCGGCACCCGCGCCGTGCCCCAGACCCGCACCCCTTCCGCGAGCAGCATCTCCGCGCATGCCCGGCCGATCCCGGCTGAGGCCCCGGTCACAAACGCGGTGGGATAAAGCGTCGAGAGAACGGGCACGCAGGACGTCAACTCGCAGCCTTGAGGACCAGGCAGACGTTGGCGCCGCCAAAGCCGCTGCTGTTGTTGAGCACCACGCGCGGCGCGACCTCCTCCGTGGCGCGGATGATGTTCAAGTCGGTCATCGCCGGATCGAGGGTCGCGATGTGCGCCGAGCCCGGCAGGAAGCGCTCGCGAATCGCGAGCGCGCAAAAGCCTGTCTCCATGGCGCCCGCGAGCGAAAGGCCGTGACCGGTGAGCGCCTTGGTCGAACTGATCGCCGGGCGCGCCCCCGCGGGAGTGAAAATCGCCCGAATAGCCTTCACTTCCGACAGGTCTCCGATCGGTGTCGAGGTCGCGTGCGCGTTGATATAGTCGACCTCCGCGGGAGCCACACCGCTCGCCTTGAGCGCGCGGTTCATCGCATTGCGCAACCCGGTGCCCTCGGGATGCGAGATGGCGACGTTGTGGCCGTCCGACGCCTGCCCCCAGCCCGCCAGTTCGCAATACACCCTGGCACCCCGGCGGGCGACCTCGTCTTCACTCTCAAGCACGAGCACGGTGGCGCCGCCCGTGCCAACGAACCCGTCGCGGCCCACATCAAAGGGCCGCGAAGCCGTCGCCGGATCGGGATTCAGCGACAAAGCCCGCATGCCGGAAAACGGCAGGATCGTCTCCACGTTTCCATCCTCGGCGCCGACGACAAACATGCGTTTCTGGCGCCCGAGCGCGATCTCGTCGTAGGCGTAACCGGCGGCGTGCACAGACGAGGCGCAAGCGGAGGCAAACCCGGTCGAGGCGCCGCAAATTTTGAAGTGGGCGACCAGGTTGAACTGCACCGATCCGGCGATGGACGCGACGATGCCGAGCGGCGAACATTTCATGACGCCCTCGTTATTCATCTTCTGCATGTAGTGACTCAGCAGGCTCGGTGAACCTCCCGAGGCGGCGAACATGCCGGTGTCGTCGTTGCTCACGTCCTCATTGCTCAAGCCGGCGTCGGCGATCGCCTGTTGCAGGGCACAGTAGGCGTAGAGCACGTTAGGGCCCATGCTGCGGACAAACTCGCGCCGCACGCGGTAACGCTCGGGGTACGTCCAGTCCTCCTGGTCGACGGACGTCGTCTCGAAACCTTTGATGGGGGCGGCGACCTTCACCGGCACGCCGTTTTTCTGGAAGGGCTCGTACGTCACCATCCCGTGGCGGAGCGCCCGCAGGCTCTCCAAAACGGTCGGAGTATCGTTACCGATGCTGGTGATGAAGCCGAGTCCCGTGACAAAGACTTTTGGCATATGAGGAATGCAATGCAGCCGCGTGTGCCATAGCAATGCGACTCATCAGCAATCTATTGGCGATGACAAGCCGGCGGCGTCCTGCCGAATGCCGGAATTCCGGAAGCGCCGCCGCAAGCACTCGGAGCCTTGGCCCCTCAGCCCGCCTGCTGACCGACGAACCGCGAGCGTGGGCGCACTTACGCCGCCGCGGTGGGCGTCGAGGTTCGTGCGGGAACCGCCGCCGAGTGAGGGCCTACGCCGTTGACCTTCGGAACCTCCGCCGTCGGGGTCACAGCCGCAACCGCCGGGGAGACCTCTGGTGCGGGAAGAGCGTCAGCGTAAGCGAACGTAAGGGTGATTTCCTCGGCCAACGCCGCCTTTTCCTGCCCAACACGAATCGTGCCTTCGAATGTGGCGAGAGGCATCTTCATCCGCTTGGGTTTGATCGACAGCGACAGCGTATCGCCAGGCCGGCAGATCCGGTGGCAGCGCACCCCTTCGCAGGACGTGAAGAAGATCTTTTTGGCGTCGACCGTCTTCCCTTCCTCCGCGGCCGAACCCGACAAAAGGAATAACACGGCCAGCTGCCCGAGAGATTCCAGGAGCATCGAGCCGGGCATCACGGGATCATCCTTGAAGTGGCCCTGCAGGAAGAACTCCTGTCCCGTGATCTTGTATTTTCCCTGGGCGCCAAGGTTGTTGATCGACGCCTCGTTGAGAAAAAGAAAGGGCGGCTGCATCGGCATCAGCGCGGCAATCGCCTCGATCGGATAGAACTTCATCGGCTTGGGCAGCGGCAACCCGCGCACCTTGCAATCGATGAAAACTTTCACGTCTCCGACCGTCCGCAGATTGCGCAATTCTTCGTTGTTTATCTGCATCTGCAGGACGTCTTCGACGAGGATCACGATCTCCATCATCGTGAGCGAATCGATCCCCAAGTCCTCCACCAGGCGGAGCTCATCATCGGCAGACTTCAGTTTCGCCCGAAGATCGGGTTCCACAAAGCGCTCGATCACGCCGATGATGACGGTGGGTAACAGGCTCGCATCCTTCGTCTTCCGATAGCCGATCGCGGCGTCGACCGTGGCGGGCGAGCACCGTTTTAGCGACTCGCGGATAGCCGCTTCGTCATTGGCGACGGGGGGATTATTCCCCGCGGCTTCAGCAACTTGGGAGCTCGGACTGATCGGAACGGCGTCTGACATGAGAATTTCAGTAAGTAAGGAGCGCGATGCGTCAGTAAGGAGCGGTTCCCTCCGGGGTTGTAAACGCTATTCTTTCGGCGGCGTTGAGCGCGATGCACCCCCGGGGAGCGGAATGGGGCAACGGGATCTGCAAGCACTTATCGTCATTGCCATTCGACAATGGTTCCATTTGAAGGAACCGGATCGTCGCCGATCAATCTACGTGCATTTTCCGTCGCACCATCACGTCGGCCGACCCGCGAAATGAGCGCATCGTCGCCGCAGAATTCTGTTTTTCTTATAACCCACGAGTTCTATCCGAAACGCGGGGGCATCGCCACGTTCACCGAGGAAATGGCGAAGGCGTCCGCAGATCTTGGATACGACGTCGAGGTCTGGGCCCAGGCTGCGCCCCCCGAAAGTTCCGAAAAGCCGTGGCCGTTCCGGCTGCGCCGCCTGCCCGTGCGCGGCACCCACGACCTGCGCTGCCAGGTGAAACTCGGGCTGCAACTGATCGCGGCCCGCCGCAAGCTGCGCTACGCGACGGTCTACCTGCCCGAACCCGGCCCGATGCTCGCAATGATGCTGCTCCAGCATTTCCATGCCTTTCGGCCGAAGCGTCTCGTGCTGACGTTTCACGGTTCGGAAATCCTGAAATTCCATCGCAATCCCATCACCCGTTTCCTCGCCCGCCGGCTCATCCGCCACACGACGCGCATCAGCGTGCTGAGCAATTACACCCATCAATTGCTCTGCGCGCATTTCCCGGAAGCGGCCGACAAGATTCTCCTGACGCCGGGTGCGCTCCGTTCGGATTTCGTCATCGCGCCCACGCTTTCCGCCGCGGACAAGAGCAAGATCATCGTCCTCACCGTCGGGCGCCTCCATCCGCGCAAGGGCCAGCTCATCACGCTCCACGCACTCCAGGGCCTTCCCCCGGAGCAGCAGGCGAAAATCGAGTACTGGATCGTCGGACGCGGCAATCGCCCCCGCTACGAACAAAGCCTGCGCGAGACCGCCGCGCAGTGCGATTTTCCCGTCCGCTTTTTCGGCGACGTTTCCGACGAGGACCTCGATCGAATTTATGATCGTGCCGACATCTTCGCCATGACGAGCATCGACCACGGCCACAGCATCGAGGGTTTTGGTCTGGTTTACCTGGAGGCCGCCGCACACAGCCTGCCGGTCGTGGCGCATGCCATCGGCGGCGTCTCCGACGCGGTGATCGACGGTGTCACCGGTTTTCTCATACCTCCGAATCATCCCGCGCAGCTCACGGCGGCGTTCGAGCAGCTCGCGCGCGATCCCGACTTGCGCCGTCGCCTCGGCACCGCCGGCCACCGCTGGGCCCAGCGCAACAACTGGACGCGCTCGGCCCGTCTGCTGTTCAGCGCGGCGTGAGCGACGATTGACGGGGCTGGCCGGGCTGCGCAGCGTGCGCCCATGATTCAATCCCGCGCGCAAGTCTCCGTCCGCTACGCCGAGACGGACATGATGGGCGTCGTCTATCACGGCAACTACCTGCCGTGGTTCGAAATCGGCCGCACCACCCTGCTCCGCGAACAGGGCTTGCCCTACCGCGAGCTCGAAGCGCTGGGCTATCGCCTGCCGGTGTTGGAGGTTTCCGCGAAATACCTGCGACCCGCGGTCTACGACGACACGCTGACGATCCTCACAACGATGCGCGAGAAACCGCTTCTGCGCATCAAGCTCGAGTACGAAGTCCGCCGCGGCGATGACTTGCTGGCGACCGGCTGGACCCTGCACGCATTCATCGACCAGTCGGGGCGCCCGGTGCGCCCACCACCTGTTTTCGTCGAGCGAATGGCTGCGCTTTTCGGCGGCTGATCGCTGCCGCCCCGACGGGCCCGCAGACCTACAGATCCTGCACGTCCCCTGCCTGATCCGCGTATTCACTGAGTACCGACGGATCCGCCTCCGCGGCTCGAGCCGCGGCGAGGCTCGCCTCCTCACCGAGGCGTTGCACCGCCCACACCGCATGGGCCCGCACCACCGGAGACGTGTGCCCGGCAAGCCGGACGAGAACATCAAGGCAGTCGCGAGCGACTGTGTTTCCCGCCACCACGCACGCATTGCGCAGGAGGCCGGTGAGTTTCAGCCGCTTGACCGCCGTGCGGCGAAACACATCCGCGAAGCGCTCCGGGGTAAGCTCGAGGATTTCGCGCAGCGTCAGGGTCGCCAGACCGCTTCGCTCCACGAGGAGCAACGGCCGCCCCGCCTGCGCGAACCGGTTCCACGGACAGACCTCCAGGCAGACATCGCAGCCATAGATGTGCGTGCCGATTGCCGGTCGCAGCTCGCGCGGAATCACCCCCTTGTTTTCGATCGTCTGATACGAGATGCACAGCCGCGCATCCACCACGCCGGGCTGCACGATGGCGCCGGTCGGGCACGCCTCGAGACATCGCGTGCACTTGCCGCAGAGCTGGCCCACCTTTTTCGCCGGATCCCCGGGCAGCGGCACGTCCGGCACGAACTCGATGCGCGTGAGAATCGCCGCAAGAAACAGCCAGTTGCCAAACTCGCGCGAGATGAGCATCGCGTTCTTTCCGATGAAGCCCAGGCCCGCGCGCGCCGCCCAGCCGCGCTCCAGCACCGGACCCGTATCCACATAGTAACGATAGTCTGTCTCCGCGACCCCGAAGAGGCGCTCGATCTCGCGCCCCGCGGCAATCAGCGCGGGCTTGATGGTGTCGTGGTAATCTTCGTTCAACACGTAGCGCGCCCAGATGGGTTTGCCCGTGACCTCCGTCTCCGCGCGCCCGAAGTGTTCGCCGGGCCAGTAATTCACGCCAAGCAGCACCATCGATTTCGCGCCAGGCAGCACCAACGCCGGATCGCAGCGTTTGTCCGCCGAGCGTTCCATCCATGCCATGTCGGCCTGCCGGCCCGCGGCAAGCCAGGCCTGCAAGGCCGCCGCGCCCGGCGTGTCGGCAATCGCCGCAAAGCGCACTGCGTCGAAGCCCAACGCACCGAGCGCCCGGCGCAACTCCTCCTGCCTAGCGGGCATGAGCGGCCTGGGCGCGCGTCCAATCCGCTGCCTCGCGCCGATAGCAACGCAGCACGTGTGCAACGATGTCGGCGGTCGGTCGCGAATCGGTGAGGATCACCGTCCCAGCCCGCTTGTAGATCGGCTCGCGCGCCGCATAGAGCGTGCGAATCCGTTCCATCGGATCGGAAACGTCGAGCAACGGACGACTCTTGTTCACCGCCGTGCGCCTCAAAATCGTTTCGAGCGAGGCGTGCAGACAGATGACCACGCCGCGCCCCCGCAGCAGTTCGAGCAGCCCCGGCTGGACCACGAGTCCGCCGCCGCAAGCCACGACGCATCCCCTCG
>DASWVO010000155.1:0-4999 GCA_036406235.1 Opitutaceae bacterium
GGGCGTTCATGTTCCGTTCAGATGCAATCACCGCTTCGAAACCGACGCTCCGGCGCGGTTGGATCTAGACGGCGTGGAATTCTGAAGAATCCCATGTCCCACCAGCATGAGCCGGCGGATTTCAATGGCTATCGCATCTTGTAACGAGAGATTCGATACCTCGGCGATGAGCCCGACCAGGAGGGCGAGATGCGTGTCAATCGAATCTTGTAGCGCAACCTCGCACAACGCGTCGGCGAGCGGTTTTCCGATGGATACGCCGGACAGCCGCCCGCGCCCCCGCCAGTAGTCCGGATGAGACTTGCGCCACGCCCGGACACTCTCCGCATTCACCGGACCCTTGAAGTACTCGCGGCCCTTCGGGCTGCGCCGCCATTTCCGCTGCGATTTCAAGTGACTGGCGCGGACGCACTCGGGCTCCGAGCAGAACCGATGCCGCCGGCCAATCCGGGGATTGACGGGAAAGAGCCGCCCGCAATGGACGCAGCGGCGGAACACGGTTTTCCGCTTGCTCACCTTCACCGCATCGTCGGTTTCACACCCGCAGTTGCGCAGAAGGAAGGCCGTCTGGCAATCACATCATACAGTTGTGTGTGGACTACTATGGGTATCTTTCGGGCGTACCGATTCGGTAGGATCGTGGCGTGGTTCCCGATCTTCCAGACGCTTTCGGCAAGGTGCTCAGTGAATTGAGAGAGCGGAAGGGTTGGAGTCAGATGACGCTCGCGATGAAGGCGGGCCTCCACTTGAACGCGGTCAGCAACCTGGAACGCGGGAAACGCAGTCCGAGCCTCTACACGGTTCTGCTTTTGAGCCGGGCGCTCGACGTGCCCGCCTCGAAGCTCGTCGCGGCAGTCGAGAAACGCTTGGGCCAGGAGCACGACCGCGCCGAGTGATTCCTCCGATCGTGCCATCGCGTCCGCGCCGCGGTAGCGGAGCTCGGACGCCAGTCGCCGACAGCGGCAACAAACGACGCGTTCGGGAGGCACGGCCTTCCGTCCGCCCGACAGACCATTCCTCGAACCCGGCTGGAACGATTCGTCCCCCACGAAGTGCAGCCTCCGCGCAGATGTCCCCGCGTGTGACCACAGCGCCTCTCAGGTGAGAGGCCATGAGCCCCACCCGCGCACGCGAACGCTCCCGCCCTTTCATTCCATCGGGTGTGAAATCCGCCGGATGCAGTATCCCCCCATGAAGGCTTCTGACCGGTGGCGTGAGCGCACGATCGGATGGACGCCCCCGCAAATGCCGCCCCGCACCACGCCGCTCGCTCTCGTTGCGCCGCTCGCACGCTGGAGTCAGCGGGGCCGCTCCTGAGGAGGCGCCAAATCGTAGCGCCGGCGACGGCGGGCGGACGGCGGCGCAAGCGCCTTGTTCGTCCGCGCCTCAAGGTATTGCTCGCTGACGCTGCGCTCCACCTTTGCGCTTCGGCGCTGAATATCGGCATCCCCGGGGCGGCCGTTTCTACAGGCTGGCCCGCGGCAGGGCCGCGGCGCGTGGAACGCCGCAACCCGGCGCCCTCGCTGGGGCGCCGAATACAACGTCTCAGGCATGCCCCCTTCCCTTGCACCTTCACCCGCTTTCCGGCGAGCCAGCGAACGTTTCCCGCGGACGAGGCGAACCGCGGTGCAGCCGACGCGGTTTTCGCACCCGGCGGCGCGCGCACACACCGCACTCGCTGCCCTGCACAGGATCCGTATCCGTCACCTCATGACACAGTCCGTCGGCAGCCTGCGTCACGCACAGACCTGCAATGCGTCGCCACTGAGCCGTCCGGGACCCGGGTACCGTGGCGCTTCCCTACACGCCTACACTGTTTTCGGAAGAAACCCGACGGCGACTCACCGCCGCCGCTCGCTTAAGCCACCCGTGAATCCCGAAAACATCATTATGAACAACGGAAACCTCGACTCAGCGCCCGGCGAACGACTGGCCGGTGCAATGCGCTCGTCCCGTCCCGCGGGCAATCCCGACGAACTCTCCCGGCTGAAGCATGAACTTCTCCAGGCAGAGGTACGCCTTGCCAAGGCACGCGCGACCGTCGTCAGTGCCGAAATCGATATCAAAGTCATAAACGCGCGCCTCAAGGCCCTCACGCACTGACGTCGCGCCCATTCCTCTCTCCGCATGCATTTCAAAAGGAGCATCGGTCATGAACGCCACGGACCCCCTTCACATCCGCGAGGTCGTAGAACGCGACGCCGCACTCAAGGAGTTCATCACCGCGGTCCGCACCGCGGCACGCGAAAGCGATGCCGCGGTTGACGCCGCCAAACCGGCGCTCGCCCGGCTCGCCGCCGCCATCGCCGGTCACGACCACGGCCAGGCGCTGCGCGCCCGTTCGATCCTGATCTCCCTCTACACCGGCGGTTCTGCGCTCGCCGACGTCTCCGACCTGATGACGCTCGACTGGACGCTCCGGCGCGACCTCTGCGCCGTCCTCCTCGCCTTCGGCCACGGGGAATTCGGCTACGAGTATCTGAAGTCCGCCTTCGAACAGGCCGGCGATCGCGACGCGCGCTGGTTTCTCGAGACCGCACCCGACCCGCGCGAGCGGCTGCGCGAGGCGCTTGCGTTCGCCAAGCCGGGGCCGGTCACTGCACCGCGGACCCTCAGCGAAAAAGGCGTCGCCTTGCTCCTGTTGAGCATGTTCTGCGGCGTGCCGACGGACCTGCAACTCACCCTGAAAGGACTCGACGCCACACGCGCCGCGCTCGTTGTCGGATTGGTGACCGATTTCGTCAACTCGCGTTTCGATTTCACGGACGCAGAACTCGTTCGCGCTCACTTCTGGCTCGATCCGTGACCTTCCCTTCCGATCGCAACAGGAAAAGCAGCCGCGGCGCCCCCTCTTGGGGTAAAGATTGGGGCGCGCCGAACCGGAAAAAACGTTCTACGCATGTGGTCCTGCGGCGACCCAAACCCTCGCGCCGCCGCGCGCATCCCGAAACCGTGTAACATGACCATGAATACACCAACGCCTCTCGACGCCCCGCACGTCGTCGTTCTGAAATCGAATCGATTTCACGCCGATTTCATCGGCCTGAACATCCAGAATCGCTGGCCCAAGGCCAGGGTCTCCGTCTTCTACTCAGGCAACGAAGCCCTGAAGTGCATCTGGCAGACCAGGCCCGACCTCTTCGTGACCGGCATCAAGATCGACGACCTGGAGGGACTGGAGCACCTGGAGCCCTTCACCGACAGCGAACTTCCGATCCTCATCGTGACCGCTTGCGCCGACGCCACGACCGTGCGACGGCTGCGTCGCGTGCGATTCGACGGTCTCTTCGATTCGCTCGAAGAGGGGCTCGAACGACTTCTTGAGGCCATAGAAAAATCGCTTCGACGCCAGCGCTATGTAAGCCCCCGCGTCGCCCGGTGGCTGTAACCGCCGGGCGGCGAGGCGCCGTTGGCGCGCCCTTGAATCGGCCGCGTGCCCGGACACGCCGGTTTGCACCGGTCAAGCCCGTCCTCCTCCCTCAATCGCGGTATCAATTCGGACGCGGCAACGCGCCGGAAATCCTCTACGCCCAGCAGCCTCACTCACCGCCGCCTCCCGGCTCGATCGGACGAGCCCGGCAAACCCGTGAGCTTTTATACCATGTCCGCCTTCAGACCCTTCCCTCAAGACGACGATCAAGACAGCATCGAACGCGACCAACTCGTCATGGGCGCGAAAGCCGCCCTCGTCCGCCTCGCGACCGCCATCGCCGGAAGCCACGACCGCGATGCGGCCTGCGTGCGCTCCTGCCTTCAGTCGCTCTACGCCAACGCCGCCATGTTCGCCGACCTCTCCGCCCTGAGGAGGCTCGCCTGGCCGCTCCGGCGCGACCTCTGCACCGTCCTCCTCGCCTTCGGCGAAGGCGATTTCGATGATCGCTGCATGCGTTCGGCGTTCGAGGACACCGGCGACGACACATGCTGGCTCGCCTTCGACGCTCCGACGCCCGACGATCGGCTGGCCGAAGCGCTCACGTACGCAAAACCCGGCCCCCTCACCTCGCCCCGCACATCGACCGAGCAACGCGTCGCCCATTTTCTCATCAGCCTGTTCACCGGCGCGCCCATCAATCTCCAGGCTTCGCTGCAGGGTCTGGACG
The DNA here is from genome assembly GCA_036406235.1 of Opitutaceae bacterium. Taxonomy (GTDB): domain Bacteria; phylum Verrucomicrobiota; class Verrucomicrobiia; order Opitutales; family Opitutaceae; genus DASWVO01. The sequence goes on from DASWVO010000155.1 coordinate 4,101, forward strand.
CCACCAGGGCGACACTCCTCGGACACCTGGCCACCTCCTACGCAAACGGGCGCTTCAATCCCACCGACTTCGGATTGGTCCGCACCTATTTCTGGCTGGAATCTCCGAACTGATCCATACCGCACACGAGTGACTGCGCATGGTGATGCCGGCGATGACCCGCTCAACGGGACGGTTACGGACTTTCGCGCGGCGCGCTCGGTACGCCTGCCTGAACGTGAGCCGGGAGGCCGAACCAGCGTCAAAGAGGCGCCGTCAGCTCATCCGCGTCCTTGATTCGGATCGGCCGCACACGGTGACAGGGTACGCTTGAAGAACGATCGGGCGGGGGCGATCCACCTCCTCGCGCGCAGTGCGGCTGACGATTGAGAGGGAAACTCGCCGCGGCTCCGGCTACACCGTTTTCGGAAAGATTCTGGTGGCGACGGGGCGCCGCGATTTCGCCATAACCAAAGCACAAGCAGAAAGGCGAATTCACCGACGCCCTGGGCGCCGCAACCATCCGTCTCCCCCCGCCCCCGTCAGCAATCAAACCCGGACAATGGCCATGAGACAGTTTTCCGCAATCTACGTATCAGGAGGGACACTACGCAAGGTCCTTTTCGAGGCGGCCACGGCCGCGGAGGCCCAGGAGCTGGCCACAAAGTGGGGCTTTGGCATCCAAGGCGAAATCTCCGAAACGACCCCGCCCCCAGCAGACAAGACGACCTCACTCCCGGAAGCATTCGACGTTGAGAACGCCTGCCGGATGCTGGGAGATATTTCGCGGACCACGCTCTATCGATTGCTAGTCCGTGGAAAACTCGAGCGGGTGCCAGCCACGCGCAAGGTGCTCGTCACTCGCCGGTCGATCGAGCGTTTTTGCTCGATGGCCGCGTGATCGGCGTCGCGCCCCGACC
>DASWVO010000156.1:0-18107 GCA_036406235.1 Opitutaceae bacterium
ACACGCCCAGCGCCAGCACGATATCGATGCCGATCTTCACGATGACACTGAAGATCATCGCCGGCACCGCATAGGGCGCCAGGCGCAGCGCGAAGTGGACGATGCCGGTCATCAACTCGCATACGAGGTCGAGGCCGCCGAGCAGTTTTTGGCGCCGCTCCTCGGCGAGCGTGGTGCCGACGGCGCCGACGAGGATCGCAAAGACGATCAGCGGCAGCACGTCGCCGAGCAGGTTGCGATCGGAGCCGGTGAAGGCGCCGAACAGATTTCGCGGCATGAACATCTCGACGATCGTCATCGGCGTCATCGCCGGCATGGCCTCGCGCTTGGCAACGGCGGTCTGGGCGGCGCCGCCGAACTCGGCCATGAGCTGGTCCTTGGTGGCCGGATCGAGTTGCCCGCCGGGATTGACGATCTGCATCATGACCAGGCCGAGCGCGACGCCGATGGCCATGTTGGCGCCGAAGAGCGCGAACGTCTTGCCGGCCAGGGGACCGAGCCGGTCGAGCCGGCCGAGCTGGGCAACGCCGCTCGCCAGCGAGGCGAAGACGAGCGGGATCACGACAAAGAAGAGCATCCGCAGGAACACCTGCCCGAGCGGATCGAGCACGTAGGTGGAGACGGTGCGGGCGCCGTCGAGGATGCCGGGAGAGAGTTTGCCGAGACCGAGGGTAATGGTGCCGGCGATCGCGCCGACCACGAGACCGACGAGGATCCGGTTGGCGAGCGAGGCGGGTGAACTTGCCATGATTGTGGGTGCGGGACAGCAGATGCTGCGCCGCGGGGGGCTGTCGAACGTGAACTGTGCGGTCCGGCCGACCCGAACGTCGCCGCTTACCGGGAAACCCCCGAGGCGGAGCGGGTCCGGGCGGACGCGTCGTGACGGATGACATTGACAGCGCAGCCGTCTTCGCGGCGCGTTACCGGTTCGCAACGCATCATGGCTTTCAAATGGATGATCCGCCGGCTTCACCGCTGGGGCGTTTCCCGCCGGAAACTCCGCGGCGGCTTCCTGCATTCGAAGCTTGGCGATCGCATCCTGCACCGCGAGTTGTGGATCCCGAACCGCGAGAGCTTCGCGCGCGCCTGGCTGGTGGGGATGGTGGTCACGATGATCCCGTTCCTGCCCTTGCAGACGGTGATCGCCTGCGTGATCGGCTTCATGGTCGGAGCCAACCTGCCCGTCTGCTTCATCCTCCAGTATGTTTCGAACCCGGCGACGGCGGTGGTGCAATTGCCGGCGAGCTACGTGGTAGGCTGTTTTGTGCTCGGGCGGGATGTCGGAGCGGCGCTTCACCGGGTGCGCACGGCGCCCTCGAGCCTGCTGAGCGGGGAGACGTTTGGCGTCTTGTTGCTGGGCTCGATCGTGCTCGGGCTCGTGTTCGGCCTGGCCGGCTATTTTCTCACCCAACTGCTCTGGGTGGACCGCGTTAGGAAAAAACCCGTGCGGCCCAAACCCCCGGCCTGAAACGGGGGATTCACCCGGGGTGTCGGGGCCGGAGACTTGCTCCGGGGGATGACTTGATCATCTTATTTCGTCCCATCCATGGCGGATATTTCCACCGAACTCGTGATCCTCGGCCTCCTTTTGCTGCTGAACGCCTTGATGGCAATGGCCGAAGTCTCGCTTGCGTCCGCCCGGAAGTCCCGGCTTCGCGAGCTGGCCGATGACGGCGATGCGGGCGCCAAGATCGCCTTGGAGCTGGTGGGGGAGCCGACCCGGGTGCGGGCGGCCGTGCAACTCGCCATCACGGTCGTCGCGATCCTCGCGGGGGCGATCGTGGCGGTGCCGCTCGCGGCGCGGCTCGAGCCCTTGCTGGCGATGGTGCCGACCCTCGCTGCCGTGGCGGGCGGGCTCAGTCTCGGCGTGGTGATCCTGATCCTCGCGTGCATCTGGGTCGGTTGCGGGGAATTGATCCCCAAGCGCCTCGCTCTGCACCGACCCGAGCGGGTCGCGACCCTGCTGGCGCGGCCCGCCCGCACCGCGTCGCGCGTGCTTGGCCCGGTGATCGGCGGGCTGGGCTGGCTGGCGGCGCTCCTGCTCAAACCCTTCGGCTTGCGCGACCGGCCGCGGGAAGCGCCCGTGTCGGACGAAGAGGTCAACACGCTGATCGAGCAGGGCTTGAGCGCGGGCGTGTTCAACAAGGCCGAGAAGGAGATGGTGGCCGGCGTGCTCGAGCTCGATCAACTCCCGGTCACGGCGTTGATGACCCCGCGCCCGAAGATCGTTTTTCTCAACCTCGACGACGCCGAGGAGACCAACTGGCGCAAGATCGTCGCCAGCGGCCATTCCCACTTTCCGGTTTATCAGAACAACCGCGACCACGTGCTCGGCATGGTCGCGGTGAAGGCCATCTGGGCCAACCAAGCCTTTGGCCTCGCGACCAACCTGCGCAACCTGCTCACGCCGCCGGTGGTCGTGCCCGAGACGATGACGGCGATCCAGCTGCTCGAGCAGTTCCGCAAAAGCGGCAAGCACGTCGCCCTCGTGGCCGACGAGTTTGGCGCGATGCAGGGGCTGGTGACCCTGATCGATGTCTTCGAGGCGATCGTCGGCGCCCTGCCCGAACCGGGCCAGCGCGCGGCGCCGGCGGCCCGGCAACGCGAGGACGGCTCCTGGTTGATCGACGCGACGCTCGGGGTCGACGAAGTCAAAACCATGCTCGCGCTCGATGAGCTCCCGCACGAAGACGAAGTGGATTTCCAGACGCTCGGCGGCTTCGTCATGACCCACTTTGGGCGCATTCCCGCGGCTGGTGATTACTTCGAGTGGGGCGGGTGGCGCTTCGAGGTGGTCGACATGGACCGCCATCGCATCGACAAAGTGCTCGTCGCCAAGGCCGCACCCCCGGCCGAACTGCAGAAGGCGGCGAGCTGACGGTCGGTCCCATTGGTGATCAACGGCTTTGGGTGCCGAAACCGCCGCGCGCGGGTGGGGGAAATCGGGCGGGTCGCCGCGCATGCGACGCGGTGGGAAGCCGCGGAAACGCGGGGGCGGCCCATGTTTTCGGCGCTGTGAACAACCTGTGGGCAAGCTTGCGGCAAAATCCCACAACTTCGATTTGCTATCGCGGCCCGGCCGGCTGACTTTCCGCCGCCCATGAGCGACGCATGCAAGCAGCCGACCCCTTCACCGGACGCCTCACCCGCCTCCACGGCCCCGCGCTCCTCTCAGCCGACGAAAACGCCGCTCTTCAGGACGATCACCAGCGACGATTGGAAGCGCTCGCTCGCCTCGGCGCGGCTGCGGCGCGCGTCGGCATCGGAACGGATCCGGACGACGATCTCGTCCTCTTTCCCGAAGACGAGATAAGCCTGCTCGCGGGCGCCGACGCGCTCTGGGCGGAGCTGGCGGCCGCCATCGCGGCGTTTCGCGCCACCCTGCCGATCGTGCCCTTGGAGACGTTTGGGTTTGCCGACTCGGAGGATCCGATCGGCGATGGCAGCCCCCGCCTGCGGCGCATCGGCAGCGGCGTCGAGGCCTCGGCCTTCGAAGCGGCCGACGGCTCGATCTACAAGTTTTTCCTCCCGCGCGAGGAAGGGCGCATCGGAGGCAGTTTCACGTTTCAGCGCGGCGCGGAGACCGCGCTGCTGGCCGAGGCCAGCCTGGGCACCTACCGCGATCTTTTCGAGAAACTGATCCTCATCCTCGCGTTGGAAGGCATGCCGACCGAGGTCGTCGGCGTGACCCCGGAGGGCGTCGTCATCGTGAAACAGGCCCTCGGCGAGCGCCTGCCCGACAACACCGACACGTCCGCGCTGCTGCCCGGCGGGCTGATCCCGATTCCCGCGCGTTTCCTGCGCGCGCACCGCGATCACCCGCGCCTCTACTTTTTCGCCGAACGCGCCTGGCTCGTGGCGGATCTGCACGCGAAAAACCTCGTGCGGGCGATCGATGGTGTCCTGCGGACGATCGACCTGCTCGCGGCGCCGCTGCCGATGGCGCTGGCGGCCGCGGAGCCGTTGCTCGCCGACTGGCTCGAACGGGTGCGGCGCGACCCGGCCGCCACGATCCTGCGTGCGGTGCCCGACGACGAGCTGTAGCGGCTCAGGGGCGGCGGCACTCCTTCCGGTCCCTTCTTGTTGCCAGGGCGTGCCGTAGCGCGGTGCTTCAGCCCGCGCTTGTGGCGTTCGCGAGCGCGGGCTGACGCACCGCGCCGCCATCCCTGGGCCGTCCCTGGGGAAAGTTAATCACCGCCAGCCTTTAGGCGCCGGCTTACTTCGCCCGCGCGAGGAAACCCAGGATATCGTCGGCCTGCTTCGTCGTGGAGCCCTTGTGGTCGGCGTAGACGATCTTGCCCTCGTGAATCAGGTAGGCCTGGCGGCTGGCAAACTTCACGCCGGGAACGCCGAAGGCCTTCATCACCTTCTGGTCCGTGTCGGCGATCAGCGTGAAGGGAAAGTGCTGCTCCTCCTTGAACTTGCGCTGCTCCTCCACGGAGTCCGTGCTGACGCCGATCACCGTCACGCCCTTTTGGGTGAGCTCCGTGTAGGCGTCGCGCAGCGAGCAGCCCTGCAGGGTGCAGCCCTTCGTGCCGGCCTTCGGATAGAAGTACACGAGCGTGTAAGGACTTTGTTTATACACCTCGCCGAGGTTGAGAGTCTGGCCCGTTTCGGTGACGCCGGACACCTCCGGGGCGTTGGCTCCGACCTCAAGGGGCTTGGCGTGGAGAAAGGAGAACATCCCGAGAAAAAGGGCCGGCAGAAGGAACGCGCGTTTCATGCAAGGAGAGACCGTGGTCACCGGCGCGTGTTTCGCAAGCCGCGGGGCGAGCGAAAGAACTTATAGCGTTTTGACGCCGGCCGCAAACCGCGCGGCCGGTCGGGCGAACGTCAGGCGCGGCGGAGCAGCCGGTCGATCCACGCCGAGGCCGTCTGGGTCGCCACGACGGAGAACGTGAAAAGATAGAGTCCGAAGCCGATCTCGATCTTCGCCACGCCTGCGGACTTGGTGACGACGATCAGGATCGCGACGACGAACACGTCGAGCATCGACCACTTGCCCGCGTGGGCGACCCAGTGGTGCAGCCGCTGCATGCGCCGCAAGTCGTGCTCGCGCTCGGTCCAGATGAGGGTGAGCAGACCGAGCTTCAGGAGCGGAAACACGAGCGTGAACAGCGTGAGGATGCCGAAGAGAAAGTATTCGCCGGCCTGAAACAGGTCGATGATGCCGCCGACGACCGACACGGCCTCGTCGAATATCCAGAATTTGGTGACGTGAAAGAACGGGAAGAAGATGCCGAAGGCGAAAAGCAGGAACGCGGAGCCGAGCAGCAGCGGCACGCCGGCGCGACGGGCGAGGGGACGGTTGCGGGAAGCAGGGACGGCGGCCATGGCGGAGAAGAACGCAGCGCCCGCAGCCGACGGCAAGGATCGGATGCACGGCGGGGTCGGCGATCCCGCCGATGGAGTTTGGCCAATTTGCAGCGCACGCCCCGACCTCACTCCACGCCGACGACCGCGAGGTCGGCGGGGTGCTCGATCGTGAACTTGAGCGGGAGCTCGCGTTTTTCCCCGGGCTTCAGGTCGAGCCGCCACACGAGCACGCCGTCGGCCTCGCGGGTGACTTCCCTCGGCGCGGCCGGCGTGCCGACCTCTTTTTCCGCGGGCGTGAGGACCTTCACGACGATCTTCTCGTCGCGCGAGACCGGCGCGGGCTCCTTGAAGACGACGCGCTCCGCCGTGGGCTTGTGGTTGGTCACCGTCACGAGCCATTCGTAGGTGATGCGCCGGCCCTTGTTGGTGAGGCCGGTGTCCTCGGTGAAGCGCTTCACGAGCGTGCGCTTGATCGCGACGCCCTCATCGGCGCCCAGCGCGAGCTCGAAAGTCTCGCCGGGCATTACGGTTTTCAGGCGGCTGGCGGCGATGAACGTGTCGTCGAGAAACGTGTTCGCCGCGCCGGCGAGCAGCGGGAACTCAGTCGAGTTGGCCACATAGGCGCTGAGGAAGGCCGACTCGAGCTGCTTGGGCGTCGCTTGATACTGGAGCCCGGCGGCGAGCTTCGCGGTGGTGATCGCGATCTTCTGCGTGGAGGCGTCGCTCGGCAGCGTGGCGGGCGCCGCGATCTTGAACGTGGCGCTCGTGGTGGCGGCGTCGACCGTGGCGGTGGCCGTGGTGACATAGAAGCCCTCTTGCGGCGCGGCGAGCATGTCCCCTTCGGTGACACCGGCACCCGCCAGGGTGTTGAACGACTCCGATGCGCGCGGACGTTTCGCGGCGCCGAACGAAAGCGCGGCGGGGGCGGGAAGCGGCATGGGCTTCCGCACGTCGACCACCCACGGCGTCGGCTCCGGCGCCGCCCCGCCGAGGCCGGGCCGGGCGGTCGAGAGCGTGAGGGCGATCTGATTCCAGTCCTCGCCGGTGCCGTTGCGCACGACGCCGAAATACGTGAGCTCGACGGCGCGCTCGGCGCTCCGCAGGCGGGCGTCGTAGGCGGGCGTCCAGGCCGCACCGGTCACGGCGTAGGCGAGAACGAGCTCGAGCCGGCCGGGCTCCGCGCCGGCGACGCGCACCGTCACCGTTTTGTAACTACGCCCGCCCGGCTGGCGGCCGCGCAGCTCGTTGAGCTGGGCTTCGACCGCGCCGACCTTGGCCGCAAGATCCTCGCGCTGAACGTCGAGCGCCTGCTGTTCGGCGGCGAGTCGCGAAAGCTGCTCGGATTGAAACGTGAGCAGCCGGCTCCAGTCGTCGAAGGACGGGCGAGGCGCGGAGGCTTCGGTGGGCGGCGGCGCGGTGACGGCGGCTTCGATGCGGTCGAGCAGGGCGCGCTGCTGCTCGATCTGCTTGAGCTTGTCGGAGAGGCCGCGGTCCTGGCGGCGCAGACCCGCCGCCTCGTCCTCGAGCGCCTTGATGCGCATGCTCGGGGTGGCGTCGACGTGCGTCTGCCGCGCGCTGACGTCGAGGATGGTTGCCGTGGCGGTGCCGCGGCCGGAGACCTGCAGGGAGTGGTCGAGGAGGCTGGCGGGCAGGCGTTCGAAGACGAACTCCTGCTCGCCGGCGGCAAGGTCGACGCGCGCGGTGCGGGTCACGATCGCGCGATCGCCGTAAACGGTCGCGGCGGTGATCTGCGAATCGACGGGGGTGGCGGCGGAAGCCAGTGCGCTGAGCGCGGCGAAGAACACAACGAAGCCGGAGGTTTTCATGCTGGAATAAGTGAGAGTCTGGCGGAACGAAGACGTTCCACCGCGGGGTTTCTTAGCCGTGTCCATGCCGTTGGCGGGGGCGAGAGCGAACTGGGCCTTCGCACTCAGCGGCTCGGCGGGGACGCCTCGCCCTGCCACCCCACGGCCTGAAAGACCGCCGGGTGCGAAGCGTCGGTCACCAGCTATCCGAGCGGAAGGGGCACGCCGGCAGGCCGGCGCCGTTGAACAGATTCGCTTCCGGGCTGTTGCTCCACGCGTAGCGGACGGCGACCGGCTCTTTCACCTCGGGGGCGCTGACGACGACCGTGTCGCGCTCGATGCGGGCGGTGGCGGGGTAGAACTTCCGGTCGGCGCCGGCGATCACGAACGACTGCAGGGGCTTGGCGCCGGCGGTGAGGCCGTTGTCGGCATAGTTGAACCGCACCCGCATCGCCGCGCCTTCGGGCGTGGCGGAAACGAACTGCGGGCCCGAGAAATCGCCGGGCACTTCGTAGATCCGCGTCTTCGCGATCAGGGCCAGCCGGCGGCCGACCTCCTGCTTGTTCGTCGGGTGAATGTCGTCGGGGTTGCCGATATCGATCGCGAGGGCCTGGCCGGTGTTGGGCAGCGAGAGGGTCTGCGTCTGCGCCTCGCGGAGGAAGGCCCAGTCGGTGCCGTCGCCATTGCCGGCTTTGTAGTTGGCGAGCTGCACCCAGTAGAAGGGAAAATCGCCCTGCCCGAAGTGCGCGCGCCACCAGGTGATCATCGCGGCGAAAAGCGCGTGGTATTCCGAGGCGTGGCCGGCGTTGCTCTCGCCCTGATACCAGAGCGCTCCGCGCAGCGCATACGGCACGAGCGGGTTGATCATGGCGTTGTAAAGGCCCATCGGCGTCCACGAGTCGCCGGGTGCGCCGCGCAGGCCCCAGGGCCGCGGGTTCTGCTGGCGGAATTCGGCGAGGGCCGCCTCGCCCGCGACTCTGGCCGCCGCCTCCTTTTGCTCCCAGGCCGCCACCTTCTCATCAAACCCCGCCTTTTTGGCCGGATACTCGTCGAGGGTCTTCTGCCAGCGCTCGCGCACGACCGCGAAGGCCGGCTCCGAGTGGAGCGCCGCGGGACTCATCCACGATTCCACCGGCGTGCCGCCCCAGGAACTGTTCACGAGACCGACCGGCACGCCGAGTTTGCGATGAAGATCGCGGGCGAAGAAATAGCCGACGGCGGTGAAGTGCGCGGCGGTCTCCGGCGAGCAGACGGCCCAGGCGCCCTCGACGTTCTCCTGCGGAGCATCGGCGACGGTGCGCTTCACCTTGAAATGACGGATCAGCGGAAAACTGGCCGTGGCGATCTCCTCCTTCGCGTTCTGGGCGCGAGAGACGGGCCACTCCATGTTCGACTGGCCCGAGCAGAGCCACACCTCGCCCACGAGCACGTCGCGCACGATGACGGTGTTCCTGCCCGTCGCGACGAGTTCGGCGGGCGTCGCGTTCGCCGGCAGCGTATCCAAATAAAGGATCCAGCGGCCGTCGGCATCGGCGGTGGCGTGCGCGGTCTGGCCCGCGAAGGTCACGGTGACCTTTTCACCGGCGTCGGCGCGGCCCCACACCGGGACGGGTTTGCCCTGTTGCAGCACCGCGTGATCCTGGAACAGCGGCGCGAGCGCGACATCGGCGCGCAGCGCGGAGAGGGTGAACAGGAAACACGACGCGAGGTTACGGAGTTTCATGGGAAGAGGAGGTTGGTTCTGACGCAGAAGCGGCCGGCCGCCCAGCGAGAAACGCATGCAGCTCGGCCGCGAGCTTCGGGCCGAATCCCTCCACTTCCCCGATCTGCGCCGCCGTCGCCGTGCGCAACCGATCGATGCTGCCGAAATGCTCGAGCAGCGCCGCGCGACGCACGGGACCGAGGCCCGGAAAGTCGTCGAGCACCGACTCGCGAATTTTCTTCGAACGCAGCACCGCGTTGTAGGTGTTGGCGAAACGGTGCGCCTCGTCGCGCAGGCGCTGCAGGAGCTGCAGGCCGGGATGCGTCAGCGGCAGATTGAGCGGCGCGCGCTCGTCGGGAAAAATGATCGTCTCGTGTTTCTTCGCGAGACCGACGAGCGCAGGCGGCTCGACGCCGATCGCAACGAACGCCTTCAGCGCGGCGCCGATCTGGCCGCGGCCGCCGTCGATCACGATGAGGTCGGGCATCGGCCGGCCCTCCTCGTGCAGGCGGCGGTAGCGGCGGCCGACCACTTCCTCCATCGCGCGAAAATCGTCGTTGCCGATGAAGCTCTTGATCTGGAAGCGCCGATACTGGTCCTTGTCGGGCCGGCCGGCGGTGAAGTGCACCATCGACGCCACGACGAACGTTCCGCTGATGTGCGAGATATCGAAGCACTCAAGGTGCTGGGGTGGCGCGGGCAGCGCGAGCGCCTGCTGGAGCGCGGCGAGTGCCTCCTCATCGGCGCGGATCACGGGTTGCTCGCGCTCGAAGCGCCGCGTCTTCGCAAGGGTTTGTTCGAGCGCGAACACCACGTCGCGCAGCTCGGCCGCTTTCTCGAATTCGTGCTTCGCGGCGGCCGCGGTCATCTCGTTGCGCAACGCCTCGAGCCATTCGCGCGACTTGCCCTCGAGAAACAGGCACGCCTCGTCGACGCGGCGCCGATACACGTCGGGCGCGACTTCGTTGTCGAAACCGTAGAGCTCCTGGCGCACGTCGTCGTAGAGCTGCCAGCGGCCGTCGGGCAGACGCTGCGGCGTCGCGTCGCCGAGCAGGATGCCGAACTGCCGGCGCATCTGCGCGAGGGTCTTGCGCAGCAGCCCGCTGTGTGCGAACGGCCCGAAGTAGCGGGAACGGTCGTCCTTTTTGAAACGCGTGAGGCGGAACTTCGGCATCTCTTCGCCGAGGTCGACGCGCACGAGGAGGAAGCGTTTGTCGTCGGTGAAATCAGTGTTATATTTTGGTTTCCACTGCTTGATCAAACGTCCTTCGAGCAGCAGCGCCTCGGGCTCGGATTTCACCTCGATCGTATCGAAATCCTCGATCAGGTCGATGAGCGCGCGGATCTTCGGGTGAACCGTCATCGCACGCGAAGGCATGAAGTACGACGATACGCGTCTCTTCAGGCTCTTCGCCTTGCCGACGTAGATGATGCGCCCGAGACGGTCTTTCATGAGGTAAACACCCGGTTTGTCCGGGAGGCGGCGCACTTTTTCTTTGAGAGTAATCGGCTCGCTCATGAGGAGGCGGGGTGTCGGAGGCGATGGGCAACCGCTTCGCCAACACACGCTGGCACCGACGGCGAAGTGACAGGATGGAGACAGGTGCTGTCGCCTTCGAGATTGATTCGTTCAGACGCTGGCATTTTCCCGAGTTTAGCCTACTTTCCCCGGTCGCAAGTATGGTTTCGCCGCAATCGCCGTCTGGCTCTTCGCCAAAATCCGTCGCCCAGCTCCACTACGAGCTGCTCACTTTCGGCGACGAATTGTTGCTCGGGCTCACGGCCAACGGCCACCTGACTTTTATCGGCGCGCAGCTCGGCCGGCGCGGAGTGACGCTCGCACGCAACGTGACCGTGACCGACGATGCCGAAGTGATCGCGGCGCAGTTTCGCGAAAGCTGGGCGCGATCGGATGTGGTGATCACGACTGGCGGCCTCGGCCCGACGTGCGACGATCGCACGCGCGAAGCCATTGCGGCCGTGCTCGGCCAGGATCTCGTGTTTGATCCCGACATCGAGAGGATGATCGCGGATCGTTTCGCGAGCTTTGGGCGGAAGATGACGCCCAACAATCTCAAGCAGGCCTACCGGTTTTCGCGCGGTGAAGTGCTGCCCAACGCCAACGGCACCGCGCCCGGCCTGTGGGTCGAGCAAAGCGGCAAGGTGCTCGTGATGCTGCCCGGCCCGCCGAATGAGATGCAGCCGATGTTCACCGATCAGGTGCTGCCCCGGCTGGCCGCGCGCCGGCTCGTGACCGGGAGCGAGGCCTACGTGCAACTGCGCACCGCCGGCGTGGGTGAGAGCGCGCTCGAGACGCGCCTGCAGCCGATCTTCGAGCGTTACGGCGACGCGCTCAGCGTGGCGTTCTGCGCGCATCTGGGCCAGGTCGACTGCCGCGTGAGCTCGCCGAGCGAACGGCTCGGCCATGCGGAGCTCGAGGCCATCGCTGCCGAATGCGCCGCGCTGCTCGGCGAGGATTTTCTGTGCTACGGCCACGATTCGATGGCCAAGGTCTGCGCCGACCTGCTGCGCGCGCAGGAGAAGACGCTCGCCGTGGCCGAGACCGCCACCGGCGGGCTCCTCGCCTCGGCCTTCAACGACATGTGCGGCGTCTCGAAATTTTTCGCGGGCGCGTGCATCTGCTGCTCGCACGACGCGAAGATGCAGCTGCTCGACGTGCCCGAGGACATCCTTCTGCAGCACGGCGGCGCGAGTGCCGAAAACGCCGTGGCGATGGCGACTGGGGCGGCCGAGACGCTCGGCGCCGATTACGCGCTGGCGACCACCGGCTTCGCGGGACCGTGCGCCGGATCGAAGGAGAATCCCGTCGGCACGATCTACATCGCCCTCTACACGCCGATGGGCGTGTGGTCGAAAAAACTGAGCTACCCGGGGCCGCGCGCGAGCATGAAGGTGCGCGCGGTGAACGCGGCCCTCGACTGGCTGCGCCGCGAGCTCGTCCGCGCCGCCACCGGCCGCACTGCGCCCGCGCTGCGCATGGGCGTCATGCAGTAGTGGATACGGTCACCGTCCACCATTTGGTGGCGTCTGCCATAGTGTAGGGCCGGCCCTTGCGGCCGGCCGAATCGTCCAAGGAGCGGCGCACTCTTGCCGCCGTTTGAGCCGGGCGTGCGAAGCGGGCGGCAGGAGTGCCGCCCCGGTTTGAGGGCAGCGTTGCATGTTGCGGCCCGCCGTTCACCCGACCTCACGCGCGCCAGTGTTTCACCAGCGGGCCGCTTTCGCCGGACATCGGGTCCGCCTTCGGGAGCGGCACGCGCGCGATCCTTTCGTCGGCGCCCGGACGCTCGCCAGGGTTCCCGCGCAGCAGGTCCGCGGACTGGCCCTCGGGATAACCGCCGACGACGTGAAAGTCCTCGCTGGCGCCGAGATTCTGGTGCGCGGTCCCGGCCGGCAGCACGATCACGTCGCCCGCCTCCACCACCACCGTGACGCCAGTGCGATCGCCGAGCCGCAGCGAAGCCCGGCCACGATACACGCCCAGGATCTCGTGCGCGGTGCTGTGATAGTGGGGAAATGGATACACGCCGTAGCGCCAGGCGGCGCGCCAGCCGTGTTGCGGCCAGTGGCGCTCATACCAATCGGCGAGATCGGGCGCGCTGCGGGCGCGGCCGGCGCGTTTGTAGACGATCACGGGCAGCGTGGGGTGGTTCGGAATCGAACCGGCGTCGGCGAAGCGGAAGGTGAGGATTTCGGGGTCGGCGGTGACGGGCATGCGGGGAGCGTAGCCGAGAAGTCGCCGTGCGCCAGCGGGTTTGATTTCGATCCCGCTGCTCCCGCAGCGGGCTACGGGGAATGGCCACAAGCAAAGAAGGCGGCGCCCCACAACAGGCGCCGCCTTCGCTAACACAACACAACTGCCCCTCCTATGAACGAAGAGGAGCAGAAGATCTTTGGCTGCGACGGCCGGGGCTGTTTGACCCAGCCGGCGCGGCATTCGTTCAGAATTTGTACGCTGCGCTCACGTACCAGAAGCGGCCGATCGCGCCGTAGGTGCCGGTGTCGGCGCCATTGTCGCCATCCGATGGAATCAGCGGGATGTCGCGATCGAAGGCGTTGTTCACGCCGACCGTCGCCCGCAGTCCGCGCAACACGCGGTAGGGACTGGCGTCGAAGGCGTAGGACACGGCGAAATCGAACGAGTAGAAACGTTTCACCTCCTGATACACGTCCGGATCGGTCGAGAGCAACGTGCCGGAATCGAGCACCGAGGGGAGGTAGGTGTTGGCCGCCATCACCTCCCAGGAATTGTAGTTCCAGGTGACGCGGTTGTAGACGCGCCAGTCGGGGATCGTGCCGAAGTCATCCGAGCTGCTGCTATACTGGCCGGAGTAGTCCTGCGCGGCGGTATCGGGCAGGCTCTGGAAGACGAACTTGTTGATGAACGTCCAGGTCGAGCTGAAGTCGAAGCGCCCCATCGTCGGGGTCTGGTGCGTGTAGTCGATCTTCAGGTCGTAGCCGCTCTGCTCGAGGCCGGCGACGTTGATGAGGATGTCCTCGACGTAGACGTTGTCGCTGTCGTTCGTGGTGATCTGTCCGGGGGCGGTGACCGCGGAGCCGCCCCGGGAGCGGAAGTTGCCGATGCCAACGAGGTCGGCATAGGGCGAGGCGGTGCCGAGCGTCTCGACGCTCTGGAGGATGCGCTGTTCGCCGATCGAGTCGACGAGGGAGCGCTCGTCGATGTTGAAGTAATCGAGCGAGACGGTGAGGCCCTTCAGCGCGCGCGGCGAGTAGACGGCGCCGACCGTGTAGTTGCGCGACTCCGACGGAGCGAGGTCCGGGTTGCCGCCGGAGCGGGCGCGATACTGGCGGGCGGAGGTGAGGACGCCGTCCGACGCGCGGTTGAGCGCGAGCGACGAGGTGAAGCCCTCGCTGCCGGAGTTGAACAGGTCGTAGAGCGTCGGCGCGGTGAACGATTCCGAGTAGGTGGCGCGGAACGTCAGCTCGTCGTTGAACGGCCGATACCGCAGCGTGTACTTTGGCACGGTCGGCGAGTCCTCGACGTCGCTGTAGTTCTCGTGGCGCACGGCGGCGCCGAGCTCGAGCTGGTTGACGCCGCGCACGGCCTGCCCGGGCGCGATGAGCGGCACGCGCACTTCGGCGAAGTAAGCGTCGATCGTGCGGTTCTTGTCGAACGGCGTATCCGGCGTGGCGTTGAGCCAGAGACCGTCACGGCTGTTGCGGTCGTTGACGTAACTGAGCGCCTCGCGGCGGACCTCCGCGCCGATCGCCAGGCTCAGCGGACCGGCGGGCAGATCGAGGAGCTCGCCCGCGACGCGGCCGTCCCACGAGTTGAGCCGGCTGACGTAATCGCCGTGGGCGGCGCCGAGCATGCCGTCGAGCACACCGGGCGCCTGCGCGACGGCGAACGGGTTGTACGAACCGTCGTCGATCGCGGCCTGATATGCATTGGCGTCGATCAGGTTGGTGTTGCGGAACGACTGCTTGATCTCGTTGAGGTTGACCGCCGTTTCCCAGGTGTAGCGGTCGAGGATCGTGCCACGCGCGCCAAGCACGCCGCGGATTCCGGTAGTGTCGGCGTAATAGTAACGCGGATACTCGACGAAGCGGTTGCGCACCGTGACCGCGCTGTCGGTCGGGTTGTTGGGGTCGTCGGCGGCAACGGTGCCGCTGACCGGCTGGGCGTTGAGGCGCGACTCGGTCTTCGTGTTCGTGTAGAGAAAGTCGGCGAAGAGCGAGACGGTGTCGGTGAGCTTGTGGTCAAACGCGACCGCGGCGCTCTTGCGCTCGTTGCCGATCAGGATCGTCGGCACCTGCGAGAGATCGAAGAACTGCTGGACCTCGTCCTGCGTGTAGGGGCCGGAGTAGACGCCCTGCGCGACGAGCTGCGCCGGGGAGAGATCGAGATTCTGCGCGGGCGCGTTCACGCCGGGGTTGAGCCGGTAGAAATTTTTCCCGTCCGGATCGTAGTAGGGACTGGTCGAGCCGACGTTGAACACGCCCGCATACGTCGGTGTGCCGAAGATGGGCGAGCTGTAGGCGCGTTCGTTCTGGATGAGCGGGTCGGACTTGAACCACTCGAACGACGCGGTGAGCGAGCTCCTGCCGTTTGAGGCGCCGACGACGGCGTAGGCCTGGCGCTCCTCGTAGTTGGAGCCGCCGAGACCGCTGTCGGAGAAGCCGTAGGTGCCGCCGACCTCCGCGCCCTGGAAGTCGCTCTTCAACTTGATGTTCACGACCCCGGCGACGGCATCGGAACCGTAGGTCGCGGACGCGCCATCGCTGAGGATCTCAATGCTCTCGACGGCGGAAACCGGAATGAGGTTCACGTCGACGAAGAGGAAGCCGCCGTTGGCGCCGGCGGGCGCGAACGCCACGCGCCGGCCGTTGATGAGGACGAGCGTGGAGCGGTTGCGCAGGGCGAGCTGCGAGCCGCCGTTGGTGGAGCCGGAGGCGACGTTGGCGTTGTTGGCGCCGAGATTCGCGCTGCCGGTGAACTGGGGCGCAGCCTTCTTGAGGAGGTCGAGCACGTTAGTCTTCACGCCGGTGGCTTCGATGTCGGAGGCACGGATCGTGGTGACCGGGATCGCGGTCGCGTCGGCGGCAACGGGCAGGTAGGAGCCGGTGACCTCGAATTTCTCGAGCTTCACCGAGTCGTCTTCGTTGTCGGGCGGTGGCGTGGAGGTCTGCGCGGAAAGCCCGGCGGCGGCAAAGGCCGCACCGAGCAGAGTCGAGGCGCGCCGAAGCGCGACCCCTGAGGGTCGAACGATGTTCGTAGTGTTTGGTCTCATGGTTTGGTTCGCCTGCGCCGGCTTGTGTGTCAGCCTGGCGGCGAGCTTGTTGTGCGAAGATTTCAACCATGAAAGCCGATGCGATGTTCCGTCCCCCCGGCGGAACATCGATGTAGTGGAAAAAGGATACGCCGGATTCGCGGGATCGCCGCGGTGAGCCGGCAAAAATCGCCGGCGAGTCTGGAGCGGAGCGCGGCCGGCCGCCTCCCCAGCCTCCGTCAACCGAGCAGGCTCTGCACGCTCGCGGCGTAGGCGCGGCTCGAGCGGACCTGCGCGCCGCCGGTGACCGTGATCAGGTAGTCGCCGCGGTACAGCGGCGCGATCTTCTCGATCCGGTGGCTGTTGACGATCGCCGAGCGATGTACGCGCAGGAAGACCGCCGGATCGAGGCTTGCGGCGAGGCGCGTGAGCGTCTGGCGCACGAGATGCGCGCCCTGGAGCGTATGCACCTTGATGAAGTCGCCCTCGGCCTCGATCCACACGACGTCGGTGGCGCGCACGAAGTGGAACTCGCCGTCGCGCTTGAGGACAATGCGCCCAGGAAAGGATGCCGGCAGCGCCGGCGTGACGCCGCCCGCGGCGGATTGAGAGGACATCGGAAGCCTTTCGGAAAAGACGTGCATGACTGTGGAGGTGCGACACCGGCGGCCGCACGGAGAGCCATCGCGAAAAACGATTAGCCTGATAACGGCGGCCGATCCGGAATGGTTACGCTGCGGCCGGCGGCGGCGCCGGGCACCAACGCCGTGTCGCGAGCTTGCGAATACAGGCCGCCGGCGAAACCGGGCGAGAAGACCATGGATGCTGACCGGGCGGCGTGGCCGTCGTGCGCGCGCCCACCGTGCTCAATCGAGCAGGTTTCGCAACGCGGTGAGGTATTTTTCCTGGGTGCGCGCCACGACGTCGGCCGGAAGGCGCGGCGCGGGCGGCTGCTGGTCCCACTTGATCGCGAGGAGGTGGTCGCGCACGAACTGCTTGTCATAGCTTGGCGGCGACTGGTTGGGCGCGTAGCTCTCCGCGGGCCAGTAGCGCGAGGAGTCGGGCGTGAGCACCTCGTCGATCAGCAGCAGGTTGCCCGCTGGGTCGGTGCCGAACTCGAACTTCGTGTCGGCCAAGATCATTCCCGCCTGGGCGGCGCGGTCGTGGCCGAGCTGATACAGGGCGAGGCTGGCGGCCTTCACTTTTTCGTAGAGAGCGGCGCCGACGATCGCCGCGCCCTCGGCGTCGTTGATCGGGGCGTCGTGCTGGCCTTTTGGCGCCTTGGTGGTCGGCGTGAAGAGTGGCGCCGGCAGGCGGTCGGCCTGGCGCAGGCCGGCGGGAAGACGATGTCCGCACACCTCGCCGGTTTTTACATACGAACTCCAGCCGGAGCCGACGAGGTAGCCGCGCACGACGCACTCGATCGCGAGGGGGGTCAATTTACGCACGATCATGCTGCGCAGCTGGAGGTCGCGGTCGATGATGCCGCGGCGGGCGAATTCGCCGGCTTGATCGGGCAGCAGGTGGTTGGGGATGAGGGCAGTTGCCTGGGCGAACCACCAGTTGCTCATCTGGGTGAGAATGATGCCCTTGCCCGGAATGCCGTCCGGGAGGATGACGTCGAAGGCCGAAAGGCGGTCGGAGGCGACGAGGAGGAGGGCGTCGCCCAGGTCGAAGATTTCTCGGACCTTTCCCGACGCGATCCTCGGGAAGGGCAGCCCCTCGATCGAGGTGCGGGCAACGGCGGGCAGGGCGGCGGCGATCTCGGCGTAGGTCATGGAGAAGACGGATGAGGACAGAAGCGGGCGGGAGGCGGGGGCGAAAGGAAGAAAAGAGCTCATGGAAGCGATTAGCCGGAATGCAGGTCCGCAAATTTTGCCTTGCGCGAGGAAGCGAGGAACCTACGTTCGCCCCTCTTTCGTTCTTTGCGTCCCCATCGTCTAGCCCGGTCCAGGACACCACCCTTTCACGGTGAGAACCGGGGTTCGAATCCCCGTGGGGACGCCACTTTTCAAGGCCCGTAGCTCGAAAGAGTTGCGGGCCTTATCATTTGCGGACTGGGAAAACTAAGACTGAAACTAAGAATAACGACGCTCGTGTCGCCCACCGTTTACGATGTCGCAGACTGCGAGTTGGGTGCCAGCGTCGGCTGGGCTCAGTGCGATAGCATCGCTGGCCGAGTTCGCGCCGGTCGTACGCGTTGACCGTCGTCTTGGTGTTCAAAGCCGACTACGTGTGAAGCTCTCAAGATGGGTGTGACTACGCCTACGAGAACTTGAACACGACATCACATCCGGCTTTTGCCTCCGCGACGATTACGGAAAGATTGGCGACGACATCCGCGTAGTCGCACATGTTGCGCCACTTTCGCAAGTCGTCGAGCGAATCGGCGACATCCTCGTCAATCCACACGACGTGAGCGCGAACGCCGGTGTGGTCATCGCCGGATTTCTTCTCTTTGTAGCCGTATTTGGTACGGCACACGCTTAGCGCGTGATGATAGGCGGCGTAGTAGTAGCGGCTGACGGCGGACCG
>DASWVO010000157.1:0-1895 GCA_036406235.1 Opitutaceae bacterium
CCCTTCGTGCACTGCACGTGGAAATCGAGCTCGGGCGACGCCCAGCGCGTGAGATCGAAGCGCATCACGCGGATGAAACGCGGCTCCCGCTCCACCTCCTCCCCCTCGCGGGCTTTTTTGTAGAGCGGCACGCCGTCGATCTTGATCGCGGAAAACATCGGCGGCAGCTGGTACTGGTCGCCCATCATGCCCTGCATCGCGGCCCGCACTTCCGCCTCGGTGAGCGGCGGCACCGGGCGCGTCTCCAGAACCTCGCCTTCGGCATCCTGGGTGTTGGTCACCTTGCCGAGCTCGACCGTGCCGGAGTACTCCTTGTCGACGCTCATCAGATACTGCGAGATTCGCGTGGCCTTGCCGACGAGGATGACGAGCAGGCCGGTCGCCAACGGGTCGAGCGTACCCGCGTGGCCGATACGCTTCATCTTGAGCTTGCCGCGGAGGCGGGCAACGACGTCGTGCGACGTATGATCAACGGGCTTGTCCACGAGCAGGACGCCCTCGAGTTCTTTGGGAGGAACCACCATATCAGGTTTCGGTGTCGTTTGCCGTGTCGACCGCGGCGATCTGGGCCGCAAGCGCGGCAACGAGCCGCGGACGGAATTCCGCGAGCGTGGTATTCTTGAGATTCAGGCCCGCGGCGCAGGCATGGCCGCCGCCGCCGAATTGGGCGGCGACCTGGTCGACGCGGAAAGCCGGATTCTTCGAGCGGAGGCTGCCCTTGATCGCACCGGCCCGCTCCTCGATCAGGACGCCGATTTCGACGCCGTCGATGCTCCGGGCGTAGTCGACCAGACCTTCGGTGTCCTCCACCCCGGTGCCTGTCGCGGCGTAGATGCCGTCCGGCAGCAGCCCGATGCACACGCGGCCACCACACTCAAGCTGCAGCGAAGCCAGGAAACGCTGGGTGAGTTGCAGCTTGCCCAGGGTTTCACGTTCGTAGAGCTCGAGGCCCACCGTGACCGGGTGCGCACCGAGCGACATGAGTTCGGCGGCGAGCAGGAATGTATGCCGCGTCGTGGAATTGAAGCGGAACTGGCCGGTGTCGGTCACAATGCCCGTATAGAGCGCTTGCGCGACGGTCGGGTCGATCGGGAGTTTGTTGTCCAGAAAAAGGCCGGCGAGGATTTCGCACGTCGCGGCGGAGGCCGTGTCGACGAAGTTATGCGTCGCGAAGCCGATGTTCGAGAGATGATGATCGATGTTGCCGAAGGGCGCCGGCAGGCGGGCCTTCATCTTCTCGCCGGCGCGGTCCTCGTCGGCGCAATCAACGTAGATTGCGGTCCACTCGCCGGGCGAGAGCGTCGCAGCGTTGAGGAACGGTTCGTCGTGCGCGAGGAACTGCAGGCGACGCGGCACAGGATCGGGATTGGCGCAGACGACGGCGTGCCCGAGCGAGCGCAGTACACGGGCGAGCGCCACCTGCGAGCCGATGCAGTCGCCGTCGGGACGCGCATGACCGACGACGACGAGACGCCGGCCAGCGAGTTTCGACAGAAACGCGCCGAAGCGCGGAGAGTGCTCGGGATAGATGATCTCCATGGATCAGTTGAGAGCTGAGTGGTGAAAGCTGAAAGGGTTCGAGGCCGCGACTTGCCGCTCACGCGGCGTGCGACGGCTCAGGTCGAGGGCTTGTTCTTCTCCTGCTCCGAAAGGTCGTCGAGAATCTGCAGCACGCGATTGCCGCGCACGGTGGCGGTGTCGCGCACATACGTCCACTCCGGCGTGTGTTTGAGCACGACGCGGCGGGCAAGCTCACGGCGGATCTCACCGGCCTTGCCGCGCAGCCATTTCATTTTCGACTCAGCTGCGTCCTCGTCGCCAAAGATCGAGATGAAGATCTTGCCGGTCTTCAGATCGGGCGCGACCTCCGCTCCCGTCACCGTGATCGTGACGGA
>DASWVO010000158.1:0-6912 GCA_036406235.1 Opitutaceae bacterium
CCCGGCTTTCAGGAGGTGGCGGTGCACCTCGTCGAGCCGAGCCCGTATCAGGCGCGCCGCGAGATCGCGCCCGAGCAGCTGACCGAACTCGCGGAAAGCATCCGCGCGGAGGGGCTGTTGCAGCCGATCGTGGTGCGCAAACACGGCGACAAGTTTCAGCTCATCGCGGGAGAGCGCCGCTGGCGGGCGTTCCAGATGCTCAAGATCAAGACGATCCCGGCGCGGCTCGTCGAAGCGAGCAACGCCTCCTCGGCCGCTCTCGGACTGATTGAGAATCTTCAGCGCGAAGGCCTCAACCCGATCGAAGAGGCCTACGGCTACGCGAGCCTCATCCGCGATTTCGATCTCACCCAGGAGCAGGCCTCGGAACGCGTCGGCAAGGGCCGGGCCTCCGTGGCCAATTCGCTGCGCCTGCTTTCGCTCGACGCCGAGTTGCAGGGTTACCTCGGCAAGGGCCTTCTCAGTGTCGGTCATGCGAAGGTGCTCCTCGGCATCGAGGACACCGCCCAGCGCGCCGTGCTCGCCCGCCGGGTGCTCGAGGAGGGTTTGAGCGTGCGCGCCACCGAAACGCTTGTGCAGGCGAAGAAAGCCGGCGTGCCCGCGCCGTCCGCGGCCGCTCCCGCGGCCGGGCGGAAGGTCCCCGCCGTCGAAGCGGCCGCCGTCGCCGGTATCGAAAAAAAACTGACATCGCACCTCGGAGCGCGCGTGGCGTTGAAGCATTCGCCCAAGCGCGGCAAGATCGTCATCGAATACGCCGGCAACGACGACCTGCAGCGCATTTTGGAAAAACTCGGAATCGAGGCGTAGGTTTTCGCTGCGAAAACCTGTCATGTTGAACGCGCAGGAAGCCCTTTCGACCGCGGATCAGCTGCAGCGCTTTTCCCGGCGATGGCTTCGTGAGCGGTTCCCGCTGCAGGAAGAGTTGCGCCGCTATTCCTGGCAGAAGCTGCGCGCGGATTTGCTGGCCGGGGCGACGGTGTCGCTCGTCTCGATCCCCCAGGCGATCGGCTTTGCGCTGATCGCCGGCCTTCCGCCGCTCATGGTCATCATGTCGGTGATCGTGGGCGGGTTCGTCTGCGCCTTGTTCAGTTCGTCGCGGCATCTCGTCTTCGGCCCGACGAACTCCATCAGTATCATTCTCGCCGCTACGATTTTTTCGTTCAAGGACGTCAGCCTCACGCCGCCCGAGATCACGCTGCTGCTGGCCTTCCTGATCGGCATCTTTCAGCTCGCGGCGGGCCTGTCCCAGCTCGGCAAACTCACGCAATTCATCTCGCGTTCGGTCATCGTCGGCTATGGCACGGCGATCGGGATCCTGCTCATCGCCGGCCAGGTGCCGCACTGGCTGGGGATGGCGGTCGGGGAGCGCGGGTCGTTCATCGGCAGTCTCTGGGAAGCGCTGCTGCACCTCGTGCGCCTCGAGTTCAACGTCTACGCGGCGATCATGGGCGTGACGACGCTGCTGCTGTTCCACGCGCTGGACCGCTTCCTGCCGAAATTGCCCGCGGAGCTGCCCGGTCTGATCTTCCTCGCGCTCTTCACCCGCTATTTTGACCTCTCTTCGATCGGCATTCGCACGATCGCCGACGAAGGAGCGCTCTCGGTCGCGTTGCCGTCCTTCATGGGCATGCCGGTCAGCGCCGCCAACCTGAGTGTCGCGCCGTCGCTGCTCGGCGCAGCCCTCGCTATCGCCATCCTCGGCATGCTGGAGGCGATCTCGATTTCCAAGACCCTTGCCGCCAAATCGGGCCAGCGGCTCGATGCCAATCAGGAGCTGATCGCGATGGGCGTGGCGAACATCGCGACGAGCGCCTACGGGGCGATGCCCGGCTCGGCGTCGTTCGCCCGCAGCGGCGCAAATTTCCACGCGGGCGGGAAGACCCAGGTCTCGGCGCTCGCGAGCAGTCTGATCGTGCTCGCGGCGTTGTTCTTCGTGGCTCCGCTTATCAACTTCATTCCGGTGCCCAGCCTGGCGGCGCACCTCATCCGCATCGGGCTGAAGATGGTTCACCGCGATCAGTTGCGCATCTGCTGGCGCGCGACGCAGTCTGACAAGGTGGTACTCGCCACCACGATGGCGGCGGCGTTTTTCCTCAAGCTCGACATCGCGATCTACGTTGGCGTCGGCATGTCGCTGGCGCTGTTCCTGCGCAAGGCCAGCGCGCCGTCGCTCGTCGAATACGGCTTCACCGAGCAGGGGCAGTTGTCGGAACTCGACGAGAAGGCGGCCCGGCGCAATCCGGCGATTTCGATCGTCCACGTCGAGGGCGAACTTTTCTTCGGCGCGGCCGACCTGTTTCAAGAGCAGGTGCGCTACCTGGCCGACGACGACAACATCAAGGTCGTCATCCTGCGCATGAAAAATGCGCGGCACCTGGACGCCACGTCGGTGATGTCGCTTTTGCAATTGCACGAGTATCTGCAAAAAACCCGGCGCCATCTGCTCATCAGCGGGATCAATCCCGACGTGGAGCGCGTGCTCGAGTCGAGCGGTGCGCTCGCGAAACTCGGGCCGGAGAACATCTTCCCCGCCGAAGCCAACCTGACCATGAGCACAAAGCGAGCGCTGCTGCGCGCCTCGCAACTGCTGCAGCAGGCGAGCGGCGCCAAGACCCCGACGGACGTTCGCATTTTTTACGATCGCAAGCGCGAGAAAGCGACCGATGGCAACGAACCGCCGCCTCCTTCCAATGGCGAAAACGGGCCGCCCAATTACGAGATCTAGGTTTTGGCTCCGCAAAAACCTAAATTGACATCCTTCCTCCGCGCCTGCTCTTTTAACCCCTTTCCATGAGCATTCTCATCGGCATCGTTACTTTCATCCTGATCCTTGTTTCGATCTTCATGGTGCTGGTCGTTCTGGCCCAGAAGGCGAAGTCCGACGGCGGCGTGGGCGCGGCGATGGGCGGTGGCATGGCCGAGGCGACCTTCGGCGCCGAGACGGGCAACGTCCTCACCAAGGCGACGATCAACGCGGCGATCGCGTTCTTCATTCTCAGCTTCCTCCTTTATCTCGGCCACATCTACCAGCGCTCGCATGGCCGGGCCGGCGGTGGCGCCCTGCCGACGATCAACGCCCCGGCGACCACCACGCCCGCTCCCGAGGCGGCGGCTCCCAACGTGACGGTGCCGACCACCCCGGCGCCGGCGACCACCGACGCCGCCACGCCGCCGGCCGAGCAGCCCAAAGAGCAGCCGAAGCCCTGAGTGGCCGTGGCCCACGCGTCCCTCCGGACGATCCTTTGGAGGCAGGTGGCGTTAGCCGCCTGCCTCGCTTTTTTGGCAACCACGCCGCTCGACGCGCAGCAGAAGAGCTACCGTCCGCTGCCGCGCTACGCGCAGGGCCCGCGGCCCGACCAGGCCGAAGGCCGCCGCATTCTCGAGGAATTCCGGCAGCTCGGCATCGCCGGCGACTATTTTCTCGAGTTCCAGTTGCGCGTGATGCCGCGCCGCGGCGACGAGCACCGCCTCGACGGCCGCTGGTGGGGCAGCCGCAACGCCGCCGGCGCGATCTCCCGGCTCGTGGTGCTTCCGCAGGGTGAGAGCGGCGAGACCCGCCTGCTGGTGCAGAACGGGGTGCGGCCCGCGGCGTGGCGCTGGTCCGCGCCGCAAGCCCGACCCGAACCGCTAGGGCTGGAGGCGCTCTTCGATCGCGTCGCGGATACCGACGTGACAATCTTCGACCTGCAGATGCCGTTTCTCCACTGGAACGACTTCGTGTTCGAGGGCGTGGCGAAAGTGCGCGGCCGGCCGGCGCAAACGTTTCTGCTGTATCCGCCGGCTGAATTCAGCGCGGCGTATCCGGCGCTGACGGGCGTTCGCGTGTTCCTCGACCTCGAATTTCATGCCCTCGTGCAGGCCGAGCAGATCGGCGCGGAGGGCCGGCCCCTGAAGGCGATGACGGTGCTGGATCTAAAAAAGATCGGCGACCAGTGGATCGTGAAATCGATCGACCTGCGCGACGAGACCACGCGCAACAAGACGCGCTTCTCCGTCACCGGCGCAGCCCTCAACCTGGATTTTTCGCCGACGCTTTTCTCGCCGGAAGAACTGTCCGAGCCGGTGGCCCCACCGGCGGCAGGACAGATTTCACGGATCGCTCCATGAAGCGGAGCAGTTCGAAACACGGGGCCGTCGTTTTCGATCTGGACGGCACGCTGGTCGACTCGATGCCGATGGTGCTGCGCGCCTTTGCGCATGCGCTGGCGCCGTTTCGCGCGCCGCTCGGCGAGATGGAGCTCTTTTTGCGCCTCGGGGCCCCGCCGGAGCGCGCCTTCCGCGAATTGCTGGACGACGCGGCGCACGTGCCGCTCGCGCTCGAGCGCATGGTGGAGTTCAGCCGCACGCACTGGGAGCTGATCCAGCCCTTCGCCGGCGCGCAGGCGCTGCTGTCGTCCCTGCGGGCGCAGGGGCGGGATGCCGCGCTCTGGACCGGCCGTGACCGCCGGTCGGCGGAGATGATTCTGGCCGAGCACGGGCTCGAGCCGGCGTTTGCGACCGCGGTGTGCGGCGACGACTTGCCGACGCACAAACCGCATCCGCAGGGCCTCCTCGAGATTCTGGACCGCCTGCGCCTCCAGGCAGCGGATACGCTTTTCATCGGCGATGCCGACGTGGACGTGCTGGCGGGCTGGGATGCCGGCGTGCGCACGGTGCTCATCCACCACGGGCGGGACGTCGATGCGGCGGTGCTGGCGAAGGCCTGGCGGGTGGTCAAGACGCCCGCCGAGGCGTATGCTTGCGTGCAGTCGGACGGCGGGGAGTAGGGGCAGCCCGTGACCGGCCCCGGTCCGGTCAAAGACGCGGCTTGCCTCGGTGGGCTCACGCCTGGGCGCCGTAGTATTTCTTGTAGCTCCGGTAGTAGCGGTAGTTCGAATAGTACTCGATGCGCCGGGGCGAGAGGCCGTTGAGGACGACGCCGAGCACCTCGTTTTTGCCGCTGCGAAGCGCTTTGATGTAGAGCTTGATGTGCTTGCGAAACGCGCGGTTGAAGCGGCACACGTAGATCACCTCGTCGGTGCGCTCGGCGATGAGCAGGGAATCGGTCACCGCCCCCAGCGGCGGCGAGTCGATCACGACGAGCTCGTATTCCTTTTTGAGGCGTTCGACGAGCTGTCCGAATACGGGGCTCTCGAGCAGTTCGGTGGGCGTCTTCGAGCGTCCGCCGGAGCAGAGCAGCGAGAAGTTTTCACCGAGCTTCACGATCCCGAGGTGCGGGTTGTCACGGAGGCTGCCTTCGAGCGAGGCGCCGTTGTCGAACCAGGTGATGAGGCCCGCGTTGTTGGCCTGGTTGAAGTGACGGTGCAGCATCGGGCGGCGCAGGTCGCAGTCGACGAGCAGGGTCGTCTTGCCGTGTCGGGCGAAGCTGCCCGCCAGATTGCTCGAGATCAGCGTCTTGCCCTCGCCGGGAATGGTGCTCGTGACGAGGATCGATTTCGGGAAGTCGAGCTTGGAGTGAATCTTCACCGAGCTGTAGACGCTGAGGAACGACTCGGTGCCGGGCGCCTGTTTGTTGTGGAGGACGAGCGAATGGCGGTCCGCGTCCTTGAGTTCCGAGAGATCGGGGATGATGCCGAGGAGGCTTGTGCCGATGAACGACTCGACGTCCCAGGCACTCTTGATGCGATCGTCGATCACGCTCAGGGCAAGGGCGACGCCGACGAACACGAAGACGAAGAGTCCGGCGCTGGTGCGGACGATGCGGCCGAGGTTGGGGGCGAAGGGGGCGCCGGCCGGCACGGCGGCGTCGAGCGGGCGGACGGGGATCTTCTCGATGTTGCGCGCCGTATTCGTCTGGCTGAGACGGTCGAGGATCTGAGCGTAGTTGCTCTTGGCGACGGCGGCCTGGTCCTGCAGCGTGCGAAAGTCGACCGAAAGATCGCGGAGGCGGAGCTGCTCCTTCTCATTCTCGGCGAATTCGCGCTCGAGGCTGCTCTCGTTGGCGCGGGCCTTTTCGAGGCTCGCGGCGAGATCGGCCACCGCAAGCGCGACGGCGCTGTCGAGCTGATGTTTCGCGGCGGCGATCGCGTTGGCGACGTCGATCATCTTCGGGTGCCGCTCGAGGTAGCGCTCGCCGAGGACGGCCTGGTTGCGGGTGAGCTCGTCGAGCTGGGTGCGGATGGCGGGGATCGTGCCGTGGGACGCGATATAGGAGATTTCGATCAGGTTGCGGCCCTCTTTCCGGTGCGATTCGACCTGGTTGGAAAGCTGTTCGATGCCGAGGCGCTCGAGCCGCGCTCGTTGCAGGGCATCGTTCACCGCGTTGAGGCGGGCCTGGATGATGTTCGTGCTGTTGTCCAGCGACACGAGGTTGTGCTGGCGCATGTAGTCCTGAAGGCGCTGCTCGGCGGCGGAGCTCTCGCGGCGGAGCTGCTCGGCGCGGCGCCCGAGGATGTCGACCGCCACCTCGTTCTTGCCCGAAACGTTGTCGAGGAGATCGACCATGAACTGGTCGACGAAGCGGTTGGCCACGAGTGCAGCTGCCTCGGGATCGCGGTGCGTGATCGTGATGCTGATCAGGAAGCTGTTGCGGATCGACTGGATCGACAGGTTGCCGAGCAGAGCGCCGGCGGGCGGAGGTTGTTCGCCGGGTTTGAGCGCGGCGACATAGGGACGCTGAAGGATGCGGATCTCCTCGGGCGTG
The DNA here is from genome assembly GCA_036406235.1 of Opitutaceae bacterium. Classification (GTDB taxonomy): domain Bacteria; phylum Verrucomicrobiota; class Verrucomicrobiia; order Opitutales; family Opitutaceae; genus DASWVO01. Next base: position 6,644 of record DASWVO010000158.1, read on the forward strand.
AGGGACTCGACCACGCGGGTGCGCAGACGCGCGCTGTTGAGCACCTGGAGATTCGTGTTCAGATCGATCTCGCTCGTGATCGACGGATCGACCACCGCCTGGTTGAGCACGATCTTCTCCGGCTTCTCGAAGCGCATCGTGGCCGTGCTCGAGTAGAGCGGCACCTGGCGGGCCTGATAGTAACCCAAACCGATCGCCGCGAGCAGCGCCAGGGGCAGGGCGACCCAGAGCCGTTCGCGCAGGATGATGACGTAGTCGCGCAGTGTCTT
>DASWVO010000159.1:0-4239 GCA_036406235.1 Opitutaceae bacterium
AGCAGGACCACGGTGAGCGCGAATTGCAGTACGACCAGAGCGCCGGTGATGCGGCCGCCGCGGTGCGTGCCGCCCGCCGCACCGTCCTTGAGTGTAGCGTTCAGATCGATACGCGATGCGCGCAATGCCGGGACCAGGCCGAACACGAGGCCGCTCAAAACTGAGATTAACGCGAAGTAGGCGAACGCCCGCGCATCCATCGTGAAATGCACCCAATACGGTTTGCCCACGTCCTGCGTCGCCAGATCGAACGCGCGCACGCCGAGGGCCGACAACCCCAGCCCGAGCACACCGCCCGCCACGCTGAGCAACACGCTCTCGACCAGCAGCTGCCGCCCGAGCTGCCAGCGCGACGCACCGACCGCTGCGCGCACGGCAAACTCCCGGCCGCGCACCAGCGAGCGGCTGAGCATCATGTTGGCGACATTCGCGCACACGATCAGGAGCACGAATCCAACCGCGCCGAACATCAGGAGAAAGATCAGTCGGATGGGCCCGCCATTAAAGGCTTGATGAAACGTCTGCACCGAAGCGGCGAAGTCCTTGTTCGTATCCGGATACGCTTGCGCCAGCCGCGCCGAGAGGACCGTGAGCTCGCCCTGGGCATCCGTAAGACTCGCGCCCGGCCTGAGCAGGCCGAAGAGCATGAGCCCGCGGTTTTTCCGGTCCTCGCGTTGCGCGGTCGGCGCGAGCGGGATCCACAGGTCCTGGTTGTCGGGAAATTTGAAACCGGCGGGCATCACGCCGACGATCGTCGCCGGCCCACCATTGAGCCGGACCACGCGGCCGATCACCTCTTCCGCGCCGCCGTAGCGCTTCCGCCAGACACCGTGCCCAAGCAATACGACCGCAGGAGCGCCGGCCTCTCCGTCCGCCGGCACAAAATCGCGCCCGAGGATCGGCGGTGTTTTGAGCATGCCGAACAGTCCCGGCGACACCTCCCCGAGCAGGTAGCGCTCGGGCGGATTGCCGGTTTCGCCGATCACCGCCTGCCCCCGCGCCACCGCCTCGAGGCCGGCGAAGGTCCGGCTCTGCTCGCGGAACTCACGAAACTCCGAGAGCGACACCCCGCTGCGGCGGCCGGGTTCCTGCGCGCTCTGTTGCGTGACGACCACCAGCCGCTTTCCCCCGGGCAGCGGCACGGGCTTGAAGAGCACGGCGTTGACGAGCGTGAAAACCGTAGTGTTAACGCCAATACCGAGGGCAAGCGTGATGACAATAGCCGCCGAAAACCAGCGGTGCCGGGCGAACTGACGGAAAGCGAAACGAAGATCGTGGAGCATGGGCGAAGGACGGGGCGCGGCCTCCAGTGTTGCGCCGCGTAAGACAACCGGGGCGGGCACGGGTGGTTTCGTCAGAGAACCCGGATGGCCCCGTGAAAGTTACAGGATTTTCCGCCAGTCGCGGTGGCGCCGCGCGGCGATGCGCCGCGCCGACTGTACGCGCAAGGTCGTTACTTTGCTTCTATTTATCAAATCATCGGTTGTGAGATTCTATAAACCCTGCAGAACTCGCAGGGATGAACCCCAAAGTTGCCCTGTTCCTCTCTTTGCTCGCATCGTTCGCCGGCGCGGCGGACGCGGCGGACACGATCCGTGTACGCGCCGACGAATGGATGCCTTACAATGGTGATCCCACTGCGGCCCAGCCGGGCTATTTCATCGAGATCCTGCGCGAGATCTACACCCCGGCGGCCATCGATTACGAGCAGATGGCGTGGGTCGATGCGTTGAAGCAAGCGGAGGATGGGGCGATCGACTGTGTGATCGGAGCCAGTCGCGCCGAAGCCGCCAGGCTGGTGCTGCCCAGAGAGTCCATCGGCCGCACCGACACCGCCTTGTTTGTGAAGAAGGAAAGCACCTGGTCCTATCTGGCGATCAGCTCGCTCAAGGACGCGAAGCTCGGCTACATCTCCGGTTACAAGTACTGGGACGCCTTCGATCGTTATGTTCAGGACAACCCGACCCGGGTCGTCGCCTTCGGCGGAGAGACACCCCTCGACGAAGCAACCCGGGCACTCCTCGAGGGCAAGATCGAGGTCTTTCCCGAAAATCGCCACGTCTTCATCTGGAAACTAAAGGAAAGCGGCGTCTCTCCGGGCGCGGTGCGCACCGCGTTCACCTACGAGGGCGAGGAGGTATTCGTGGCGTTTAGCGCCAAAAATCCCAAGGCTGCGGCTCACGCCGCGGCCTTCGACGTAGGTATCCGTCAACTACGCCGTTCAGGCCGGCTCGCGGAGATCCTCGCGAGATACGGGCTGCGTGATTGGATGGAATAGCATCGCCGCGCGCCATCGCCGGCACGGGAGCAGGAGGGCCTGCACCGCCTCTCTCCCGGCCGCATAACGCATACGCGTCACCACCCGTCGCGGCCGGGCGCGCGCCGGCCGGCGGGAAGGCTTCGCGTCAACCGGATTGCTGGCGGACTCCACGCCCGGGAGACGCGGCGGAAAATTATCCGCCGCGTTTGACATTCCTTGATTGTTGAATGGCGGTTCACTCATCCCGCCACGATGAAATCGAATGCTCGCCCGCCCTCGCCGCCCTCCTCCGCGAAGCCGACCCCCGCCCCCGGCACCAATCGGAAAAAGCCCGGTGACATCGTGTCACCGTTCCAAGTCACCGCGGTCAACGGCCTTCAGCTGGCGATCCCGGATTCCTCCGTTCGTTTCGTGCATCTTCAATTCCGGCGGTTCGCCGGCTGCCCGATCTGCAACACACACCTGCGGACGTTTGTCGACGCGAGGCCGGAGATCGACCGCGCGGACATCCGCGAAATCATCTTCTTTCATTCGTCCGCCGATCTCATTCGCCGCTATCAGGACGACCTCGCGCTCGATTTCGTCGCCGATCCGCAACGGCTGTTCTACCGGCGCTTTGGCGTCGCGGCGTCCCGGTCGGCGCTGCTGCACATGAGAGTCTTGGGAGCGATCGTCCGCAGTCTCACGCGGGAAAAATGGCGCCTTCCGAAAGTCGAAAACGGCCGGCTGGGGCTGCCCGCCGACTTCCTCCTCGACCGGGCCGGCCGGGTGCTTGCCGCGAAGTACGGTACCCACGCATTTGACCAATGGTCGGTCGCGGAATTGCTCGGGATGGCCCGCACCCACACCCGGGCCGGCACGGGGGAAGCCGCGCCATGAATAATGCCTTCGCTTTTGCCTCCCTCCACGTCGTCCACGTCTTGGCCCTGCTCGGCGTGATGGGCTCCCTCTGCTACCGTGCCGCCCTGGCCCGAGAATCGCGGCGATCGGGCGTGCCGCTCGTCGCGTCCAGTATCCTAATTTTGGTGACAGGCGTCGTCATGACCCGCGCTGCCCATCCCTCCATGCCGCCCTGGGTTTGGACCAAGGCTCTGAGCTTCTTCGGGATCGTCGGCTGTGCATTCCTGGCGTATCGCATTCCGGCAAAGACCTCGCTTTGGCTGTCGCTTGCCTTCACCTTCGCCGCCGTGGCTCTCGTCGTCGTTTACCTTCGCCCTTTCTGATGCCGCGCACCGAAGAGCAGTTCGAACGCATGCGGGAGGCGAGCCGTGCGAAGATCCTCCACGCCGCGCTCCACGTGTTTGCCCGGCGCGGGTTTCATTCGACGACCATGGCGGCCATCGCGAAGCGGGCCGGCGTCGCGACCGGCCTTCTCTACAACTACTTCAAATCCAAGGACGATCTCCTCGCGGAGATCCTCGAGCAATCGAAGGCGGAGCTCTCGGCCCTCATCAAGCAGCACCTCTCCACCGCCGGGAAGGGCGACCTCGGCGGCTTCATGTCCGCGCTGCTGCCTGACCTGAAGAAGCGACTGCCGACCTCACGGCTGGTCCTGAGCATCGCACTCCAGCCCGAGACCAAGCACATCTCCAAAGGCACGCCCCGCGCCTTCGAAACGCTCCTCATGAAAGCGGCGCCGCACGGGGTCGTGACGAAATCCGGCGAAACCTGGTCGGCGCACGAAACGGCCGAGGTGCTTCATGCCATCATCATGGCGCAATGCGTGACCGAGAACGACGCCCTCGTGCAGCGCCTCGTGGCGCTGCTGCCGAAAGGGCGTGTCCGCAACGACTGACTGCGAACGCCTGGACGCCTTCGATGAAAACCACTGCCAAACGCCGCTGCTCCTGGGCGGAGAACGACGAACTCATGAAAGCCTACCACGATGAGGAGTGGGGCGTGCCGCAGCGCGATTCGCGCGCGCTCTGGGAGATGCTGATGCTGGAGGGCTTTCAGGCCGGCCTCTCGTGGCGCACCAT
>DASWVO010000160.1:0-11093 GCA_036406235.1 Opitutaceae bacterium
GATGTTTCCACCAAGACGATCGATGACGAGCGCCAACCCGCGGCCGACCCGCATCTGCGCAGCGCGCGCGAGGTGCGCGGCTACCATATCGAAGCCAGCGATGGCTCGATCGGCCACGTGGAGGACTTTCTCCTGGACGAACAGACCTGGACGATTCGTTACATCATAATCGACACGCGCAACTGGTGGCCCGGGCGCAAGGTCGTCGTTTCCCCGCACTGGATCAGCGCCGTGCGCTGGGCCGACTCGACCGTCGCGGTCGCGCTCCTCCGCGATGAAATCAAGAACGCCCCCGAGTACGACCCGTCGCGAGGCCTGACCGTGGAATACGCCGTCCGGCTCGACGACTACTACGCGCGCCTCGGCCGGAAGGAGTAGCCGGCCACATCCCCAACTCCCGCCCCCTCCGATGAAGCTCGTGTGGCTCCCGATCCTCATCGTGGTCGGCGCCCTCGCCGGCCTCGTCGCGTAGTCGGACGACCCGCGCCCGCACTCCGAGAGCGAGGACGCCTCGATCACGGCCGCGGCTCCCATCGGCGACGATCTCTCGGCCGCCAGCCGTCGGCGTGAGCAGTCCGTCCGGCCACCAGCCCTGGTCGAGCGCGCCAAAGTGGAAAACTCCTTTGCCGTTCAGAGCGAAGCGCAGATGGCCGTCGTCGTCCTTGATGATCGTGGTTTCGCGCAGACCGACATACGAGCGCACCCTGTCCGGCCCGTAGTTGATCTCGAGGTTGACGGGAGTATCCTGGTCCGTCGTCGCGTGGTATTCGATCTTCAGGGAGTTGTCGTTGCCCAGCCAATACGTGACGGTGACGTTGAGATTACCCGGATAGCCCTCTTCGCCGTCTTTGCTCAGATACCGGAGCGTGAGGCCGGGGGTGTTGTCGACCAGGCGGGGCTCCGCGGACCAGAGCACTTTGTCGAAGCCCACCTCTCCTCCGTGAAGGTGGCAGCGGACCCTGAACCCGCGTCTATGCCGGCTTTCTTTTGCGTCGGCCAGCCGCGACGAGGGCGTCGCGGTGACGGCCGTCGTCCGTGACGGGTGGCGGTCGGGACAACCCGCCGCTACGCAGCCGCCGGCCTACGTTCAGAACTTGCCCCGCTCCGGGTCGGGCGTTGTCGTTTTCGCCGCCAGGCTTCTGGAAAAGCACCGCCTCCTATGCCCCGACGCATCACCATCCGAGACATCGCCGAACGCGCCGGCGTCCATTACTCGACGGTGAGTCTCGCTCTGCGCAACAGCCCCAAGCTGCGGCCCGAGATTTGTGCCCGGATCCGCTCCATCGCCCGCGAGCTCGGCTACGTCCCCGACCCGGCGATGGCGGCGCTCAGCGCCTATCGCAACACCACCCGCCCCGTCCGGTACCAGTCCACGCTGGCGTGGGTCAACAACTGGCCCGTGCGCACCGACCTGCGCGCGGTCAAGACTTTCGATCTCTATTACCGGGGCGCGGTCGAACGCGCCCGCCAGCTCGGTTTTCGCATCGACGAACTCTGGCTGCACGCGCCCAGCATGACTCCGGCCTCCGCCCATGCCATTCTGAGGGCCCGCAACATCAATGGCCTGCTGATCGCCCCCCAGCCGTTCGCCCACACCCCGCTCCATCTCAACCTGGCCGACTTCTCGCCGGTCGCCTTTGGCTACAGCCTGCAGCCCGCCAATCTGCACGTCGTCACCAGCCATCAATACCAGGCGGTCCAGCTCCTCATGCACAAACTGCTCGCGCTGGGCTACCGCCGCATCGGCCTCTTCATTCGCGCCGACTGGAACGAGAAGGTGAACAGCGCCTACCTCGGCGGCGTGCTGCTCGGCCAGCACCAGCAACGCCCCGAAGATCGCGTGCCGCCGCTGCTGCCCGAACTCGGACTCGAGCATGAATTCGTCGGCTGGTTCAAGGCGCACCGCCCCGATGTCGTTGTCGCGATCGACCGCAGGGTCCGCGAGTGGATCACCGATGGCCTCCGCCTTCGCATCCCGGAGGACGTCGGTCTGGTACACCTCAATATCGATTCCAAGGATCCGTGGATGGCGGGCATCGACCAAAACGACTGGCTCATCGGCGCCACCGCGGTGGATTTTCTCGCCGGCATGCTACAGCGCAACGAGCGCGGCATCCCGGGCACGCCCATCCGGACGTTGGTCGAAGGCGTCTGGAAGCCTGGCCCCAGCGTGCGCGACGCGATCCGCCCCGTCACCGCAGGGTCTGGCGCAAAATAAGGCCGGCGCCCCCCTTTACGCCCGACATTGAGGGGCCCACGCGTCGGGCCTAACGCCCAACCCACAAACGGCCATCGCGCGGTTGCGCCTCACCGCCCCAAGCGCCGCGCGAGTTGATCGAGGTAGAGCGACCGGGGCTGCAGCGTGTCGCCGCGCCCCACACCCTCGACCCGCGCGCCCGCGTCGGCGGAGACCTTCGAGGCCGGCCCGCGTGTACCGATGATATGGATACCGCGCAGCCCCTTCGTCAACACGAGCACCTGCTTGCGCGTCCACGGGTTCCCGCCGAGCGACACGGAGTCGGTGGAATAACGCAGGCCGTGCAGATTCCAGAACACCGACTGCGTGGTGCTCATGCCGTGCATCGGCGTGCCGCCATAAGGGCGAAACGTCGCCTCGAACGAGTCGCCGTCGCACGTGACGTTGTCGACCAGGTTGGCGGCCGACAAAAACATGTGGAAATCGGAGAACAGCAGGCCGTCCTTGGCCGTGCAGTTGAGGATCACGTTGCCCGTGCTCGTCATGAAACCGAAGTCGTAATTGTGGCGCCCGCCTTCGGCGAAACTGTCGCGCAGCAGACCGTCGTTGCCGTGCAGCGCATACAGGTAGCCGTTGCCGCCGCCGCCGCGGTATTGCGGAAAACGAAAGTCGCAGCCCTCGACCGTGAGCAGCCGCCCGCGGCCTAGGAGCACGCCGTTGGACAGCACATGCACGTTCGGATCGTTGCCGGCGGGCGAATACGTGCTCACGCGCCGCAGCCAGCAGTTCTCCGTGCTCTCGAAGGCGATCGCATAGGACTGGTGCACGTCGTACGGATTCGTGCCTTCGCGTGCGTAACCGTTCTCGTCGATCCAGCCTTCGCCGGGATGCTGGCGCATGCCGATCGAGAGGTCTTCGACGCCGCACTCGCGCAGCGTCACGCCCGCGAGTTTCTGCACGCGCGCGCCATCCGTCACGTGCGGCGGCAGACGCGTCGGCACGTCGAACACGAGCGTATCGCCCTCGATCGCCACGATGCGACGCGCGTACGCGAGCGTGAGTTGATCCCGCTTCGACTTCGAGGTCGATGCATCGACGGACCACTTGCCCGTCATGCCGAGCTCCTCGATGAAGCGCGGCGTCGGATCGATGCGCACGAGCACGAGTTCGCCGACCGTGAAGCGCGAAGCGTCCTCCACCGGCGCGCGCAGGGTCGGCTGCAAGAGATCCGCCTTAAGCGCGCTGACGCCATCCTTCGCGGGTGTCGAGAACCACCACGCCGGGTTCTTCGCCCGCACTTGCACGACGCGCTTGTTGCGCATCGCGACCGAGTCGTTGAAGAGAAACGTCCGCCCCGCCCCCGCGCCGCGCAGCACGACATTGTCCGCCTCGATGCGCAGCGCGGCGAATGTCCCCTCCGGCGGAGCGACGCGATACGTGCCCGCCGGCAGCCAGACCACGCCGCCGCCCGCCTGCGCGGCTGCGTCGAGCGCCGCCTGGATCGCCGCGGTCGCATCCTCCCGCCCGGTCGCGTCGGCGCGATAGGGCGCCTGCGTCACGTCGATCACCGGGCCGGCAACCGCCGGCAGCGCGCGCTCCCCCCGATGATAACCCGCATAGGAAAAGTCGTGCAAAAACCGCCCCTCCGTATCCGTGAAACCAGGACGCCAGTCTTCCGGATAAAGCGAGGAACGCCACGGCTCGGCGCCCGCGAGCACGCCGCCCAAGCCGATGGCCACGAGCAGAACGAGGACGCGCAGAAGCGCGCGGGACCAAGGGGAACATGACGTCATAAATTTGCAGGATAAGCCGGCGTTCTCCCGGGAAAAAGGCAGCCGTTGGTCAACCTGTTGAACAGCCCGCGCTTCCCTCCAGAAAACAGGGAATTCGCGGTGCGGTTTCAACAATTTGACCAACCCGTCGCTTCCCCCGTGGGGTCGTTCTTAGTAGGCGTTCTTCCCGCACCCCTATGCCATCCCCTGTGCATCTGTGCATCCCCTATGCATGCCCGCCCCGACAACCGTATCCGTGTCGTCGGTACCGGTGTGCCGGAGAAGGGGCGGGGAGAAAGGAGCAGGAATCCCGTCCTTTCCTGCCTCTGCTCCCTTCCTCCCTTCTCCGGCCTGAGGTCTAGGCTTTCCCGTTCTCAACTCTCCGCTCCGCCTCTGCCGCTCTCAGCTCTCAGCTCTTCGCTATTCTCTCCCTCATGTTCCCTCGCCTGATCCTCGCCACCCTGTTGACCGCCGGCGCGTTCACCGCACTGCGCGCCCAGCCCGCCGCCTCGCCGATTCCCGCCGTTCCCGTCATCCTCAAGCTCGACGACGTCCGCACCAATGACAGCGGCAAGATCTCCGAGCGCTGGCGCCGCGTCGGCGAGCTCGCCCGCCAGCGCAACCTCAAGATCGCGCTCGGCGTCATCTGCGACTCCCTCGAGGGCAACAAGCCCGCTTACTTTTCCTGGCTGAAGGAGCTGCAGGCCAGCGGCCTCGTCGAACTCTGGTTCCATGGCTACGACCACGCCGTCTGGAAGGGCGCGGACGGAAAGGCGCTCAGCGAATTTGGCGGCCGCTCGTTCGAGGACCAGTTGGACCGCTTCGCCCGCTCCCAGAAACTGGCGCAGGAGAAGCTCGGCCTCACCTTCTCCACCTTCGGCCCCGGCGGCGGGGGAAGCCTGCACCAGGACGCCGCCACCGCCCGCGCCATGGCCGAGGAGCCGGGCATGAAGGTCTGGCTGTATCCATCGCCCCTCGACGACCAGGGCCGTCAGCTCGCTGCCGCAGGCAAGGTCACGATCCTGGACCGCGTATGGCAGGTGAACCTCGAGCAGCCGCTCTTCGTGCCGAATTACCAGAAGTTCGTCGAAGGCTACTCCAAGTACGCCGCCAAGCGGCGTTACTTCGTTCTCCAGGGTCACCCGAACAAATGGGACGACGCCCGATGGGCGGAATTCCTGAAGATCGTCGATTTCATCACCGAAAACAAAATCCCCACCGTCACCCCCACCGAGCTCGCTGCCTCGCTCAAAGCGTCCGGCCAGGGCCAGCCCTGATTGAGCTAAGAGCCCAGAGCGTAGAGCCAGGAGCAAGAAGCTCTCAGCTCTAGACTCTCGGCTCTCAGCTTTTTCCCGCTCCCAACTCTCAACTGAATTTCCCCCTCCGCCTCACCTAACACCCCATCATGAAACCAGCAAAACGCTGCCATACCCTGCTCGCCCTCGCCTCCCTGACCGCACTAACAACCGCACGACTCAACGCCACGGATCTGACTTGGAATGGCGGCACCGGTGACTGGAACACCACCCCCACTAATCTCATGTGGAACAGCGGTTCCATGGCTTGGATCAACGACAACGACAATCCCTACAGCGCGCTCTTCAACACCGGCACCAGCGGCACCGTCACGCTTAAGGAAGCCATCACGGTGAACAACATCACGTTTGATGGCAGCCCGACATACACCATCGCGGGAAGCACCCTCACGATCAATGGGACGATCACCGCTAAAAAGGGCGCCACCATCACGTCAATCATCGCAGGCACCGATTTAATTAAGGCAGGCGCCAGCAACCTCACCCTAAACACCGCCGCTAACATCTACACCGGCAATACCTACATCCAGAGTGCCACGCTTATAGCCCGCGGCACCGCCTCTCTCCCCACCACGACCACCGTCATCATCGGCAGCGGCGGCAACAATGCTGCCCTCGGCGTGCGCGCCAGCCAGACCGTCGCCGGTATCTCAAACCTCGGCACCGGCACCGCCACCATCACCGGCGATACGAGCAGCGCCGCCACCCGCCTCACGATTAATTCCGACGGCGCTGGGGCTTCTGCGGCTGACTCTACCTTCACCGGCGTGATCAAGGACGCGGATGCAACCCATATCCTCGGTATTACCAAAGCCGGCAGCCGCACCCTCACGCTCACCGCTTTCAACGACGCCGACTCGACCAAGCGATTGAGCTACAGCGGCACCACCATCGTCTCGGGCGGCACCCTCAAGCTCGGCTCGTCCCTCCACGGCACCGCTTCCGTCACTGTCAGCGGCAGCAACGACCTCTCCGGCAACCTTTCCGGCAGCGCTGGCAACATTAACCTCGGCGTCGGCGCAGTCTCAGTAGGGCAGTTCGGTGTCATCGCCCCGGGTGGGGACAGCATCGCCGGATCCTTCACCCTGGCGGCCGATCAAAATTTCACCAGCACCGGCGGTACGCTGCTTTTCGATCTCGGCGCCTCCTTTGACCAAATCATCGGCTCGGGCACCGGCAGCTTCAGCCTCACCGACACCACCCTCGCGCTATCCGGCGCCACCTCCGTCGTCGGCACCTACGCACTGTTCAGCGGATTCGGCGGCTCCAACTCCGTGTCCGGCCTGAGCATCACCGGTCTCGGTGACGGCTACATCGGTTCGCTCGGCACCGACGGCATCCTCACCGTCTCCGCCATCCCCGAGCCCTCCACCGTGGCGCTGGCGTTCGGCGCCACCGCCCTCGTGGCCGGCGTTGTCATCCGTCGCCGTCGCGCCGGCAGCTGAGCGTATCGTCACTTTTTCGGACGCTCTCTCGTAGCGCGGTGCTTCTGCCCGCGCGCGGAGGCGTCACGAGCGCGGGCTAAAGCACCGCGCCCCCTCTGGCATCCGTCTGAATCCCCTACCGTTCGCATGGAAACCCTCGCCGGTCCTTCGGCCTCTGCGCTCCGCGCATCAGCTTCCCCCGCAATCACGGAGCGCGTGCTCTTCGCCTTGAACGAGCACGAGTGCGCCACCTTCTTTCCGGGAACGCCGCCGGCCACCCTGGCCGGCGCGGAGATTCGCTGGAGACCGGCGGGGGCTCTCACGCCCGCCGCCTGGCTCGCGTTGCTCGAAGAGTTCCAGCCGACCGTCCTGGTTTCCTGCTGGTCCACGCCGTCGCTGCCGCCGTCCTTCGCGACCGCCGACTCGCCGCTGCGCTATGTCTGCCATCTCGTCGGCTCCGCGCGCAACCTCGTCCCCCGCGGCTTCCTGGAGCGCGGCGGACTGCTCACCAACTGGGGTCCCCTCGCCGGCGGCACCGTTGCCGAGCACGCCCTGCTGCTCGCCCTCGCGGCACTTCGCCGCCAGCCGGCGTGGCGCGCGGTGATCAACCAACCCGTCACGCCCTGGGTCTCCGGCACGGACCGGCTGCAGACCCGCACCCTCATCGGCCGCCGCGTGGGTATCCATGGCTTCGGGCACGTCGCCCGCTCGCTCGTGCGCCTGCTCCAGCCGTTCGACGTCGAGGTCGCCGCCTATTCCGCCGGAGTACCGTCCGCGTTTATGCAGGAACTCGGCGTCCGCCCCTGCGCCTCGCTCCGCGAGCTGGCCGCCGGCGCCGAGGTGTTCTTCGAGTGCGAGGCGCTCAACCCACAGACGACCGCGAGCGTCGACGGTACGGTGCTGGCCGCCCTGCCCGACGGTGCTCTTTTCGTCAACGTCGGCCGCGGCCGGGTCGTCGACGAAGCCGCGTTGCTTCGCGAAGCCGAAAGCGGACGCATCCACGTCGCGCTCGACGTCGTCACCGAGGAGCCGCTCGTCCCGGAGTCGCGCGCCGCCGGGCTCCCCGATGTCGTGCTCTCCCCGCACATTGCCGGCCCCACCTGGGACCGTTTTCCCGATTGCGGCCGACTCGCGCTGGCCAACCTCGGCCGCTACCTGCGCGGCGAACCGCTCGAGGCGTTGATCACGCCGGAGATCTACGACCGCGCGACGTGAGGGGAGATGCAGTTGAGAGCTGAGAGTGGAGAGCCAGACAGCCGGCACTTTGCGCCAAATACTGAGGGCGAGCTGCAATCCCCCAATCCGCCTCTGGATTCTTGCTCTCGGCTCTGAGCTCTAGGCTCTAAGCTCTAGGCTAAGCAGCACTCCGCTCCTCAACTCTCAGTTCTCGGCTTTCCTACTCTCAACTCTCAGCTCTCAACTCTCAACTTTTCTCCCCTCCCCACCCCACACCTTGCCCCCTTCCCGTCATCATACCCTTGCCGAAGATCGCATTCCCTGGCGCGAGAAAATCGGCTTCGGCCTCGGCGAGATCACCGTCGCCGGCTCCGTCGGCACGCTGCATGTGCTGGTGAATCCAATCTACAACATGGTGCTCGGGATGAACCCGGCGCTCATCAGCACCGTGGTGTTCATCCAGCGCTTTTGGGACGCGTTGCTCGACCCATTGCTCGGCCAGTTCTCCGACAACTTTCGCTCCCGCTGGGGCCGCCGCCGTCCGCTCATTGCCGCCGCCGCTGTGCCCCTGGCGTTGCTCTTCGCGTTGCTCTGGTGGTTTCCCCAAGGCGCGGGCGACACCGGCCTCTTCCTCCACCTGCTGCTCGTGTCGCTTGCTTTCTATGCCGCGCACACGCTCTTCGCCATTCCGCTCTTCGGCCTTCGGATCGAGGCCACGCCCGACTATCACGAGCGCACGCGTATCGTCTCGATCGTGATGATCTTCGGTTTTGCGTTCCAGATCACCAGTCAGTGGCTCTTCCCCGTGGTCCAACTGCCGTACTTCGGCGACACGGTCGCCGGCCTGCGCTGGGTCACGGGCGCCTGCGCCGCAGTCTTCGTGCTCGGCGCCCTCGCGCCGGTGTTTCTGTGCCGCGAACGCGGCTACGCCCGCGTCGCCGGCCGCCAGCCGAAGATCTCCCTGCGCGACGCCCTCCGCCACGTCCGCGAAAATCCGCCCCTGCTCCGCGTCGCCATCGCCCGCCTGATCCAGAATTTCGGCTACAACATGGTCGGCATGCTGGGGATCTACATGAACGCCTATTACGTCTTCGGCGGTGACCTCAAAGCCGCCGCCTGGGCCTACGGCTTTCTCGGCTCGTCCTACATGGTCTCGGCCATCGTCTGCTCGATGATCATCTATCCGTGGCTCGCCCGCCGCCTCGGCAAGCGTCGCACGTTCCAGATCGCCGCCGGCATCCTCATGGTGGGTTGCCTCTCGAAGCTCGTCATCTACCACCCGGGTCTTCCCTGGCTCCAATTCATCGTCCTCATCACCAACGGCGCCGCCAACTCCGGCATCGGCCTCATGGGCATGTCGATGATCGCCGACATCGCCGACTACAACGAATGGCGCACCGGCCAGCGCAACGAGGCCTTCCTCGCCGCGATCATGAACTGGTGCGACAAGACCGGCGGCTCCCTGGGATCGCTGCTGTGCGGCTTCATCCTCGTGTGGATCGGCTTCGACGCGAAGCTCGGCGCGCAGTCGGCGTTCACCCTCCAGTTGATGAAATTCAGCTACTTCGCCCTGCCCTTCACCGGCGCAGTCGTGGCCTTCTGGCTGATGCGCCGCTACGACCTCGACGAGGACCGCGTCTACGCGATCAAAGACGAGCTCGCCCGCCGCCACGCCCTCGCATCGACGGCCGCCCCCGCTCCGGCCCTTCCGGTGTGACTCGTATCCCATGCCGCCGGCATTCGGATATCTCGGCAGCAGCCGACCTGAAGGGGCTGGAGATCGTCGCCCGCCGTTGGCCCGCCTCGCCACCAAAGGCGCCGCGTTCAGCCCCGCTGGCCGTATACATGCTTCCAATACGCGGGGCTTCGCCCTCGTCCTCACGGTCACGCTGCTCGCGTTCCTAGTCTTGATCCTGGTGGCGCTGGCGTCGTTGACGCGGGTGGAGACCCAGGTCGCGTCCAACCATCAGCAGCTCGCCCAAGCCCGGCAGAACGCCCTGATGGCGCTCAACATCGCCCTCGGCCAGTTGCAGAAGTACGCCGGCCCCGACCAGCGCACGACCGCGCGGGCGGATCTTCAGCACGGCTCGACCGTCGCCAACGCCCGCTGGGTCGGCGTTTATGGCAGCGCGGTCCCAGCCGGTTACGATCGCGCTCCGTCGGAACTCGCCACCGCGCTCACGACCAAGTCCGATCGCGACACCGGCTCCGCTGCGCGCCTGCTCACCTGGCTCGTCAGCGGCAACGAGGGTGATGCGTTCGACCCAGCCGCCGACGTCGGCAAGGAGGGCGAAATTCTCAAAGCGGCTTTCAACCCCACTTATGCCCCGAGCGCCACCATCTCGGGGCTCGACTCGGAAGCCGACGCACTGTCCGACAAGATCACGATTCAGGAAAAACCCGCCCGCCTTCTCGTCGGCCGCAATACCGTCAGCAACAACGTCGCGCTCGACTACGTCGCCGCCCCGTTGGTCCGCATCGACGTGCCCACGAAGGCGCTGCCCGGTTTCGCAGACGACGGAGGCACCCAAACCATCGGCCACTACGCCTGGTGGATCGGCGACGAAGGTCTGAAAGCCCGCCTCAACCTGTCGGCTCCCGCGACGCTCGCGGAGAAAACCGCCGCCTGGGTCTCCGCCCCCCGCGCCGCGGTGGAACTCATGCACCGCATCGGCAACCTTTACGACCCTGCCGCAGGTGTGACACGCCTCCTCGCGCCCAATCAATTGCCGATGCTGGCGAAAAACGACGGTGAGGCCGAAGCGCTTCGCGACGCCACACGCTTCCACTTTCACGACCTCACGCCCTATTCGTATTCAATTCTATCCGACACCGCCGCCGGCGGACTGAAACTCGACCTCTCCTCCGCGCTCGCCGCCGGCGCCACCACGCCTGCCGGCACCGATCCCGTATTCCTCCCCGAGCCGGGCGGTGCCTACGCCGTCCCCACCTGGGCGCACCTGCGTTCCTTCGCCCAGCCGGTCACCGTAACATCGACGGGGGCGGTCGAGCCCCGCCTTCCGACCGCCGCCGGCCAGACCGGCATTTCCCCCGTTCTCACCTACGCCGCGCTGGGCTTCCAATACGCCAAAGACGACGCCGGCACTTCCGTGCGCCTCGCTCTTTTCCCCCTCGTCGTCCTCTGGAATCCCTACACCGTCCCCCTCGCCGCCGCCGACTACGAAATCGGCTTCGTGAAGCGCTACAA
>DASWVO010000161.1:0-2392 GCA_036406235.1 Opitutaceae bacterium
CGCGCCGCCTTCGAGCGGATGCAGCTGAAGCCGCGGCTGCCCAACGACGGAATGGTCGACGCGGGGGAATACAACCGCGGGCGGGTGATCGGCCTGCTCGAGCGCGCGCTGATTTACTTTTTCGTGCTCAACGGACAGTTCGGCGCGATCGGCTTCACACTCGCGGCGAAGGGGTTCACGCGTTTCAAGGAGCTCGAGGACCGCGGTTTTGCGGAATACGTGCTCATCGGCACGCTCCTGTCGTCGAGTCTCGCCCTCGGCATCGGCGCGCTCGTGCGCAACCTGACTGGCGCGCCGTAACCGGTGTTTCAATACCGGGTCATGCCGGGCTTGATGCGCGTGGCCCAGGCGTCGATGCCGCCAGCGACGTTGCTCACCGCCGGATAACCCCGGGAGCGCAGAAATTCCGTCACGCGCAGGCTGCGTCCGCCATGGTGGCAGTGGACGAGGATGTGCCGGTCCTTCGGCAGCGTTTCAACGTGCTCGGGGATCTGACGCAGGGGAATGTGTTCGGCGCCGTCGATCCGGCAGATCTCCACTTCGTAGGGCTCGCGCACGTCGACCAGCAGCACACGGTCGGGCTGCTCGGCGAGCAGGCGCTGGGTGTCCTCGACGGAAATTTCGAGTGGATAGGCGGAGTCGGTCATGGAGGAAGTTGCGGCCGACGGTGGCGTGGGCGCGGTTGCGCAGATACTCGTGTAGGCCTCGGCGTGGAGCTCACGGATTGCGGGCTTGGGACCGCACACCGGGCATTCGGGGTCACGGGCGAGCTTGAGGGTCCGAAACGTTTGCGCGAGTGCGTCGTAGGTCAGCATTCGTCCGACCAGCGGCTGGCCGAAACCGGCGACGAGCTTCAGCGCTTCGAGCGCCTGCAAGCTGCCGATCACGCCGCACAACGCGCCGAGCACGCCGGCCTCGCCGCAATTGGGCACCGCGCCCGCGGGCGGTGGCTCGGGGAAAAGACAGCGGTAACACGGCCCGCCCAGATGCGGTGCAAAAATGGCAACGTGGCCCTCGAACTTGAAGATGCTGCCGTAGACGAGCGGACGGCGCGCGAGCACCGCGGCGTCGTTGTTCAAATAGCGCGTCGAAAAATTGTCGGTGCCGTCGACGATCACGTCGTAACTTTCGAAGAGGGCGAGGGCGTTGTCGGCGGTGATGCCTTCCGGATGCTCGATCACGCGGATATGCGGATTCGTCGCCCGCAGGCGCGCGGCAGCCGAGGAGACTTTCGGCTGGCCGATCGTGGCGTCGGAGTGGAGGAGCTGACGCTGGAGATTGTGGGCCTCAACACGGTCGAAATCGGTGATGCCGAGGGTGCCCACGCCGGCGGCGGCGAGGTACAATGCGGCCGGGCTGCCAAGTCCGCCGGCGCCGATCACCAGGATGCGTGCGGCTTTGAGCTTTTCCTGTCCGGCCACGCCGAGCTCCGGCAGCAACACGTGACGGCTGTAACGGGCGAGTTCGATGGGGGAGAGTGTGGACACGGCGCGACAACAGATGAGAAAACGTGAACGCGGCAAATGGGAATTGCGCGAGGCCGAACGCGCAACCTACAACGAGTGGCAATGTCGAAGCCATACATCGTCATCATCGCGGGGGGGAAGGGAGAGCGTTTCTGGCCGCAGAGTCGTGCGCCGCGGCCGAAACACCTGTTGCCGGTCGTCGGGAGCAAGCCGCTGCTGGCGCAGACGCTGGCGCGGGTGAAGGGCCTGGCGCCCGCACAGAACATCTTCGTCATCACCAGCGCCGTGCAGGCGAAGGCGGTGCGCGCGGTGTGCAAGGGGCTGCTCCCCGCCGCCAACATCGTGGCCGAGCCTGTCGGCCGCGACACGGCCGCGGCGGTGGGCCTAGCGGCGGCGCTGGTCGCACAACGCGATCCCGAGGGCGTATTCGCCATCCTGCCCGCCGATCATGTCATCCACGACACGAAGTCCTACCAGGCTGACCTCAAGGCCGCGTTTGCGGCCGCCGCGGCGGAGCCGGTGATGGTGACCATCGGCATCACGCCGACCGAGCCGGCCACGGGTTTCGGTTATATTCAGCGGGCGGATACGTGGAGACAGTTTGGCGATCGCACCGTGTATCGGGTGAAGCGTTTCGTCGAGAAACCCAAGGCCGGGGTTGCGCAGGAGTATCTCGCGTCGGGCGACTACGTGTGGAATGCCGGGATGTTCGTTTGGAGCGTGCCGGTGGTTGAAGCGGCGTTTTCGCAACATGCGCCGGAACTCGCCGGGGGGCTTGCGAAGATCCGCGCGGGCCTCAAGAAGCGCCGGCCGCTCGCGGACGTGCTGAAGAAGATCTACCCGACGCTGCCAAAGATTTCGGTCGATTACGCGCTGCTGGAGAAGTCGGAGAACGTTGTTGTCCTCTCGTCGTCGTTTGACTGGGA
>DASWVO010000162.1:0-18665 GCA_036406235.1 Opitutaceae bacterium
CGAACGCGGCTATCAGGCGACCGAGACCCTCGCCGGCACGCGCATCAAAACCGACCTGAAAGACGTCGGCGCGTCCATCGACATTCTCACCGGCGCTTTCCTCCAGGACGTGGGGGCCTTCGACATGTGGGACGGAGCCCAGTACGTCGCCAACGTCGAGATTTTCTCGGGCAGTGCCAGCGACGCGGGCAACAACGCGCAGTGGTTTGACGCCGGATACAACTCGCGCGGGGTCTATGGCAACACCGTGATGGTTGACTTCTTTCCGACCGGGGCAGTGCCGATCGATCGTTACAACACGGATAATCTGACATTCCTGCGCGGGCCCAACGCGATTCTCTTCGGCATCGGCAGTCCCTCGGGCGTCATCGGTGCCAGCACCAAGCGCGCCCAACTGCGCCAGAACTCCGTCTCCGTCGGCTATATGACCGACGACAATCACTCCCAGCGCGGCACCCTCGACGTCAACCAGGTGTTGCTGGAGAACACGCTGGCGCTGCGCGTGGCCGCCGTGATGCAGGACCGGCACACATTCAAGGAAGGCTCGCTCAACCGCCGCAACGCGGTCTTCGGCACGTTGACCTACCGGCCATTCACGCGCACCACGGTGACGCTCAGCGCCGAGAAGGGCATCTGGGACCGCGTCCACGACCAGAACAACATCGTCGTCGATCGCTACACGCCGTGGGTGCAAGCGGGTCGTCCCACGGTCAACTGGCAAACGGGCGCCGGCCAGACGAGTCCCGGCAAGGGAAATTACAGTACCGCTTTCGGAAGCGGCCTGGCCAAAAACGCCACCGCCCGAAAGCTGATCTATATCGAAGGTTCAGGCCAGACACCGCTGGATTGGAACGGCATGGCCAGCGGCGCGTTGATCACCGATCCGACCGTCCCCGCCGTCGATCGCAATAACCTAAACTCCACCGCCTTCAACGAAACCACCAACACGCTCACGCTCCCCGACGGGACCCAATGGGAGCTTGACCTCGCTGCCTACACCTTCGGCGGCCTTCGGCGCAACGACATGGATTATGACAGCAAGTCGATCTTCATTGAGCAGAATATTCTGCGCGACCTGGATCTGGAGCTGGCGTGGAACCAATACACCACCGACTATGTGTTCGACAATTTCGGCACGTTTCTCGCCATCGAAGTGGACCCCAACCAGCTTCTCCCTGACGGCACGCCGAATCCGAATGTCGGCCGGCCTTACATTGAGACCGGCAACTCCGAAGTGAATCGCGAGAAACGCGTGTATGAAACCCGACGGGCCACGCTCGCCTATAAGCTCGACCTCGATCAGTACAAAGTCTTCCGGAATGTCGGCTTCGGCAATTATCGCGTGAGCGCCCTCTATGAGGAATCACTCAAGGACACGTGGCACCAGTTCAGCCGCTATGCCAACACCAACGGCCCGAATGCCAATCTGAACGATGGCACCAACCTGCTCCAGCGACGTTACTATCTTCAGCACGGCGAAAGCAGCTATCGCTATGGCGGTCCCCGCGAGCTCGACTTCGGCAATGTCGTCGTGCGCGAAGTCGCGGCCCACAACGCCCCGCGTCGTGCCTACCAGAATATCGACAGCCTGGTCTTCGCGGTCCAGGGCCAGTGGTGGCAATCGCGCGCCGGTTACTATCGACTCGTGGGCCTGTACGGCGAACGCCACGACACCAAGCGGGAAAATGCGATGGCTTTCACCCGCAACCCGGCCAATGGCACATACAATATCGCCCTCGGCGATTACGATTCCAACGAGCGGGCCGGCCGCTGGAACAACGAAAGCAAAATATCACCCAAGACCAAAACGTACAGCGTCACCGGCCGTCCGATCTCTTTCCTGAGCGTCTTCTACAATTATTCCGACATCTTCAGGGCGGGCGAACCGAGCGGCACCGATATCAACGATCAGGTACTGCGGCCGACCTACGGCGACACCGACGACTACGGCGTGAAGCTCGATCTGTGGAAAAGCCGCGTCTTCATGACGGCGACGAAATACGAAACCACCGTGTTCGACGCGACCGTCGATGGCTTCGGCAACGGGAGCATCCGGGGATGGATTAACGACATCTACACGGCCATCGGACAGACCGACAAGCGGATCGAAGCTCCCCGCGTCTACGGCTATCGGGACGACGGCACCGAGGGCTACGAACTCGCCATCACGGCCAACATCACGCGCAACTGGCGGACCCGGGTCAGCGCCGGCAAGCAGAAGACCACGATTTCGAGGCTGTTTGACGAACTCCAGGCTTACGTCGACACGAACGCTCCCCTCTGGCAGCAATACGCCGCGGTCGAGCTCACCGACCCTGCCCGGAACGACAAAACCAACCTCACCGTGGGCGAGGCCATCGCCGACATTGTACAGGCGACCAAGGACCAGCGCGCTCCGCTCGGCTCGCGCCCGACCTACCAGCGTGAATACAATGCGACGTTCACCACGAATTATACCGTGCCGTCGGGAATGCTAAAGGACGTCCGCATCGGCGGCGGCTTCCGCTGGGCCTCCTCCAATATCATCGGCTATGCGCGCGATTCCCGCGGCATTATCGATGTCACCCGCCCCTTCAAGGGCCCGGAGGAGTTTTCCACCGACATGACGCTGGGCTATTCGCGCAAACTCACCGCCGACATTCTCTGGGACATTCAACTCAACATCTACAACGTGCTCGATGATGACGACCCGATCGCGAAACAAGCGATCGATAATGGCCGGGGCCAGCCGATCGTCTTCCGCCGGTATCTGCCCGCCCCGCGAACCTTCCAGCTCAGCACCAGCCTGAGGTTCTGAGCTGAGCCGGCTCATCCCGTTATGAGGCCGTGCCTGAGAGTTGAGAGCCCATCCGCGGAGGCATCGCGGGAGGATCACCCGGCGAAGCGGAAGTCACCGTTTCGTTCTTCTCTCACCACTCATCTCTCAACTGCATTGTGCCCTCCGGCGGCATCAGCCGGTGGCCACCTCAACGTCCGCGCGGATGAAACGTCGCCACGCGGCTGAGTCGCTCCCACAGTTCGCGCTCCTCGGCGGAGATCTGCTCCGGTAGCTGCACGTTCACGGCGACGTAGAGGTCACCGCGGTGGCCGTCCGCCCCTGCGGGCAACCCCAGCCCGCGCAGGCGCAACTGCTGCCCGTTGTTGGTGCCGGCCGGCACGCGCAACTTCACCCGCCCCGCAAGGGAAGGGACCATCACTTCCGTGCCGAGCACCGCCTCCCACGGCGCGAGATCGAGTTCGTGCACCAGATCGGAACCGCGCACCCGGAAGTCCGGATGCGCCGCCACCCGCACGCGCAGGAAAAGGTCGCCCGCCGCCGCGCCGTTGCTGCCGGGTTCGCCCTTGCCCGGCACGCGAATGCGCCGCCCCTCCTGCGCGCCCGGCGGGATGCGGACCTTGAAGGTTTCCGTCTCCACTTCTCCACTACGCGAGTCCGTGTGCTGGAGGGAGATCGTACGCAGCGAGCCGTTCAAGACCTCGTCGAGCGTCACCAGGATGTCGCCTTCGATGTCGGAGCCGCGCATCGCAAACTCCGCTTCGCCGCCCGCGCCGGCACCCCGCGACGCCTCGCGGAAGAGGTCCCCGAAGTCGCCGGCGCGGGCGCCACGGCCGAAGAACTGCTCGAAGAAGTCGCTGAAGCCGGTGCCGCCGAAATGATATTCCCGATACGCACCGTCCGCCGCCCGACGCGCGCGCGGCGGAGGCGGCGGCCCACCCTCCTGCCAGTGGGCGCCGAGTTCGTCGTAGCGGCGGCGTTTCGCCGGCTCGCCCAACACCTCATAGGCCTCGTTGATCTCCTTGAATTTCGCCTCGGCGGTCTTCTTGTCCTTCGCGATGTCGGGATGGTAAAGGCGCGCCAGCTTGCGAAAGGCCTTCTTGATCTCGGTGTCGCTCGCGTCGCGCGCAACGCCGAGGGTGGCATAATAGTCTTTGAACTCTACGGACATGGCTCTTGGTCCACGTTGATGATGGCGCTTCAACATAGCCGCATCGTCAACCGGCGCGAGGCGATCTTCCGGGGCGGCGTCGGTGACCAGCCGGCTCGCAGTCCGCGCGAGGGTGCCCGCGCCGGCGCGTTCGCCCTCGATCCCGCCGGCGCGGGCCGGTAAGGCTCGACGCATGCTCGAGATGCTCAACCGGTTTACCCACGCGTTCATCCCGCTGTTCGTCGCCATCGACCCGATCGGCCTCGCGGCGATTTTCACGGCGCTTGGCGCCTCGACGCCGCCGGCGGCGCGACGGCGGATCGCGCACCAGGCGACGTGGACGGGCGGCCTCGTGGCGCTGGGCTTCCTGCTTCTCGGGCAGGGCATCTTCACGACGCTCGGCATCACCGTCGGCGACTTCCAGATCGCGGGCGGCTTGATTCTGTTCATCCTCGCGGCGCGCGACCTCACTCACTCCGCGGCCGAGCGGCCGCCGCAGCTGGCGGAGGACTTCGGCGTGGTGCCGCTCGGCATGCCGTTGATCGCCGGTCCCGCCTTGATCGCCACGCTCCTGCTGCTCGCCCGCACGCTCGGCCTCACCGTCACGCTGGTGGCGCTGGCGGTGAACCTCGTCCTCGTCGCGCTGGCGTTTGCTTACGCGGATCGTCTTACGCGCGTCATCGGCGAGACCGGCATGCGCGCGATCTCCAAGATCATCTCGCTTTTGCTCGCGGCGATCGCCGTGAACATGATCCGCCGCGGCTGGGCGGGTTGAGGGCTTTAGTAATTCAGCAGAGTCCCGTAAGCCGTGCTCGTTGCCGCGCTTTTCAGGTGCGGCTACTCGCTGAACGCCCGCCTCACCGCAACAGCGCGGTCGCACACCAGAGGACCGGCGCCTGCCCGTGCAGGTCGCCGACGATGCGCTGGCGGTTCAGGTAATACGCGCGACCGTCGGGGCCGTCGCCGGGATTCTTGGAGTTATAGATGTTCGTGCCCTGGCAGACTTCGCGCAGATCGGCGTTGCCGTCGAGGTGGGCGGTCAGCGCGAGCCAGGCTTTTTTCGCCGCGGGTCCGTAGGTCTTTTCATCGAGCCAGCCCTCCTTCACGCCGACGATGAAAGCGAAGGCAAACATGCCCGTGCCCGAGGTTTCCGGCCACGACTCGGGATCGTCGATGAGCTGGCCCCACATGCCGTCGGCGCGTTGATACTTGAGCAACGTCGCCATCATTTTCCGGTAACCGGCCAGGATCGTCGCGCGGTCCGGGTTGTCGGCCGGCGTGGAGCGTAACAGCTCGCTGCTGCCGGCGGCCATCCAGCCGTTGCCGCGCCCCCAGAAATACGGAACGCCCGGTGCATGATGGAAGAGGCCGTTGTCTCGCTGGATCTTGTTCAGATACAGCACCATTTCCATCGCGGCGCGGTCGATGTACTTTCTGTCTCCAGTGGCTCGATACGCCTGCGCCTGCGCGGCGGTGATCATGAACATGTCATCGATCCAGATGCGCGTCTGCCAGCTGTAGCCCTGGCGGTGCCATTCCCGCGACTCGTCGGTCACGCGGTTTGGAAAGAAGCGGTGCAGCACCGGGTGATCGAACGGCCACTGTACGTCAGGATCGGCCCACTGGCGGTCGGCCATCATCCGGCCAAGCGCGAGGTAGCGCGTGTCCTTCGTCTGCAAATACAGCTCCAGAGGCACCGCCGCGAAGACGGTGTGGTCCACGTGGTCGGGGGCCGGGACCATCGCGCGCTCGTCGACGATGCCGCGCCAGTTGGCCGACGGGTGCTCCGGCCAGGATGTCGGCTCGAGGAGCGGCTCGAAACGCCGGACCAACGCGGCGCGCAGCTCCGCGTCGCCGGTCGCCTGGGCAAAGGTCAGCGCGCCATACCATGTGCAGACTTCCGGATACGTGATGCGCTCTGGATTGCCGGGGCGCCCGTAGTTCTGGTGCGTGAGCACCGACGTGAAGCGCGTGGCCACGCGCTTGCCGATCTCTTGCGGAGACTGGCCGGCGGGCCAGGGGCCGAAATCGACGGCGCCGGCGAGCAGGCCGGCCCCGAGGCTCAACGAGGCGAGAAATGCCAGGGGAGTTTTCATGGGGATGTGAAGGGAAAGGTGCCGAGCCGCTCGCGTGGAAGGGCGACGCTGCAGGGGAAGCACAAGCGGAAGCGTGATGCGGCTTCTCCCTCCGTCGAGGGCGAAAGCACCGTCCGACGACTCCGCGAGCGCGGGATGTTGCTGATCTTGTTCACTCCGGAGCACGCGTCGGCGTCTCCGCCGGCGGCGCGGGCTGCCGGTCCGGGTGTGGGGGCGCGGACGACGCGCGAGCCTGTCCGCGCCGGCTCAACAACCACGCCAGCACGGCATACACCGCGCCGGCCACATGGGCGCTCGTCGCCACCGTCACCCCGGGATCGTCGAACGGGATCATGCCGCCGCCGCGGCCGCCCTGCACGGTTTCGAAAACAACTTCGCCGATGTAGATCGCCAGCACGGCCGGCCAGAACCAGTCGGTCCACTTTCGCTGCCAGCCCTGCAGCGCAAGGTAAACGAGCAAGCCAAAATCGACCGCGCTGAGCCCCGCGTAGCGGATCATGCCGCGATCGAACCCGTAGAGCACGCCCGAGATGAAGAGTGGCATCAGCAGGAACGCCAGCGCACTGAAGTGCCGGTGCGCCCGGCCCAGCAGCCAGCCGAGGATGAGCAGCAGGCCGGTGTCCGCCACGAGATGCGGCCAGCCAAAGTGCACGAGATGTCCCGTCCACAACCGCCACACGTCCCCGGCCGCGATCGCCCCGCGGTGGTAAATCAACGCCTCGCGCGCCCCAGGGATCAACTGGATGCCGAGTGCGGCCAGCCCGATCACGGCGTAGAACCAGGGGTATTGCCGCCATTCGATTTTTCGGGGTCGTTGCATGAGGACGGGGACGGTGGCGTGTATGGCGCGAATCCGCGGTCGAAGGCAACGCTCCGCGCATTCCGGCGCGACCCATCACGGGACGGGCGCCGCCTGCGAGGGGAAGGCCGGCCTTGGGGTCGGGTCGGTTTGGCGGCCGCCCTGCGCAATACTCCCCGGTCGCCGCGCTTGCCAGCACCGGGCCTCACCCGTATCCCGCTTCGCTCATATGGGCGTATCAAGCGTGGACGTGCTGTGGGTCATCATCGCGGCTACCCTCGTCATGTCGATGCAGACGGGCTTCTGCATGCTCGAGGCCGGCCTCGTCCGGTCGAAGAACACCATCAACGTCGCGATCAAGAACCTGCTCGATTTCTGCGTCGCCGCGATCTGCTTCTGGGCCTTTGGCTTCGCTTTGATGTTCGGCGCGTCGGCGGCGGGCTGGATCGGCACCAGCGAGTGGCTCTTCGCCACCTGGCCGACGCAGCAGAGCGTGACGTTTTTCCTGTTCCAGGTGATGTTCTGCGCGACCTCGGCGACCATTGTCTCGGGCGCGGTCGCCGAGCGCATGAGCTTCCGCGGGTATCTGCTCGTGTCGGCGGTCGTCTCCAGCATCGTGTATCCGGTTGCTGGACACTGGATCTGGAACGCCCACGGGTGGCTCGCCCGGCTGGGCTTTGTCGACTTCGCCGGCTCGACGGCGGTGCACAGCGTCGGCGGCTGGGTCTCGCTCGCGGCGGTGCTGATACTCGGGCCGCGCATCGGGCGCTTCTCCTCGTCGGTGCCGCTGGCCAGTTCGCACAGCCTGGGCACGGCGACGTTCGGCGTGTTGATCCTCTTTGTCGCGTGGCTCGGCTTCAACGGCGGCAGCCGCCTTGCGCTGACGCCAGACGTGCCATTGATCCTCCTCAATACGATTCTTGGCGGCACAAGCGGCGCGCTCGCGGGGCTGATGTGCGCCTGGTGGAGAAAAGGCCTGCCCGACCTGCCGGACACGCTCAACGGCACGATCGCCGGCCTGGTGGCGATCACCGCGCCCTGTCACGCCGTCACCCCCGCCGCCTCGCTCGCGATCGGCGCGGTGGGTGGCGCCGTGTGCTTCTTCGCCACCGTCGCCCTGGAGAAGGCGCGGATCGATGACGTCGTCGGCGCCTCGGCCGCCCACGGTGCCGGCGGCGTCTGGGGCACGCTCGCGGTGGCGTTCTTCGGCCAGCCGGACAAACTCGGCACCGGCCTCGGCTTCTGGGGTCAGCTCGGCGCGCAGGCGGCCGGCATCGTCGCCGTCGCCGCGTGGGCGTTTGGCGGCGGGTGGGTGCTGCTCAAGCTCATTGACCGCGTGCAGCGGCTGCGGGTCGATCCGGAGCACGAGCGCGTCGGGCTCAATGTCGCCGAGCACGGCGCCAGCACCGAGATCATCGACCTGCTTTCCGAGATGGGCCGGCACCGCGAACGCGGCGAGTTCACGCAGGGCGTGCGCGCGGAGCCCTTCACCGAGGTCGGGCAGATCGCCAACGAATACAACCAGGTCATCGCCAAGGTCGCCGCCGAGATGGACCTGCGCGAGGGCATCGCAGCCCGCCTGCGCGTCGAGCGCGAGGCGACCGATGAAATCAACCGCAAAATCCTCTCGAGCATCGAATATGCACGGCGTATCCAAAACGCCATTCTCCCCCGCACCGAGACGCTCGGCCAGACACTCGGCGATCACCTGCTGATCTACCGCCCCCGCGACCTCGTTTCCGGCGACTTTTATTGGTGTCATCGCGTGAACGGCAGCGCGTTTGCCGCCGTCGTCGACTGCACCGGCCATGGTGTGCCGGGCGCGTTCATGTCGATGATCGGCCACGCGCTGCTGCAGCAACTGGTCGGCGAACAAAATCTCCGCGAGCCCGCCGAGATCCTCGCGCAGATGCACGTGCGCGTGCGCGACGCCTTGCGGCAGGATGCGGGCGTCGACAGCGCCGATGGCATGGACATGTGCCTGGTGCGCATCGACGCCGAGCGCGTCGTCTTCTCCGGGGCGCGACGCCCGCTGTGGTGGGCGCAGCCGGTGAGCGATGGCAACGGCAACGGCCACGCAGGCATCGCGCCCTTTGGCGAGATCAAGGGCACGCGCGTCTCGCTCGGCGGCGGCCGGCACGAGAAGCGGCGCGCCACGTTTGAACAGCACGTGCTGCCGCGCTCGCCCGGCCTCACGCTCTACCTCGCGACCGACGGTTTTGCGGACCAACCGAACCACCTGCGCCAGCCGTTCGACACCTCGCGTCTGCGCACCCTGTTGCAATCCATCGCCGCCGCGCCGCTCGACGAACAGAAGTCCCGGCTCGAGGAGTCCCTCGACACGCACCGCGGCGGCGCCGCCCAGCGGGATGACATCACGTTCCTCGGCTTGCGCCTCTGAAGGCCGGCTCCGCCGGCGGCGTGCTCCCTGCTCCCGCGCGAAGCCCCGTCGCGAAGCGCGTCTTGCCCCCTGCTCCTTGCTCCCTTCTCCTGCGCGAAGCGCCTTCCCGCGCGCAGCGCCCCTTTCCATGGACCCACACCACCTCCACGACCATTACCTCGCCGCTCGCGACCAGCACATCGTGCTTTCGTTCATGGGCGTGGTCACCCAGGAACTGCTCGTCGGCTACGCGAAGTTCATCCCCCAGCAGGCCGGCCTGAGCGACAACAGCCGACTGGTCCTCTTCGGGACCTTCGTCGAGCTCGCCCAAAACATCCTGCGCTACTCCGCCGAACGCGCCGGCGCCGCGGGCCAGGAGCGCGGCATTGGCCTCGTGCTCGTGAGCGAGCAGGAAAAAACCTTCACCGTCGCCTCGGGCAATCTCGTCGAGCGCGAAACCGCCGATCGCCTGCAGACCCAGCTCGCGGCCCTCGCCACCCTTGATCGCGACGGCCTCAAGGCGCTGCATCGCGAGCGGCGCCGCGCCGGCCCGCCGCCCGGCAGCCAGGGCGCCGGCCTCGGACTGATCGAAGTCGCCCGCCGCGCCGCCGGGCCGCTGGCGTGGAGCCTTGCGCCCCAACCGGACGCCCGCGTCTTCTTCTCCCTCTCGGTGCCCGTCGCCAAAGAATAATCCCCTCCGTCCATGCCTCCGCCGCTCGAACTTCCCGCCACCGACACCACGCCGCGCGTCGTTTTCCATCCCGCCGAGGCGGTGCTCCGCATCGAAGGGGAATCATACCCGGAAAACGTCAGCGCCTTTTACGAGCCCGTCTTCGCGTGGGTGCGCGACCACCTCGGCACCAAACCTGCATCCTTCAAGGTCGTGCTCGCGTTCCATTATTTGAATACCAGCTCGACCAAGGCCGTCCTCGACCTGCTCGTGCTGCTCGACGACCACCACCGCGCCGGCGGGGCCGCCGAGGTGGAGTGGCACTACCGCCCCGGCCTCGAGGTGATGCACGAGGCCGGCGAAGAGCTCGGCGAGGATCTCTCGCTGCCCTACCGCCTCGTGCCGACGGCCTAGCGCAGCCTTTCACCGGCCGGATGAAATGACGACACAGGCTGTCAACCGGAGCGGCCGCCTTCCCCTGAAACCGTCGCGCTGGCGCTCCACCCCATGACGAACAAGTCCCGCCAGAGCCGCGACGAAGCGGTCCAGAAACTCTACGCTGCCGAGAGCGACGCGCTGGAGCGCGCCGAGGCCACGCTCACCCGCCAGCACCTCAGCGCCGCCGTTTACGAGCCGTTCCGCGAACTGGCCAAACACTACCGGCGCCTGCTGCGCCAGACGATGAAGGTGACCGCCATCAGCGACGCCACCCAGCTCCAGCTGCGCCGCACGAGCCAGGAGCTCGCCGAGGCCTTGCAGAAGGTCGAGCTGCTCAACGCCGAGTTGCGCACCCTCCAGCAGGAAAAGGACGAGATCTTCGCCATGGCGGTCCATGACCTGCGCAGCCCGCTCTCCGGTATCAGCGGACTCGCTACACTGATCACCGACCCCGAAATGTCCGCCCCCGAGGAGCACCGCAGCATGGGCGGCGACATCCTGGCGATGGCGGAGAGCACGCTGCTTCTCGTCAACGACCTGGTCGACCTCTACCGCTTCGAGTCCGGTACCCTCACCTTCCGCGAGGAAACGCACGCCCTCGTCACCCTGCGCGACGTGATGCATTCGACGTTCGGCCCGCTGGCCCGGAAGAAGCACACCCAGCTCACGTTCAAGGTTCCCACCCCCGAGGCGACCGCGCGGGTCGACGCGGAGTTTTTCCTGCGCGTCGCGGGCAATCTCGTGTCCAACGCCGTCAAGTACTCCCCCGCCGGCACGGTGGTTTCCGTCACGCTCGCCGTCGAGCAGGAGCACCTGCGGCTGTCGGTGCAGGACCAGGGGCCCGGCATCAGCGCTGCCGACCAGAAGAAGCTTTTCCGCAAGTTCACGCGCCTCTCGGCCCGGCCGACCGGCGGGGAAACGTCCTCGGGCCTCGGCCTGGCGATCGTGAAGCGGATCACCGAAGCAATGCAGGGCCGCGTGTGGTGCGAGAGCGAGCTCGGCCGCGGCGCGACGTTTCACGTCGCGGTACCGGCCAACGGGGACGCCCCGCGGCCACCAGCGTAGCCGACGCCTGCGGAGCGCGTTCCCCGCCTCACGCCAGCTCCCTGGCCGCGCCGCCGACCAGCAACTCGTGGATGATTTCCTCCGCGTGCGCTTCGTGCGGGTCGGGTTCGAACCCTCGCCTCAACGCCTCGCGCGCCTCTTCGAGCGTGGCCACGGTCTTGGACAACGTCACGTGCTCTTCGCCCTCCCGCGAGAAGGCAACGACCGCGAACCGGTCCGGCTGGTGCTCGTCTACCGGTGCGGTGATCCGGGCGACCCGAACCACGTAATCTTCGTGCCCCACGGACACCATTGGGGAGGATTCACACATGGCGATACGCATAGCGCTGGATAGGTAGCGAAAACGCCGGCCGGCTGCAACGCGCGAGGTGGATCCGCAACCGAATGCCTTCAACGAAAGGACGTTCCACTCACGAGAGCGCCGCCTGCGACTCGGAGGCGAGCACCGCGTCGAGCAGCGCCTCGGTGCCGTAGCGCACCGCATCGGTCACCGGGAGCGCCGTCGTCTCTTCCGCGGCGGCGATGGCCGCGCGCGCCGCCGCGTCGTCGAGCCCCCAGGTGTTGAGCGCAATCCCGACCACCGGCGCCGGCGCAAACACGCCGCACGCCGAGGCCATGGCTTCGTAAAAGGGAACGACGTCCCGCAACGAGGGGATGCCGATGTGCGGCAGCGATTGCAGATGTTTGAGTCCCGCCTTGTGCACAAGGATGAGGTGCGTCGGCTGGCTGCCGCGCAGCAGCGGCAGCGTGGCTGTCGAGGCCGGGTTGAGCAACGAGCCCTGCCCTTCCACCCAGACGACATCGGCTTGCCGGCCATGACGCATGACCTCCGCCTCAACCGCGCCGCTCGCAAAATCCACCCGCACCGCGTCGAGGCACACGCCCGCACCGCTGATCATCATGCCGGTCTGGCCGGTGCCGACGAAGCTCGAGCGCAGTCCGCGGGCCCGCGCCGCCCGGTCGAACTCCAGCGCGGCCGTCATTTTGCCGATGTTCATGTCGGTGCCGACGAAGAGCACGCGGCGGCACGGCAGCGTGCGCGCCGCGCCGGAACCGGGCCCAAGCCCCGGCGGCTCGCGGCGCATGTCCCAGACATACACGCCGGTGCGCACCGCGGCGGCGATTTCCGGGTCGGCGGCGAGCGGCGTATGACAACCGTTCCACAACGACACGCCCGAGTGCGCCGCGAGCCGCAACTCCGGCCACCACTCGTCCTTGGCGCGCCCGCCGCTGGGCGAGATGCCGATCGCGAGCGCCGTCGGCCGGGTGGCGAGCGCCTCCTTCACACTGCCGAGGATGGTCAGATCGGGCACATCGGGTAGCTGGCTCACTTCGCGCAGGGAGCGGCCAGCGGTTTCGCGGTCGATGACGGCGACGACCTCCGCGCCGCGATAACGCAGGAGCGATATGCCGGTCTTGCCATAGCGGGAGGAGAAGCCGCCGTGTTGCAGGAGGGCGAGCCGCTGGGGCTGGCTCACGTTAGCGGGTAGGGTCGTCATGGGTGGTTCCGAAACCGGGTGCGGAGGAGAGACGCAGGCGGCCGTCGCGCAGCTCGGCGCCGCGAAACGGGTCGTCCACGAGATTGAGGTGGCTGTCCAAATCGAGGTAATCGACGAGCCCGCCGAGCT
This sequence comes from Opitutaceae bacterium, assembly GCA_036406235.1. GTDB lineage: Bacteria > Verrucomicrobiota > Verrucomicrobiia > Opitutales > Opitutaceae > DASWVO01. The sequence continues at coordinate 13,003 of DASWVO010000162.1, forward strand.
GCGCCGCGGCGGTGTTGGCCAACGCGCTGTTGCCGTAACAGCCGATCAGGACGCGCAGGCCGTGCGCCCGCGCCGTCGCGATCAGACGCAAGGCGCCGTCGAGGCCACCGCATTTCATGAGCTTGATGTTGATGCCGTCGACCGAGCCGATGAGCCGCGCCAACTCCTCGCTCGAACGGCAGCTTTCATCCGCGAGCAGCGGCAGGGGCGAGCGCGCGTGCAGCGCCGGCAGCTCCGCTTCGCGTCCGCGCGGCAGCGGCTGCTCGAGGTGGTCGACGCCACGCTCCGCCAGCCACTCCGCCATCGCGAGCGCCGTCGCCAGCGCCCAGCCACCGTTCGCGTCCACGCTCACGCGCGCGCCCGCCGGCACCGCGGCGCGCACCGCCTCAAACATCGCCCGATCTGCCTCCGCGCCCGCCGGCGAGCCGAGCTTCACCTTAAAAACCCGAAAGTCGCCGAGTTCGAGCCACTGCCGGACGCGTTGCGCCGCCGCCGCGGGCGGGGCGATGCCGATCGTGACGGACGTGGGCGGCGCGGCCTCGGCCGGCAGCCCGAGCAAACGCCAGACCGGCTGGCCCGTGCGTTTGCCCAGCCAGTCGTAGAGGGCGAGGTTGACGCCCGCGATCAGCGCCGAGGGGGCGCCGGCGTCGCGGAGCCGGCGCTCGATCGCGCTCCGTTCCCACGCGCTCGCCTGGCCGAGCCAGCCCCGATGCGCTTCGACCGCGTCCGCGAGGACCTCCGCGGTCTGCGGGCGCTCATCGATCGCAAACGGCACCATTTCGCCCCAGCCCTCGAGGTTTTCCTCTCTCCAGCGTAACCAGAACACCGAGGAATGCGTCGACGTCCCTCGACTGATTGTCAGCGGGACGCGTTTTTTCAGGAGATGACGGGAGACAGCGAGCATCGGTAGGTGCAGCGCGTCGTCTCTTCGGGAGAGCCGCGCACGGCGTGGCATGCATCCTAGCGGCTCGCGAAAAGAAAACCCATCCGGAGACCCCCAGAATCCAGGACCGGCGATTCTCATAGCCGGGCGCGCGCCGAATCGCGCCGCGACGGCCAAAAGCCGGATCCGCGCCGGGGTTTTAAGGGGGTTCCCGGAACGGTCCGGCACGTTGCCGGCTGCTGGGGCCGCTGTCCGGCCCGCTCCCTGCTCTACACCCAACCGGCACCGGCCTTTTTCTGATGCATCACCTTCGCCGAATCCTTCGTAGTTTGCTTTTCACGACCGTCGCCGTTCTCGGCTGCCTCCCGGCGGCGTCCGCCGCGGCGCCCGGCGCGAAAAAGCCGATCCGCATCGCCGTCCTCACGTTTTCACACGAGACGGTCACCTTTCTCAAATACGACACCACGATCGACGACTTCACCTACGAGGGGTCGCCCGCGCGCGGCGAAGCGCTGCTCAAGGCCAACCCCCGCGGCTACATCGGCGGCTTCGTCAAAGTCGCCCGCGAATACGACGGCGTGGAGCTCGTTGGCATCGAATCGCCCCTTGGCTCCAAGTCCGGCTCCGGCTCGGGGTGGCTGACGACCGAGACTTACGAGCACTTCGTCGGCAAGATGATCGCCGACCTGAAGAGCCAGGGGAAATTCGACGGCGTTTACCTTTCCGTCCACGGCGCGATGGGCGTGCGCGGCGTCCCGAAGCCCGAGGCCGAGCTCGCGCGGCGCGTGCGCGAGGTCGTCGGGCCCGACGCGTTCATCGTCGGCACCTTCGATCCGCACGGCAACGAGGACGACGAGTTCTTCCAATACGCCAACCTCGGCTTCACGATTAAATACTACCCGCACTACGACGGCTACCTGCAGGGCGAGCGCGCCGCGCGCACCCTCATCCGCGCGATCCGCGGCGACTACAAGCCGACCCACGCGACCGTCAAGGTCCCGATCATCACGCCCACCGTGCTGCAGTGGACGGGCAAGACGCCGTGGATGGACCTCGTCCAGCGCGCCCTCACCTGGGAGGCGCGCGAGCCCGATGTCTACGTGAACTTTTTCTTCGGCTTCCCGTGGTCCGACGTGCCCGACGTGGGCATGTGTTTCCAGGTGATGACCAACGGCAATCCCGAGCTCGCCCAAAAAATCGCCGACGACATGGGCCGGACCGCGTGGCTCCTGAAGGACGAACTGCTCAATTCCGCCAAAATCCACCCGATCGCCGAGGGCGTCACCCTCGCCGCGAAGGCCATCCAGGAGGGCAAGACCCCCGTCGTGCTCGCCGACCACAGCGACCGCTCCGGCTACGCCACGTGGCTGTTGTCGGAGGTCATCAAGCAGGACTTGAGCGACACGCTCATCATCACCGTCGCCGACCGGAAGGCGATCGACACGCTCCGCGCGAAGGGCGTGCGCGTCGGCGACAAGTTCGACATGCCGATCGGCGGCCTCGCCGACGAATCCGCGGGCGACCCCGTGCGCGTCGTCGGCACCGTGGCCCAGGTCAGCGGCGGCATCGGCCGCGCCTCCGCCCGCGGCGGACAGACATGGGTCTGCGTGAAGTTTGGCAAAAACAACCTGCTCGTGATCAGCCCGTTTCTCACCCAGATCACCGACCCCGAGCCGATTCGCGACCTCGGCATCAACCCCGACGACTACAAGGTCATCGCGATCAAATCGCGCGTGCATTTCCGCCGCGGTTTCGACGACAACCGCTACGCCAAGACCATCCTCATCGTGGAGCCGCCCCAGGGCTTCCTCGGCACCGTGCACCTCGAAAACCTGCCGTATCAGCACGTCGACCTGAAGAAGTTCTATCCCTACGGCCAGCCGTCCTTCCCGTAGGTCCGGTCTGTGGCCGGACCGGGCCAGTCGCAGACTGGCCCTATGAGGCGGCGCGAAGCGCCCGCTGTCAGGCTCTCAACTCTCAGCTCTCAACTCTCAACTGGTTTAGCACGACACCCGCACACCATGGTACACCGACTCGACACCGCCTCGCATATCCAGTTCTCCGATACCGCCGAGTCCTCGATCCTCGCCGCCTCGCCGGCCGTCACCGATCGCTTCGGCTTCCTCGTCTCGCAACTGCACACCGCCGTCGACCTCGACAGCTTCTGGAAGGCCAGTCTGCAGCTGCTGAGCGAATCCATTCCGCACCACTCGTGCAGCCTGCTCTACGGGATCGTCGACAAGCAGACGCTCAACGCGCGCCATCACATGCCGGGGGCGCGCGCCGACCGCCGCTCGGTCTCGAATCTGTTCATCGTCCAGTCCTTCCTCGCCCGCCATCCGGGCGTCAAGCTCTACACCTTCGGCGAGGTGCTGTCCGAAGACCCGACCGCCGAACAGCGCCGCCTCGCCCAGCAGTCGCCCGACACCGATCCGTGGGACGATTTCGTGCACCTCGCCTTCTGGGACGGCGACCGGACCGACGCGGTCCTGAGCGTGCGCCGCGGTCCGATCCAGGGCCCGTTCCTCCCGGAGGAGGTCAACTGGCTGCGCAGTCTGCACCCCATCATCGAAGCCGGCCTGCAGCGCCTGCGCCGCCTCGCCGAGGAGCGCAGCCAGCACCTGAGCATCGAGCGCTTTCTCGCCGACGTGCCGGTGCCGGTGCTGTTCCTCGATTCGCACCTGCGCCTGATCTACGCCAGCCGCGAGGGCTACGCCGCCTGCGCCGAGTGGAATTTCGGCGAGCGCTCCGCGCGCAGCCTCAACCCACGCCGCTCCTTCCAGTTGCCCGACGATATCGCCGAGGCCTGCCGCAAGATCGACCCGAAGGCCGAGACCGACAGCGACCGCGCCTGCAAGCTGCGCGTCGCGCATCCGACCGCGACCCACCTGATGGCGCAGATCGTCGTCGACGCGCCGCACGCCTCGCATTGGGCGCGTCCGGTCTACCGGATCCTCTTCCTCGTCGACCGCAGCATCGACGGCGTGCTGCTCTCGGCCAATCCCGCGTCGGTCGCGCTGCTGCAACGCCTCACCTCCAACGAGCGCCGCGTCGCCCTGCTCGTGACCGAGGGCTACAACAACCGCGACATCGCCGACCGCCTCGGCAAATCGCCGCGCACCGTCGAGTGCCAGCTCACCGAAATCTACCGCAAGCTCGGCGTGAAAAACCGCGTGCAACTCACGCGCACCCTGGTCTGAACCCATTTGAAGGGTGCTATGAACTTTTAGGCTGCGCTTGCCCAAGGTGGCGCGGTGCTTCAGCCCGCGCGCGAGGAAGCAACGAACGCGGGCTGAAGCAACGCGCTACGGGAGTGCGTTCGGCAACAGGCCTGACACGCTCTAATCACAACTCCCTGGCAAAACAGGCCCCGCGACGGAGCTCCGAGCTCGGTTGACGAAGCTCCGAGCTTCGCCGGCCGAGATCGGAGCTCCGCGTTCGAAGCAAAAAGCTTCGTGAACCGAGCAAAAAGCTTCGCGGTCCGAACTAAAAGCTTCGTCGTCCGAGCAAAAAGCTTCGCGAAACCGGAGCAAAAAGCTTCGCCCACCTCGTTCCGAGCTTCGCCGGCGAAGCTCGGAGCCCGGCCCGCCGGGCAATTTGCTCGATCCACCTCGTTCGGAGCTCCGCTTTTCGAGCTCGGAGCTTCGCCGTCCGTGCTCGGAGCTTCGTGCGCGAAGCTCAGAGCTCCGGCCACCGAGCTCCGCGCTCGCCCGACGGAGCGTGGTACCGAGTGCGGCCGGATTCACTCCTCGACGGCCGCGTAAACCGCCCGGACCTGCGAGCGGTCGCGCGTGCGGTAGAGCCACACCGCGGCGTCGTTCCGGATCCAGCCGCTGAGGTGGCCGGCCGCGCTCACGTGATCCCAACCGAGAAACGACCGGTCGACCACGACCACCGTGCCCGGCGCCAGCAGCAACGGCCGCTGACGCGCGACCATCTCCGACGGAATGCTCCGCAGCTCGGTCCGCGTCGCCACCACCGCCGCCAGCGGGTCCGCCAGCGCGCCGTAGCGCCGCACGCTCCAAAACGCCAGGACGGCGACAACGACCGCCGCCGCCGCAACGACAAGACTCGCCCGCTGCGCTCCCCGCGAGCCCCGCGGTTCCCCGACGACATAGCCCAAGCCCACCGCCGCCGCCAAAGCGAGCGCCGCGACCGTCGCCCCCGCACCCGCCAGCCACTCCCACCGTGCCGGCGAAAGCCGGCCCACGAAGCGATCATACCACGGCCCGACCAGCAGTTGCAGCAACCCCGGGTCGGGCGCCTCGATCTTCGTCAACGCAAGACGTAGCAGCGCATCGACCGACGCGTTGTCGGGCTCGAGCAAATACGCCGCCATTTCGTGCGCCGCCGCGACGCCCCACTGGTTCTGCTGCGCCGCAATCAGGGCGAGGTTATGATGCGCGGCCCAGTCGCCTGGCCGGTTCCCCAGTTCGCGCCGCCACGCCTCTGCGGCTTCGATGTAATTACCGTCTCGATACGCCACAACGGGATCCGCCTGCAACCGCCCCGGCGGCCACAAACCCGCCGCGACGGCCAGCAACGCGGCTGGAAACCAATGCCGCCGCGCCCACGGCCCCGGCGGCGGCGGACGCGGGGTCTCAAATCGGCGGGCCGCCTCGACCGCGCGCGCGAGCCAGTCGGCGCGCATCCGCCCGCGCGGCGAATAAAGCGCCTCCTCCGCCTCGTGCCAGAGCGCCGCCCAGTCCGCCCCGGCGTTGCCGCGGATATGCGCCGCCACCTCCGCCGGACTCGGCGCGGCGCGATCCATGCCCACGAG
>DASWVO010000163.1:0-14990 GCA_036406235.1 Opitutaceae bacterium
GATCTTCGGTTTCCTGCAGGAGATCGCGGCGCGCGACTGGGAGAGCGCGGCCGAGCGCGGCGGGGGAATCGCATCCGTTCCGGCTGCGGAGGACGCGGAGAGGGGCGCGGAGGTGGCCTCGCGCGCGCGGCAGATCGAAGCGGCGTTCGACCCGTATTTTGCGGTGCATGAGCGTTTCCGGCTCGATCCGGAGGGCCGGTCGGCGAAGCACACGCACTGGGACGACCACGACGCCCGGGAAAAGGCCGCGCTGCTGGTTGCGCAGGTGCTGGTCGACGCCGACGAGCAGAACGACTGGGAGGCAAACTTCATCGTCGACCTCGCCGCATCGCGGCAGGCCGGGCGGGCCGTGGTCCGATTCGACGGCGTGCAGACGATCGCGGGGTGACGGCGGGAGCCGGGGCCGACTGCACCCGGCCAGTCGGAGACCCGCTCCACGGGCTCTGGCCCGATTTCCTGCGGTCTTCGTTTCTGCCGGTGAACTTTCCTGACGGCGCGGCCACTCTTTCGGCGGCCACACGCCCACGCCGTGCCTGTCGAGGAACGCCTTGCCATCACGCTCGTCGTCAACGGCGTCAACTGTTTGGGTCAACGGCCGCCGGATCAACTCCTGCCTCACGCTCGCGGCGATGCACGACGGCGTCGAGATCATGACGATCGAGGGCCTCGCTTCGGCGGACGGAGCATTGCCTCCGATGCAGGCGGCGTTTCTCGAGCACGACGCGTTTCAGTGCGGCTACTGCACTCCGGGGCAGATCATGTCCGCGGTCGGTCTGCTCGGAGAGCCGGTGGCGGCGAGCGACGCCGACGTGCGCGGGGCGATGAGCGGCAATCTCTGTTGCCGTGGAAGCGCTGTTGGCGTGAGCCTCGGCGCGCCGCGGCAATGAACTCAATCGCTTGCCATGCACCAGTCTTCCGGGGCTGAAGGCGGGCTTGCGTGGTCGCGAAAAGATTCGCGCAACTTTTCCCGGGGGCGGCGTGTGCTGGAGATGTCCGGGTCTCCGATTCGGGTCGGCCTGGTCCCTGAAATCAACTCGTCCCACACTTCATATGAATACCCTCCGCGTTTCCCTCCTCGCCAGTCTCTTGTCCGTCGCGGCCTTTGCCGCCACTCCCGAGCCGGGTTATGTCGACTTCGGAAAATTCTCGCCGTCCGCAGACGGTCAATTCGTCGAGGTCAATCTGCAAAATGGCCTGCTCAAGTTCGCCGCCACGCTTGCTGGCACACAAGAGCCCGAGGTTGCCGAGCTCCTCCGCAACCTGAAGCACGTACGCGTCAACGTCGTCGGCCTCGATGATGCGAATCGCCGCGAGACCACCGAGCACGTAGCCCGTATCCGTCGGGAGCTTACGAACCAGGGCTGGACGCAGATCGTCACGGTAAAGGGCGGTGAAAAGAAGGCCGAGGATGTGGCGATCTACACAAAGCAAAATCCGGACGACTCGATTGCCGGCATTGTGATCACGGTGATCGACAACGGTCGCGAGGCGGTCCTCGTCAATATCGTCGGCGACATCAAACCCGAGCAGATCGCGACGATCGCGGAACGGCTGCACATCGACCCGCTGAAAAAAATCGCCGCCAACGTGGAGAAATAACGCGCAAACCGGGCCGCAAGGCGGGAGGCAGTCGCCCGCCACCGTCGCCGCGGAATCGGAGCCGCTCCCTCGCCATGACCACCTCTGTTGCCCCTCGTCTCCGCCGCCGGCGCGTCTGGCGTTGGGTTCTCGGCGGCCTGGCCGTCTCGTTCGGCGTGCTGGGCATTTGCGTCCTGAATGCCGTGACGCTTACGCGTGACGCTGCCGCACTACGGAATACCCTTGTCCGCACTGGTGATGTGCGCCCGGAATTGGGCATCCAGGTAAGCGCAGGACCGTTTCTGCTGGGGGTCGTGCGGGGTGTTCTGCACTTCATTCCGGACGTTCCAACCGAAGCGCATCAGGCACTCGAAGCGGTGCGATCGGCGAGTGTCGGTGTTTATCAGCTGAAGGACCCGATTGGTGCATCCGTGCGCAGCGAGCTGCTGGCCGCCGCCGAGGCTTTGATGGTCCGCCGCGGCTGGACTCGCGCGGTCGGTGTGCGCGACGGTGACGACACGGTGATGGTCTTTGCGCCCGCCGACCTCTCGGACGACGGTCCGGTGCGCGTATGCGTTGCGGTGTGCAGTCATCGCGAGGTTGTCGTCGTCGAAGCACGAGTCGCGCCCGACCTGCTGGCGGAACTCGTGGCCACGCACGGAGCCGTGCTGGCGCGCCGTTGACGGACACCATGTCCGGTCCGCGCCGCTTTACTGCGCGCGTTGCCACGCCGTGGGCGTGGCGCCGGTCTTCTTGCGAAACCAGCGCGCGAAATAATTCGGATCGTCGAAGCCGGCGCGGGCCGCGACTTCTCCGATGTTGCGGGTGGTGCGGAGCGCGTGTTGGGCGGCTTCGAGCCGCAGCTGGTCCCGAAGGCCGCGGAGGCCGAGCCCGTGCTCGCGCTTCAGTTTTCGGGTGAGCGCGTCCCGGGCGTAGCCGGCTTCCTGCGCGACCTCGGCGAGCCGCCGCGGCGTGCGCAATTGCGTCTGAACGCGATCGAAAAGCGGCGCCGGTTCAGGGGTGGGCGGGAACTCCTCCGAACGCGGCTCCAGCAGGCGCGCGACGACGGCGATGATGGCCGGATAATCGGAGAGGGTGGGGCGGCCCTTGGTCGGCACGCGGGCGAGTAGGGCGTGCAACTCGTTGAGCGCGCGTTGCGGCAGCCGGCGGTGCACGACGCGAGTGAGGCGGCGCGGCGTCTCGTAATCGAGTACGAGGCAGAGCGGCCGGCTGCGGGCGACGACCGAAAAGCCGTGGGGCACGCCGGGCGGGATGATGAACAGGTCTCCGGCGCGCGCTTCATGGCGGCGCCCGCGCACGAGTTGTCCGCCTTCGCCGGCGAGGTAGAGGATCAGCTGCGTGTAGGCATGCGCGTGGGGCGCGACCTCGGCCTCGCGATGACGGTTCAGCTGCAACTTGCGCAGCACGAAACCGAGCGCATGAATCTCGATCTTTTGAATGAGGATGGGGCTCCAGGCCAGCACGGCACCGACCATTGCGTTCTCCCTCCTGCGGGACGAGCCGAAAGTCGGGTTTGTGCTAGGCGGGGCCGGCTTTGTCCTCACCCCGCGAAGAGGTTTTCGCCTAACATCGCCACGATACAGTCAATCCCCAACCCGTCTTCCTCTTTTCACTCATGACCACGCATAAAGTCGGCATCATCATGAACGGCGTCACCGGACGCATGGGCACGAACCAGCACCTGCTGCGTTCGATCAAGGCCATCATCGATCAAGGGGGCGTAAAGCTCTCCGACTCCGAGACGATCATGCCCGACCCGATCCTCATCGGTCGCAGCGAGTCGAAGCTCGCCGCCCTCGCGGCCCGCGCGGGCGTAAAGCGCTACTCGACAAACCTCGACAGTGCGCTGGCCGATCCGGCCAACCAAATCTACTTCGACTCCACGCTCACGGGGCAGCGTCCCATCGGCGTGCGCAAGGCCATCGCGGCGAAGAAGCACGTTTACTGCGAGAAGCCGACCGCCACGACCTCCGCCGAAGCGCTTGCGCTTTACAACGAGGTCACTGCCGCCGGCCTCAAGAACGGCGTCGTCCAGGACAAGCTCTGGCTGCCCGGCCTCGTGAAACTGAAGTACCTCATCGATACGGGATTCTTTGGCAAAATCCTCTCCGTGCGCGGCGAATTCGGTTACTGGGTGTTCACCGGCGAGTTCGAAAAGCTGCAGCGTCCGTCTTGGAACTACCGCAAGGAGGACGACGGCGGCATCATCGTCGACATGCTCTGCCACTGGCAGTACGTGATCCAGAATCTCTTCGGCGAAATCAAATCGCTCACCTGCCTCGGCGCCACCCACATCCCCGAGCGCTGGGATGAGCAGGGCAAGAAATACAAGTGCACAGCCGACGACGCCGCCTTCGCGACCTTCGAACTCGTGAACGGCGTGATCTGCCACTTCAACTCGTCGTGGGCCGTCCGCGTGGATCGCGACGACCTGCTCACGCTTCAGGTCGACGGGACGCACGGTTCGGCCGTAGCGGGCTTGCGCGACTGCAAGGCCCAGGCCCTCGCCGCCACGCCGCGGTGTATCTGGAATCCGGATATCGACAGCCCGATCAACTACAAGGACGGCTGGACGCGTGTCCCCTCCAACGCGACCTACGACAACGCGTTCAAAGTCCAGTGGGAGCTCTTCCTCCGGCACGTCGTGAAGGACGAGCCCTTCCCGTGGAATCTGCTGCAGGGCGCCAAGGGCGTGCAGCTCGCCGAGCTCGGCATCCAGTCCTGGGCGGAGCGCAAGTGGCTCGACGTGCCCAAACTCGGTTGAGACGACGGCGAGTCGCCGGCCTCGCGCCGGCGGTTGAGACAGATTTCCCCGTTTCGTGCTACGCAGGTGATCCAAGCTGGCGCGGTTACAAACCGCGCCGGCTTTTTTACGGAGACCGGATGCGCTTGCAAGGGAGTGCAGGCGAGTGCTTTGAATGCGGGCGTATTTCGGTGCGGCCGCGGCGGAAACGTGGGCCGCGAATTGCTGATCCGTGTCCATCCAACATCTTTATCACCATGCTCATCTGGATCGTCCTCATCATCGTTCCCATGCTCTTCGGCCTGTATGCCCAGTCGCGCATCCACAGCGCCTACAATAAGAACGTTCGGATTCCGTCCCGCGGCCGCATCACCGGCGCCGAGGCCGCACAAGCGGTGATGCACTCGGCCGGTATCCACAATGTGGAGATCGTTGAGGTCCCGGGGCAGCTGTCGGATCACTACGACCCGATTCACCGTCGCCTCGCCCTTTCGCGCGACAATTACCACGGCACCAGCCTCGCTGCGCTCGGCGTCGCGGCGCACGAAGCCGGCCACGCCATCCAGCACAAGGTTGGGTATGCGATGATGAACATTCGTCAGACCCTCGCGCCTGCGACGCAGATCGCGGCCGGTGTCGCCAACTTCGTCCTCATCGCCGGCATCTTCCTCATCAGCTCGGCGATTGGCGGAAAGCTGCTGATGCTCGGCGCCATCGCACTGGGCGTCATCTGCCTGTTCCAGTTCGTGACGCTGCCCGTCGAGTTTGACGCCAGCCGCCGTGCCAAAGCTCAGCTGGTGAACCTGGGCATTCTCGATCGCGACGAGATGCCGGGCGTGAACGAAACGCTCGACGCGGCGGCGCTGACGTATGTCGCGGCGTTCGTCGCTGCGCTCGGCAGCTTGCTGCACATCCTGCTGCTCATCTCAGGTTCGCGACGCGAGGAATAACCCTCGGGCAAATCACGGCAGGATCTCGAGCCGCGTCTTTGGACGCGGCTTTTTTGTGGGTTTAATCAAGCCCCCCGCGGGGCGCAGGCGCGTGGTGCCGGGCTCTCGGCGAACTTGGCGCTCGGGACGACGGCTGCTCCCTGGGGCCCTTTTCGCGCTCGCTCAAGCGGCGTTCAACACTGCGTACGTGCGCTTGCCCTTGCGGAGCAGCACGTATTTGCCGAACAGCAGGTCGCCGGTCGTGAGCGTGCGAGTGACGGCGGAGGGCTCCACGCGAATGTTGTTCACGTAGATTCCGCCGCCCTCGATATCCTTCCGGGCCTGTCCCTTCGAGGGCGCGAGGCCGGCGTGCACGAGGATCTCCGTGAGCGCGGTGCCCGCGCCCGCGAGTTTCGCGGCGTCCAGGGTTTTCGTGGGGATCTCGCCGACGACGTCGCGGAACGTTTCCTCGGCGGTGTCGCCGATTTCGGCGCCGAAGAGAATCTCGCTGGCCTTGAGCGCGGCGGCGAGGGCGGCCTCACCGTGCACGAGGCGCGTGACCTCGCGGGCGAGGGCCTTGTGAGCCTCGCGCGCACCGGGATTGGCGGCGTGTTTCGCTTCCAGCTCCTCAATCTCGGGACGGGTGAGAAACGTGAACTTGCGCAGGTATTCGGCGACCTTGAGGTCCTCCGTGTTCACGAAGAACTGGTAGAACTTGTAGGGGCTCGTTTTCTGCGGATCCAGCCAGACGGCGCCCCCCTCGGTTTTGCCGAACTTCGTGCCGTCGCTCTTCGTGATGAGCGGGAACGTCCAGCCCCACGCCGGCACGCCGAGCTTTTTGCGAATCAGCTCGGTGCCGGCGGTGATGTTGCCCCATTGGTCGGAACCGCCGATCTGCAGCTCGCAGCCGAGCGCTTTGCGCAGGTGGTAGAAATCGTGCGCCTGGAGGAGCTGGTAGCTGAACTCCGTGTAGCTGATGCCGGCGTCGCCCTCCATCCGCGACTTCACGGAGTCCTTCGCGAGCATGGCGTTCAGCGAAAAATGCTTTCCGACGTCGCGCAGGAAATCGAGAAAAGTGATCGACGCGGTCCAGTCGGCGTTGTCGACGAGGCGCGCGGGGTTGCCGGCGCTCTCGAAGTCGAGCAGGCGTGCGAGCTGGCTCTTGATGCAGGCGATGTTGTGAGCGAGCTGCTCACGGCTGAGGAGGTTGCGCTCGGCGGATTTCCCCGACGGATCGCCAATCATGCCGGTGGCGCCCCCGGCCAGCGCGATGGCATGATGCCCGGCGAGTTGAAACCGACGCAAGGTGAGCTGCCCCATCAGGTGGCCGACGTGCAGGGAATCGCCGGTCGGGTCGAAGCCGCAATACAGCGCCACCGGTCCCTCGTTCAGGCGCTTGGTGAGCGCGTCAAGGTCGGTGCAGTCGGCGTAGAGGCCGCGCCATTGCAGGTCTTCGAGGAGGTTCATAACGCAGAACGAGGAGGTTAAGCGTGCTCGACGGGGGTGGGGCAAGGGCGATTTAGGGATCACCCGCGCGTCCCTTCGCTTCGGATCGCTTCTCGCTTCGTTCATTCTTGTTCGTCCTTTTTGCACCGTCCAGGTCGGCTGAGGGTAGGACGGCTTACGAAGCCATCGCACCGCGCGCAGCACCGCTAATGGCCCGGACAATCGAAATACAAACGCGCCTTCTATGCGGAAAAACGGTTTGCGCAGGGCGTTCCGCCTCCTAGCGTCGACATCCCTGTCCGGCCGCGCAAGCCGCCGGGTGATCTGACCTTAATCTCCCACACCCACCCACGACCATGCCCATTGCTGTTGGCTCCAAGGCTCCAGACTTCACGCTGAAAACCAAGACCGCCGATGGTCTCAAAGACATCAAGTTGAGCGACAACTTCGGCAAGAAACAGACGGTCCTTCTCTTTTTCCCGCTGGCTTACACCAGCGTCTGCACTCAGGAGATGTGCGACATCTCCAACGGCCTCGGCGGCTACGATCAGCTGGGCGCTGAGGTGATCGCGATCAGCGTCGACAGCCCGTTCGCGCAGGAGGCGTGGGCCAAGACCAACCACATCAAGCTCACGCTCGCCTCCGATCTGAACAAAGAAACCGCGAAAGCCTACGACGTGCTTTTCCGCGGCCTGGCCGGCATCGGCGACACGGCGGCGCGCGCCGCGTTCGTCATCAGCCAGGACGGCGTGGTCAAATACGCCGAGCAGACGCCGACGCCGAAGGATCTCCCGAATTTCGAAGCCGTCAAAGCCGCGCTCTCCAAGTAACCCGCCCCGGATGCCGCGCCTCGTCTGGCGCGGCTTTCTGCATCCCGTTTTTGGCGACCGGATGTCGCCGTCCTTTTTTGACCAATGAGCCTCCCGAATCCGTTCAACACGCTCCAGACCTTCAAGGCCACCGGCGCGTCGCATAAGTTCTACTCGCTGCCCGCGCTCGAGCAGGCCGGCTTCAATGTCGGCAAGCTGCCCGTCTCGATCCGCGTGGTGCTCGAATCGCTGCTGCGCAATTGCGATGGCAAGCGGGTCAGCGAGTCGGCCGTGCGCGCCCTTGCGACTTGGGCCGCCAAGGCCCCGCGGACCGAGGAAATCCCCTTCGTCGTTGCCCGTATCGTGTTGCAGGATTTCACCGGCGTGCCGCTGCTGGTCGACCTGGCCGCCATGCGCTCCGCGGTCGCCAAGCTCGGCAAGAACCCGAAGATCATCGAGCCGCTCGTGCCCGTCGACCTTGTCGTGGATCACTCCGTGCAGGTCGACTTCGCCGGCTCGGCGGAAGCGTTCACGAAGAACCTCGAACTCGAGTTCAAGCGCAACCGCGAGCGCTACCAGTTCCTCAAGTGGGGCATGCAGGCGTTCGACACGTTCAAGGTCGTGCCACCCGGGATCGGCATCGTCCACCAGGTCAATCTCGAATATCTCGCCAAGGGCGTGCTCAAGGACGCCGAGGGTATCTATTATCCGGATACCCTCGTCGGCACCGACTCGCACACGACGATGATCAACGGCATCGGCATCGTCGGCTGGGGCGTCGGCGGGATCGAAGCCGAGGCCGGCATGCTCGGCCAGCCCGTCTATTTCCTCACGCCCGATGTCGTGGGGGTTTACCTCACCGGCTCGCTGCGCGAGGGCGTCACTGCGACCGATCTTGCCCTCACCCTCACACAGCTCCTCCGCAAGGCCAAGGTCGTCGGCAAGTTCGTCGAGTTCTACGGTCCGGGCGCCGCGGCGCTGCCGGTCGTCGACCGCGCCACGATCGCCAACATGGCTCCGGAATACGGCGCGACGATGGGCTTCTTCCCGATTGATGCGGAGTGTTCCAATTATCTCCGCGCCACCGGCCGGCCCGAGGAGCACGTCGCGCTCTACGAAGCCTACTACCAGGCTCAGGGCCTTTGGGGCATTCCGCAGAAGGGCCAGATCGAGTACTCCACTGATCTCGAGCTCGACCTTTCCACCGTCGTCCCCAGCGTCGCCGGTCCGAAGCGGCCGCAGGACCGCATCGAGCTGCCGAAGCTCAAGCAGGAGTTCACTGCCGCTTTCTCGAAACCGGTCACCGAAAACGGCTTTGGCAAGAAAGCCGAGGACCTTGCCGGTGTTCGCGTTGAAGTGGGCGCCAACGGTCAGCCGGCGTTTGCCGCGGGCGGAGGCAGCCAGGAGGAGGTGAAGCTCGAGAAGTCGCTCGCCACGAACACGAATCCGACCACTGAGCTTGAGATGGCGAACAACCGGCCGACGCCCGACGTCGTGCCGGCGGCGGCCGCGTCGGCTGGCCGCCGGGGCACGCTCCGCAACGGTTCGGTGCTCATTGCGGCGATCACCAGCTGCACCAACACCTCCAATCCTTCCGTCATGCTGGCCGCCGGCCTCCTGGCGAAGAAGGCCGTGGAAAAGGGCCTGAGCGTCAATCCGCTCGTGAAGTCCTCGCTCGCTCCCGGCTCGCGCGTGGTGACCGACTATCTCGAGAAGACCGGCCTCCAACCCTTTCTCGACCGGCTCGGGTTTCAGACGGTCGGCTACGGCTGCACGACCTGCATCGGCAACTCCGGTCCGCTCGACGCCAAAATCGAGGAAGCCGTGGTGAAGAACGATGTCGTCGCGGCGTCGGTCCTTTCGGGCAACCGCAACTTCGAGGCCCGCGTTCACCAGAACATCAAGTCGAACTTCCTGATGTCGCCGCCGCTCGTCGTCGCCTTCGCGCTCGCGGGTCGCGTCGACATCGACCTGACCACTGAACCGCTCGGCCAGGATCTGGCCGGCCGCGACGTTTTCCTGAAGGACATCTGGCCTTCACTGGGCGAGATCCGCGACCAGATGCAGGCCGCCCTGAAGCCCGAGGTGTTCCGCAAACTCTACAAGGACTTTGCGGAGCAGAACCCCAAGTGGAACGAAATCCCTTCGAGCGTGGGCAACGCCTACGAATGGGATCGCACCTCGACTTACATCCAGGAGCCGCCCTTCTTCGAAGACTTCGGCATGCAGCCCGGCACGATCAATGAAATCTCCGGTGCGCGCCCGCTCGGCATCTTCGGGGACTCGGTCACAACCGACCACATCTCGCCTGCGGGCGCGATCAAGAAGACGTCTCCAGCCGGCGGATACCTGCTCGAGAACGGCGTGCCGTTCGAGGACTTCAATTCCTACGGCAGCCGCCGTGGCAACGACCGCGTGATGACCCGCGGCACGTTTGCCAACGTCCGCATCAAGAATCTGATGCTCGGCGGCGCCGAGGGCGGCGACACGCTCCTCCAGCCGGAGGGCGCAAAGATGTCGATCTACGACGCCGCCATGGAGTACAAGAAACGGGGCACGCCGCTGATCGTCATCGCCGGCCAGGAATACGGCACCGGCTCGTCCCGCGACTGGGCCGCGAAGGGCACGAATCTCCTCGGCGTGAAAGTCGTGGTCGCCCAGAGCTTCGAGCGTATCCACCGTTCGAATCTCGTCGGCATGGGCGTCCTGCCGCTCCAGTTCAAGGAGGGCACGACGGCCCAGACCCTGAAGCTCGACGGCTCCGAAGTCTACGACGTCGTGGGACTTTCACAGGCGCTCAAGCCCCAGCAGGACCTCACCTTGCGCGTCACGCGCAAGGACGGCCTTGTCGAAGAGGTGCCGGTGCGTTGTCGCATCGATACGCCGATCGAAATCGATTACTACCAGCATGGCGGCATCTTGCCCTATGTTCTTCGCCAAATCATCGCGAAGAGCTGATTCCTGACTTAACTTAGGGGCTCCGCCAGCCGATTAAAAGGAGGGCGGAGCCTCTTCGTCATCACCTCCATGCCCGACGCAGCCAAACCCACCTACCTCGTCGACGCGGAATCGGATCCAGTCGTGATCCGTATCGAGGGTCGCGCGTCGTTTCAGAACAGCGCCTGCCTGCACGATTTTTTCAAACAGATGCGCGCGCAGGGAAAGCGGCGCTTCGTGATCGATTTCCACCAGTGCACGAGCATGGACAGTACCTTCCTGGGTGTCCTCGCCGGCGTGGCGCTGGATTTGCGCAAGAATACGCCTCCCGGCAGCCTCGTTCTCTGCCGCCTCGGTGAGCGCAACCATGAACTCGTGCGCAATCTCGGCCTTCACCGGCTCCTGACGATCGACACGGGGCAGCCCGAGATCCCGCTGGATAACCGCGGCTCGGCGCTCACCTGCACGGTTGATCAGCGCGGCGAACTCGAAAACGCGCGTCTGGTTCTGGCGGCGCACGAGAACCTCGTGCAAGCGGAGGAATCAAACCGTGCGAAGTTCCAGGATGTGCTGACTTTCCTCAAACAGCGCGTCGAACAAGGCTGACGCGCCGGCTTTTCCGAGCGAGGGATGAGCGGGCGGCCTGGCCGCAGTGAGCGTCGCGTGCGCGCCGCCAGTGTGATGGCCGCGCACGCATTTTTCGGCTCCGTGCACCGCACCTTACCGACTACGGGCGGCAACCGGATAGGGAGATCGGCGAAGGCTCGGGTGGCACGTGCTCCCCGACAGTGCGATGGTTTTGCACATGAAAACCATCGTGACTGGCAGCATGATTTCAGAGAATGGGCGCGCGGGGAAAGTCGAGGCACCTGACGGCGAGCTCATCGTCGACTTTTCACGCAACGAGGACGGGCGAGTCCTCACTCCCGAGCATCTCTTTGCCGGCGCCTACGCCGCGTGTTTCCACAGCGCGTTGAAGTCGGCCGCCGAGCGGGGGCACCGCCAGCTGGTGGGGTCCGTGGTCACGGCGAACGTCCGTCTTCAAGAGGACGAGAAGGGCGGCTACCGGCTCGCGGTTGAGCTTGCGGCGACGATGCCGGGCGTGAGCGAGAGCGACGCTGAACATCTGCTCCATCAGGCCCACACGAGCTGCCCGTATTCGAAAGCCACACGGGGCAACGTGGACGTTCAGCTCAAGCTGGATTGAGCCGGGCGCCAGCTGCCGGCCGCAACAAACGATCAACGTATCAACAAACTCGATATATGAAATCATCCCCGTCTCCCGGAAGAATATTACTGAATGGAAGCGAAGCCGGTCCGATCAGCGCGGCGGACGTCGAGCGTCGTGCGCATGAACTCGCGCGGATTCGCGGCGTCACTCACGGCTACTCCGCCTCCGACCTCGAAGCGGCCCGCCGTGAATTGCATGGCGACTCGCTGCCCGAGGGCACGACGGTCGACCAGGAAGGCGACGCCGGGGCGAGCCGTGATCCGAGCGAACCGCTTTCTCAGCCCGGTCACCATGTCATCAACGCCCCCGCCCCCGACGAGCAGGACATCGCCGAACAACTGGCGCTCGAAGGGGTCGAAGAGGCGCAGCATGAGCAGATGCTGGCGGACCGGCGTCGTCCGCCAGAGTGAGGCCGATCAAGGCCCGTCGTCGCATCACGGCGGGCGGGAACCGCAACCGCCGGCCGTTCGTCAGGGAAACCCTGAGGGTGGGTGGGGCGAACTCCGGTGCGACGCGTCAGTTTTTCCGCATGGCATTTGCAGCGAACACCGCGGGCGCCGCCGGGTCGGTCCAGCGAGGAACGGTGCGCGCGGCAGGGGGGCATGCCCCGGGGCGTGGCGCTGTTCATCGCGGCTCCCCGAACCACCTCCTGTACCCACGGCACCCACATGATTCACGACACGTCGCGCATTTCCCACCTGCAATCCCTCGCCCGGCTCATTCGCTTTCACAGTCTCCGTTCCATCACTACAGCGGGCTTCGCTCATCCCGAAGCGGCGCTTTCTTCGGCCGATCTGATGACCGGGCTGCTCTTTGGCGGCACATTCCGTTTCGATGTTGAGCATCCCGATCACCCGAATAACGACCGGCTGATTTTTTCCCAAGGGCATGCAGCGCCGCTGATCCATGCGCTCTGGGCGGCGGCGGGAAAGGTCAGCGAAGCGGAGCCAGTCTCGCATCGTCGGGAGAACCCACAGCTGGAAGGCCAGCCCACGCGGCGTTTCCCGTACGGGGAGGCGGCAACGGGTTCGCTGGGGCATGGGCTCGGCATCGGGTTTGGCGTGGCGCTCAACGCCCGCTATCTCGATCAACTGCCGTATCGCACGTATGTCCTTCTTGGTGACAGCGAGCTCGTCGACGGTTCCCAATGGGGAACGATCCAGCTCGCTGCGCAATACCGCCTCTCCAATCTCATCGGCATCATCGACGTGAACGGCGGCGCCGACGGGCACGGCCCCGCCAGGTTCGGGCACGACGTCGCGACCGCTGCCCGCCGCCTTGAAGCCTCTGGCTGGAAGACGCAGATCATCGACGGTCACGCAATGGGCGAAGTCCTCGCCACCTTCGAAGCCGCGGCCGCCGCCTCGGCTGGCGATCAGCCGTTCATGATCATCGCTCGTACCCTCAAGGGCAAAGGTGTCTCGTTCCTGGAGAATGCGGAAGATGGGGGAGCACCGCACGGGCGCGCGCTGGGGCCCGAGGAACTGGATCAGGCGTTGCTCCAAGTCGGCCCGGTTGACCATCAGGCGCGGGGCACGATCGTAATGCCAGAAAAACGACAGCCATCGGAGGGTCCAGCCATCCTTTGTGGAAACGACCGGCTATTCGGAGGCGGAAGCAAGGCACCGCGAGGGACCGACGACGACGCGGTCACGATCATCGCGACCGGAGCGACGGTGAACGAAGCGCTCGCGACGCACGATCGGCTGCGAGCCGAAGGAATCGCCGCGCGCGTGATCGACGTCCACAGTTTACAGCCGTTCGCCGAGCCATCCTTGCCCCCCGCCGTCGGGGAAGCGAAGGAGGTTGTGTCCGAGGATCGCCACTTTGGGGACGGACGGGGCGGGTCGCCGCATTCCATACCCGCGGAGCGTTCGATGCCCAAGGCGATTCTGGCGGTGGCAAAACGCGCGCGGATCGGCCGCGGCCGGACGCCTCCTGAAGGTGCCGAGGGTGCGGCGGACGCAATCATCGAGGCGGCGGGCCGCCGCACCCAATCGAAGAACTCCGGCCGTCGACGGCGGACGCTCGCGCGTCGCTGATCCGTATTCGTGCATTTGAGACAGGATTTCGCGAGACTACGCTTCAGCGCACGTGGCGGGCAAAGAAACGCGCCGCGGTCAGGCTCGCGGCGCGTATGATCTTTCGCAGGCGGCTTTGCAGCTGCCGGGGGCTGGGCGTTACTTGATGGAGATGTTGTTCTGGACCTCACGGACGCCCGCGATGCCGCTGGCGAGTTGGGCGGCCCGGGCTTTTTGGTCGGCGGTGTCAACGAAACCGCTCAATTGGACGACCCCGCGGAATGTTTCCACCTGCACGTCGCGCGCACGCACCGAATCATCCGACACCAAGGCGGATTTTACGCGAGCAGTGATCGTCGTGTCGTCGATGTATTCGCCCGTGCTCTGGCGCGTCGCGGTTCCGGCGCAACCGGAAACGGCAAATCCGGCCGTGGAAGCCAGCAAGGTGAGGGCGAGAATCTTGGCGAGTAGCGTTTTCATAGGATGATGTGTATTTCGTAGAGCAGCGAGCCGCTCGTCATCAGCCTACCATTCACCAAGGGAGCCCGCCATCGGGTCCCCGGCGGAGGTTCCTATGGAGGAATTCCCAGCGCCTTTCGCGCGGCGGATCCATCCCTTATGGCCACCCTTGCGAACTTCGAATGATGCACCCGCGAGTCTGCACGCTCCCGCGCAAGGGGCGCGGAATTCGGTGTTCACGAGGCCGCGCGACCTCGGGGCAGGCCCGGGCGGGATCGGGAACGCGGCTTTGCCGCAGCGCGGGGTTCTTCGCTTTCGCTCGCGGGCTCCGAGGGCGCGCGCGGCGCCGCGGCCACCGCCGGCGTGCTTGGCGGAGACATCGCCGAGAGAAGCTGGCGCTCGGCTTCGAGCCAGATTTCCTCGTCGCGATCAACGGGACGGCCCTGCTTTTCCCAGAGTTCGCGGGCACGCTGGGCGATTTCCTCGTGGGAGGGATGACGCAAAGTTTCAGTCGAGGGCGGAATGGTGGAGAGTGGTTTCATCACCCCGCCACCCTAGCGGTGTCCGGCCGTATTCGCCATCCGGGACCGCCCCCAGCGGCGCTAGGGAGTCAGCAGAGAAGCGATGCGAAGCAGGTGGGGGCGGGCCGCGGTGTTTCCTGAGGGAGCCAGCGGTCGCGCGCGATGCAGGGCCGCGATGCTGTACCGAGACAAACCGGCATCCCGCGATCGGGCGGTACGGCAGGCGTCGCCGATCGAGAAACGGAAGAAGTGTATTCAAATTTCCTGACAGGCGCACGCGGTGGGCCGCGGGAAC
>DASWVO010000164.1:0-2588 GCA_036406235.1 Opitutaceae bacterium
GACGAACGCGGCGAACGCCGGGCCCGGCATCGCGTGACCGTCGGGAAACACCCCGCCGCGCATGAGGTTGAACAACACGTTGGCGAAATGGTGCACCGTGATCCGCTCGTCGCCGCCGAGCTGGACGCCGTCGGCGAGGCCCACCAGCCCGCGTAGCCGCCGGGTGGATTCGGCCGTGGCGCGCAGGGCAGCCTCGGGCAAGCCGCCGCAGGCGAGTTCGTGACGGCGCGCGACAATGTCAGTTTGCGTCAGGTCGGTGTCGGCCACCATCACCCAATCCTGCCGGGCACGCGGTGCGAGGGTGAGGGCGGCGGCGAGCGCATAGGTGGCGCGGATGCCGCGGCGATGCGTTTCGCCGGTGACGCTCTCGCCGGCATGAAACGCGGGGAGCTGCACGTCCGACAGCAGGATGTCGGCCCCGGGCAGTCCTTCGGACCAGACGGCGCTGGCGCGGAGCGCCTCCAGCGGGATCGCGCGGTCGATGATGCCGGCGGCCAGCGAGTACACGGCGAGGGACGTGCCGGGGAGCAGTTCCGCCGTCTTGTAGGCATCGGTGAGGCAGCTGCTCTCGTTCTGCAACCGGCTGGGAATGCCGGGCGGGAGCAGGTGGCGCAACCCGTCGACCAGTCGCACGGGGCAGGGCTGGTCGGAAAGGTTCTCCAGCTGGCAACGACGGACGAAGCCGTGCGACTCGGCCGTGGCCCAACCGTAGCGAAAGGCCAGCCCGAGCCCAAGGTTGATCTCTTCGAACCACACGCGGTCGCCCTCGATGCTCTTGTAGAGGTTGCGGCGGACGAGCTGCAGATGCGGCGTGTGCTCGGCGAACGGCTCCCAGAGCACGTCGCCGCCCGGCTGCGCGACGCGCAGCGCCGTGAAGGGGCCAATCGTGCCGGCGCTGTCGTAGAGCCGGTCAACCGTCTGATACGGAAAGAGCGCGTGCTCGGAGTTGACGCGGCCGGCGGTGAGTCCGCCGTTGGAGGCGACGAAGAGCCAGAGATCGGAGGGACTGACGACGTTCATCAGGAACGGCGCCAGCCGGTCGACGTGGGTGAGGCGATAGTACCGTCCGTCGAAGGCGTCGACGAACGTACCCCCGGCGGTGGTCCGCGCGGACGGGGCGAGAGAGGTCGGGGTCATGAAGAATGGGCGCGCAAAGCGAAGACTCCCACGAGTGGGAATCGGGAGGGAAAACGAGGGACGCCGGCCGGCGCGCGGCTATCGCTCCGCGCGCCTAAGGAGCGGGCTCCTTGCGGCCGGGTCCGACGAAAGACGAGACGGGAGAAAAGGCATGGGGGAATCAGCCGACGGGCACGGGGCCGATGGTGGCGCCGTCGACGAGCCGCGCCTCGACGAGGATCTTGCGCCGCGGCGAATTGGGATGCAGGATACGGCTGACGAGCCGGGCCAGCGCGGACGAGCCGATGTCGGCGTGCGGCACCGCCATCGAGGTGACCTGCGGCAAGCCGGCGGGCGGCTGCAGCCCGTCGAAGCCGGTGACCGAGCAGTCCTGCGGCACGCGGAGCCCGCGGGCCTGCAGCTCGCGGATGAGGTGATAGGCCTGGTGATCGGCGGCGCAGACCCAGGCGGTGATCCGATCCTGGCCCATCAGCTGCACCACCCGGTCGGGAATGGCCGGACCGAGTTCGGACAGGTGGGGCCGGTCGCGGCTGATGTTGATCACCCACTCCGGCCGAAACTCGAGCCCGAGCTGGAACAGCGCCTCGACGTAGCCGCCGAATCGGTGAATCGACCAGTGCCCGCCAACCGGATACTCCCAGGTGAGGAAGCCGATCCGCCGATGACCGTGGTCGCGGAGTTTGGTGATGAGCGTGAGGATCGCGGCGGAGTCGTCGGTGTCGATCGTGTCGACGCCGGAGGAGGCATAGCTCTCGAGCACCGCCACCGTGGAGATCTTGCGGGAGATGACCTCCACCGCCTCCTCGGGAAACGGATAGATCAGGATTGTGCCGCGCCAGTCGCCGGCGCGGATGTGGCGGAAGATGCTCTGACGTTTCGAACTCGGGTCGAGCTGCGCGGGCTTTTCGAAGCACACGTCGATGGAGAGCCGCTCGATCTCGGCGCGGTCGCGGATGCCCTGGAGGATGAACGGGAACGTGGCCATCGCCACGTTCTCGGCCGGCACACCGATCAGGACCCCGACGGTCGCCGGCTTGCTGCTGCGCGAGCGGCGGACACCGCGCGTGGGGATGCCGCGATAGCCCATCTCGGCCGCCAGCGCCTGCACCCGGGCGCGCGTGTCCGCACTGATGGCCGGGTGATTCGCCAGGCTGCGGGAAACGGTCGTCCGGGAGAGGTTAAGCTGCTCGGCGAGCCGTTGCTGATTCAGGGAGCGCGACACGGCGGGAGGGCGTTCAGACGAAGCGAGAGGCGGGATCGGAAATCCGATGGGGCATGGGGCGGACACTGTAAAGTAAGATTGCAATGACAAGTTTAAAATAGGTGTGCACAAAATCTAAAATAAACGCACCATTTTCGAACCAGCAGGGCGGCGCGCTCTGGCGGAGTAGAGCGCATTTGCCTCTGTGAGCGCTACTGAGGAGCAGGCCTGATCGGTGCGGACAATGTGC
>DASWVO010000165.1:0-3529 GCA_036406235.1 Opitutaceae bacterium
AAGGCGGCCGCCGTCCGTCCACTCGTTGAAGCGCACCTGGCAGACGACGCGGGGCTCGAGCCACGTCACGGAGTCCGGGCTGCCTCCGATCAACCGCCGCGCCTCGCCACGATTCGCACCGGGCAGATCCGCAAAAGCGGACGTGCGTCGCACGAACGGCTTCAGCAAACGATGCAGATCGGCGAGCGTCTTCTCATCGAAGCCCGTCCCGACTTTCCCCGCGTAGCGCAGGTCGCGGCCCGCATAATAGCCGAGCAGCAAGGCGCCGATGTGCGAACGCGATCCACCGGGCGGGGTGAAACCGCCGATGACGAACTCCTGGTCGCGCGCCACGCGATACTTGAGCCAGGCGCCGCTCCTCCGGCCGGGTTCGTAGAGGGAGCCGGGCCGTTTTGCGATCAGCCCCTCAAGCCCCTGCCGCTCGATTTCGCGCAGCATCTGTTCCGGCGCGACGTCAAAGACCGGCGACAGCTTCACGGTCGGCGGCGTCTTTCTCAGCAATCGCGCGAGCGTCTCCTTCCGCTGTTCGATAGGCTCGTCGAGCCACGACACTCCGGCGAGACGGAGCAGGTCGAATACGTAGTAGACGATCGGCACACGCGCCTTCTCGAGACCGCGGCGCTGAAGCAGCTGAAAGACCGAGCGGCCGCTTCGGTCGAGCGCGACCACTTCGCCGTCGAGCACCGCATCCGAAATCTCCATACGCTGGAGCGCGTCAATCACCTCGGGAAAGTCCGCGTTCATCGGTTCATGGTTGCGCGACCAGAGGCGCACGTTTCTTCCGCGGCAAACCGCCACCGCCCGGTAGCCGTCGAACTTGACCTCCAGCCGCCAGTCGCCGCGCGGGAGCGTGGTCGTGGCCAGCGCCTTCATCGGCTCGACAAAGTCGGCGGCTCGACCCGCGGACGAGCGTTTCGGATTCGCCGTTGTATCGGTCCGGCGGCGACGCCCGTTTCGCTCCGCTTCGGCTCCGGGCACGACGCCCGCCGCCGCAGTTGCCCTCACGCCGGTCGGCAGCCCCGGCTTTCCGCGACGCATGCGACGCGCTCGCGACGCACGAGGAGCTGGGGTCTTCGGCCGGGAACGGCGGAGTGCGGAGCTGGCCATACCGGTGCGTCATTCAGGCGGCCGCGCGACGCCGCGACGTGCGCGCCCGCTTGCGTTTCGCGCGCGGCGCCTTCGACGCGGCCTTCTTGCTCCCTCCGGTTTCGGCGAGGCTGCGCTGCAGCACCGACACGAGGTCGATGACGTTCGTCGCCTGCCTGGCGCCGCCGCGCTTGGCGGTCGGCAGCGCCCGCCCCCCCTGCTCCACTTTGCGCTCGATGAGATTCATGAGCGCCGACCTGTAGTCGTCAGTATAGCGCGCCGGGTCCCACTTTTCGGTCATCTGGTCGACGAGGGATCTCGCCATCGTGAGTTCGCGGCGGCCCGGCGCCTTCTGTTCGGGGATGCGGAGGTCGTCGCTTGGCACAAGTTCGTCCGCGAAATGCATCAGCTCAAGGACGAGCGCATTGCCGTTGGGCTTGAGCGCGGCGAGGTGCTGGCGGGTCTTGATCACGACCTTCGCGATCCCCGCCTTGCGGGTTTCGCGCAATACTTCGCGCAACAGCGTGTAGGCGCCGGCCCCGCCCTTGGCTGGTTCAAGGTAGTAGGGCTTTTTGAAATACATGGGGTTCACGTCGTCGAGTTGCACGAAGTCGATGATCTCGACCGTTTCGGTGGCCTCGATGTCCACGCGCTTGAAGTCCTCATCCTTCAGGACGACGAATTTTCCCTTTTCGTATTCGTAGCCCTTCACGATCTGCGCCCAGGGGACTTCGTGGCCGTCCGCCTCGGCCACGCGCTTGTAGTCGATGGGACTCAAGTCACTCGCGCGCAAAAGACGGAAATGCAGCTCCTCGCGTTTGGTCGCCGCAACGAGCGAAACGGGGATGTTCACGAGGCCGAAGGCGATGGATCCTTTCCAGATGGGGCGCATGAGCGTCAGGCCGGCGGGGTGCGGCGTTGGGCGTTTTCAGCCTGTTGGGAAGACGGAACGTTGCCTCGCGACGGCGTCGGCGCGTCCGCCGCCGGTTTCTCGACGGAAACCGGGTGATCCGAAGGCAGCGTGCCGGCGGGCAGATTTCTCCTCGACCGCGAAAGCATTACTACGAGCAACACCAGCAAAACGACCCCGATGAGACCTACGAACAAATAGCCCATGGTACTAGATAGCTCGTCGTCCGCGCGGCCGCCATCGGTGAGCGCCCCGTCGCGGCACTCGCGCCCCCGCCGGATGGCAGCCGGCCGCCTCTGACATCTTCCCGCCTCGGGCGGCGCGTCCCGCTCTCACACGGTGCCCTCGCGGCTGCGCCTCCGACCAGTCGACCGGGCCTCACTCCGATAGTGCCGGACCCGGCCGGGGCTTATGGTGACGCACTATGAAAATCCAGGAAGTCATGACCACCGACGCCCGCTGCGTCGGTCCCCACGCCTCTCTTGTCGAAGCCGCCTACCTGATGCGCCAGCTCAATGTCGGCGCCGTGCCCGTATGTGACAACAACCGGCTCGCCGGCATGCTGACCGACCGTGACATCACCGTGCGAGTGGTCGCGGACGGCCGCGACCCATCGCGAACCACCGTGCGCGACGCGATGTCGCCAGGCATCGTCTACGTTTACGACGACCAAAACGTCGACGAGGCCGCCCACGTGATGGAAGAACACCAGATCCGGCGCCTTCCGGTGCTGAATCGCGACAAGCGACTCGTCGGCATCGTTTCGCTCGGTGACGTTGCGGTCCAGACGAGCGCCCGACTTTCCGGCGAAGCGTTGAAGGAAGTCTCGCAACCCTCCGACCGATCCCGCTCCGTCTAGCGTCGCACGCCCCGCCGACCGATGCTCAGCATCACTCCCTATCGCGATCGGGCGGAAGCCGGACAGGCGTTGGCCAGACATCTCGGCCGTTACGCCCACCGTCGCGACACCATCGTTTTGGCCCTGCCGCAAGGGGGCGTGCCCGTCGCGTTCGAGGTTGCCCGCCACTTGAGCGTGCCGCTGGACGTTTTCACCGTGCGCCAACTCATGGCCCGCGATGTGCCGGACCTCGAAGTGGGCGCGATCGCCTCGGGCGGCATCCGCGTCCTCGACCGCGACGTGGTCGACGCCGGGCATCTCACGCCTGAGGAGATCGACGAGACGACGCTGGAGGAACTGCTGGAACTGGAGCGCACCGAGACGATGTATCGGCAGGGCCGGCCCGCAGCCCGTCTCGAGGGCAGGATCGCGATCCTCGTGGATGAGGGCGTGGCCGACGAGTTTGCGTTGCGCGCCGCGCTCATCGCCCTGCGACACCATCTGCCAGCGGAGATCGTGGTCGCCGTCCCCGTGGCCTCGCCGGAGTGCTGCAACGGCATTGCCACCGAGGCCGACGAACTGGTGTGCCCCTTGCGCCCCTCCCCGTTTCACGCCGTCGGCTTGTGGTACTCGCATTTCCCTCCGCCCACCGACGAGGAGGTCTGCACGCTCCTCGGTGCCGCACCGGAACCCCC
>DASWVO010000166.1:0-9778 GCA_036406235.1 Opitutaceae bacterium
GCAAATGATCGCCGCGGTGGCCGAGGGGTGCTGGCCGGCGAGGTGCGTGGCGTCGTCGGCCGGCCGGGTGCGTCCGCGCGTGCGGCGTTGGAGGAGGATGCGGTAATCGATCAGGCTTTCTGCGCGGAGGCTCACGGTGCGCGGATAAAAACTGGCCATCAGGTTCCACGGGTCGCGGCGGCGGCTCGCCTGGTCGCCCGCGCTGCGCAGGTCGGTGCGCAGGATCACCGACGGGATGTCGGCAAACTTGGCGAGCATGAACTCCACGACCGTGCCGCTGTCGAGTTCGGTGCCGTCGAAGTTGAAGAGCGCGAGATCGCACGCGAGCAGCGCGCGAATGTCCTGATCGCGGATCACGTGCGGATGCCGCCCGCGCAGTTCGAAATCCTGGGGCAGCCGGCAGCAGAAACGTCCATGCGATTTCTCATAAATCGCTTCGGCGAGATACGCGTTGCCGACGAGGTGCTTCAGGCTGAACAGCTCGCTCGCGAAATAGACGGTGTAGCTCTGCTTTTTTTTCATTGCGTGGTGAACGAGGCGGTGGCGGCGAGCAAAGTGGGCTCAATACTGGACGTGCAACGGCGATTTGCGGGGGCGCTGCTGTCGGATCCGGTCTTTCTCTCTTTCTTTTTATCTTTCTCCTCGGTGAGGCGATGGCGCTTCGGCGGAAGGGAGAAAGATAAAGAGGAAAGAGAAAGAGTGAGGGCTCACGGGGTGAGGGTGAGGGTGTGCTGGGTTTCGCCGGGCAGGAAGGGAGTGGCTTCGCCGCGCACCCACGCGGCGTGGCCGGCGCGATAGTACGGAGACAGCGGGTGGCCGCTCTGGCCGGCGGGCATGTGGAAAATGCCTTCGTCTTCGTGGCCGGGCGCGACAACGAAGCGGTTTGACGCGCCGAAGTCGGGCCGCTGCACGCGCGGCATGCCGTAGTCGCCGGGTAATTCGTCGGCCGGCATGTCCAGCATCCGGCCGAGGAAGCCGGGCATCGCCGAGCTGAAGGGATGACGAATGCTCGCGGTGTTGCGCGAACCCCACGTGGCGCGCGCGAGCGGAATGCCGCGCTCCTTGAACTCGGCGAGCACGTCGTCGGCGGCGGCGAGCAGGAGGTCGTCCCACGAGGCGTAGGCGGGCGCGAGGAGATGCATCGGCCGCTGCGCGAGCAGGGCGCGAAGGCTCTGCTCGTAGGGGAGAACGTGGAAGTCGAAACCTGGATACACGTCGAGGCAGGGAGCGAAGATCGGGTCGAGCGCGCGCCGGGCCACGTGTGCGCGCCAGGCCCGCACGAGGCGGTAGCTCACGGATTCGACGCTCGCGCGGCCCTCCCAACGCGCGACGAGGTCGCGCAGTTCGCCACGCTTGTCGTGTTGGGCAACGGCGGCGTCGGTGAGCGTGGCGCGCAGGAGTTGCTGCCACGGCGCGAGCCAGAGTGCGCGGTCGTCGAGTTGGATGCCGAGCAGATCGGCCGGCGTGGACTTCGGCGCGGTCGCAGGTGCGGGCGCAGGTGTTTCGGCGCTGGCGCTCGCGGCCGCGTTGGGATCGCGTTGCGCGAGCGCCGACAGGTCGTCGCGCAATTGCGCTGCGCGCCGGACGAATTCGTAGCCGCCGTCGCCGAGGCGCTCGAGGGCCTTGCCCCCGAGCATGCGCTGGTTGGCGCTCCAGAGCTGGCCGGAGAGCGGGAGCGGTGTCGTGTCGCCGTCGAGCGTGAGTGTGGCGGCGCCGTCCGGCGCGAGGCGTACCACGGGCACGGCGCCCGCCGGCAAAAATCCTTCCCAGCCGCGATCGCCGAAGGTCCACGGGACCGGCAGGCGCCCATCGAGGCCGACGCGCTTGGGCAGCGGCCCGGCGATCGTCCACGCGACGGCGCCGGAGCGGTCGGCGACGACGAGGTTTTGGGTCGGCAGCCGGCTGCGGTGGGCGACGGCCACGGCTTCGTCGGCGGTTTTGGCGGTCTCGAGGTTGCGGAGGTGAAGATCGACGGCGGCCGGATCATGCATGATCCAGTGGTGAACGAGCGGCCGGCCGCGGGAGGTCTTGCCGACGATCGGTCCCCAGACGGTCCAGACGGATTCGACGGTGGCGGGATCCTCGTCTTTGACGTTGATCTGGGCGGCGCGGCGGTCGAATTCGAGGATCTCGGTGCCCCGCATGTACATGAGTTCCGGGGCCGTGGGATTGAGGTTGAGCACGACCAGGTCGCCATTGTCGGTGTAGGCGTTGGTGAAGCCCCAGGCGATGTGGCCGTTGCTGCCGGCGATGACGAAGGGCAGGCCCGGAAGCGTGATGCCGGTGACGTAATGGGTATCCGGTGACAGCGTGCTCATCGGTTCTGCCCCCGGGGTCTTGGGAAAGCGGGGCCACTCGAGGCGCGCACGATACCACGTGTTGGGCACGTTGAGATTGAGGTGCATGTCGTTCGCGAGGAGGGCGGCGCCGCTGGTGGTGCGTGCGCCGGCGAGGGCAAAGCCGTTGGAGCCGGGAGCGCTGAGATCTTCGATTTTCGATTTTTGATTTTCGATTTCAGACGGGTCGCGATGTGTGATTGTGGCTTCCTTGCGCAGATTGATCAGGCGCGGTCCGGGAGGCGGGGGCAGTGGCGCGGAGGAGCCGTCGAGCGCGGCGTCGTCGGGGCCGGGCAGCGCGCCGAAGAACGCGAGGGCGCTGTCGCCGAGCGTGTCGCGCACGGCGGAGAGGCATAGTTCGTAGTGGCCGGTCTCGTCCTGCAGATCGAGGGTCATGGCGTAGACGACGAGGAGGCAGTCCTCGGGGCGCCAGCGCACCGGATCGAGGCCGAGCACGAGGTATTCCCAGGGTGCGGCGGTTTGGGCGGCGCGGCCGGAGTTGACGCCCTCGGTGTAGGCGATGAGGAGCGCGCGCTCCTCCTTGGAGAGTCGGGTGAGGACCTGGTCGGCCAGGGCGCGGAACCCGTGGACGCGGGCCTCGCGATCAAGCGGCAGGGCGGCTTGCCCAAACAACTCGGCCAGTTCGCCGGCGGCGCGGCGGCGCGAGAGGTCCATCTGGAAAAAACGATCCTGGCCGTGTGCGAAGCCGAGGGCGCGAGCGACATCGACGCGGTTGGCGGCGCGGATCGTCACCGTGCCCAGCGCATCGCGTTCCAGCGAGGCCGGGGCACCAAGTCCGGCGAGGGGTTGCGCACCGTCGAGGATCGGCAGGCTGGCGCGGAAGCGGCTCCACCCGCGGGCGGCAACCACGAGGAGCACGATGATCACCACGGAGGCGGCCACGCCGAAGAGGCGGAGCCGGCGGGTGGCGGGGCGTTTGACGGGCGCGTGGGGCGTGGTCGAGGACTCGATCATGACAACGCGCAACCAACAGGCTAACTTCCTCTCGCGCAAAGCGAGAAGCGCGGCGGGCCCACAATCGGGGTGGGACCGGAGGGCGGCGCTGCATGGAGGATCTTCGGGGTGGGACGTGAGCGGGCGCGGCCATCGCGGGCGCGACTCGCGGAGCGTGCGTTGCGCCGCTCTGGGCACGTAACTGTCGAAACGCGGCACGCGAGTGACGATGAACTTGCGCCCGTAGGTCTTGAAAGCGACGTTGCCCGAGCGGCCGCTCGGGCGCGATCAGGTCGGAGTTATTGAGCGGCGAGGCGGCGGCCGGCAGCGCGCGGAGGAAGGCGGAGTCGCCGCCGCTGGTTGCCCGCGCTTTGCTCGGCGCGCATCATCGCGATTCGCACTACTTTTGGGCAGCAGCCGGCGCTTCTGCCGGCGCTCGCGCTTGGAGGCTCGGCCGCGGGGTTCCGCTTACAATCTTTTCACGATCCTGGGCAACCCGCCGCGCAAAGTTGATAGGGGCCTTCAGTCCAAGCCCAGCTCCCGGCGGATGCGCGCGATGATCTCCGCGGGCGGCGGGGCGATGTCGCACACCAGCGCGTCGGCCGGCTCCTCGAGGGTGGCGAGCTGGCTGTCGAGCATCGCCGGCTTCATGAAGTGTCCCTGACGGCCGCCAAGGCGCTCGGCGAGCAGTTCGCGCGTGCCCTTCAAGTAGACGACGTGCACGCGCGCCGGGTCGCTGCGGACGCGGTGGCGGTAGTCGCGTTTCAAGGCGGAGCAGGTGACCACGGCGCTTTCGTCGTTGCGCAGGCACTCGTCGATGTGGGCACGGATCGCATCGAGCCAGGGGCCGCGATCCGTGTCGGTGAGCGGCTCGCCGGCACTCATTTTGGCGATGTTGGCGGGCGGATGAAAGGCGTCGGCATCGGCGAAGCGCCAGCCGAGCGACTCCGCGAGCGCCTGGCCGACGGTGGTCTTGCCGCTGCCGGCCACGCCCATGACGAGGACGATGCGCCCCGGGCGTAGCTCCCAGGCGCGACGGGCGACGGGGTCGCGGCCCTCGTCAAAGTCGAGGTAGTCGAACATCGTTGCGACCGGTTTGCCCTCAAGGTACGATTCACGGATGCGCCGCTGGAGCGTCGCATTGCCGGTGTCGCGCCAGCCGCGTTTCATCATGAAGGCATTCCAGACGTCGCACTCCTCGTCGGAGCGTGGCGTCCCGTGGGCGTGGGCCCAAGCGAGGATTTCGGCGTCGGTGCCGCCGGCGAGGGTGCGCGCGACGAGCGCGGGATAGGCAATGCCGAGAAACCGGCAGCAGCGCCCGTCGAAGAAACCGGGCGAGGCGTCGCCGAGGTTGTCCTGATATTCGGGCGGGAGGACTCCCTGGGCGTGGAGCCGGATCTTGTCGAGCATGCGCCCGAAGTGAACGAGGCGGCCGACCTTGGCGTAGGGGCTGCGGAGACCGGGAACGTGTGGCATCGGGCCGTGATCCTCGGGCGAAAGCGCGGCCAGGCTCAATCCTTACGATGTGGCGCCGTCGCCACTCGGGAAAACGTTCACGGCACACGCGACGCGGCACGGGCGGCCGGCTCAGTGCGCGTCGGCGGGACTCAGGATCGACGTCTGGCCGTCGAGTGTGTCGCGCACCATGACGGCAAGTGTCGTGACCGAAAAGGGCTTGGGAAGGAAGGCCGTCCGGCTGTTTTGCAGCCAAGCGAGGTCGTCGGCATGCGGGGTGTGACCGCTCATGATGATGGCGCGGAGCTCCTGGCGGCCGGCGCGCAAGGCCTCGACCACGTCGCGGCCGTACAAGCCGGCCGGCAGCACCTGATCGGCGAGCAGCAGGTCGGGGCGGCTGGCGCCGCTGGTGACGGCGCGGAGGGCCTCCGGGCCGCTGCCCACGGCGGTGACCTTGTAGCCGAAGTGCTGCAGGATCTGCGTGGTGACGGTGCGGACGATCAGATCGTCCTCGACGACGAGTATTGTCTCATTGCCGCCGCGCGGGCCGGTGGAGGCGGCGCCGGGAGTGCCGGAGAGCGCTCGCGGGTCGAGATCGGGCCGGGCCGGCAAATAGACACTGAAGCTCGAGCCGCGGCCGGGTGCGCTTTCCACATCGATCCAGCCCCGGTGCTGGCCGACGATGGACTGCACCGTAGACAGGCCCAAGCCCGTGCCTTCGCCGGCGGCCTTGGTGGTGAAGAACGGCTCGAAGATCTGGGGCAGGTGTTCGGGCGGAATGCCGCGGCCGTCGTCACGCACCACCAGACGCACATGGCGGCCGGCCTGCTGGCGGGGATGGGCGGCGCGCGCCAAAAACACATCCGCCGTCTCGATAACGATGTGTCCGCCGTCGGAAAGGGCGTCGCGGGCATTGACCACCAGGTTGACGATCACCTGCTCGAGCATGGCTTCGTCGCCGAAAAGGCGTGGCAGGTCGTGGCCGAGCTGCAGGTCGAGAACCGTGTTTTCGCCGAGCAGCCTCTTGAGCATCTCGGCGAGCGGAGCGATGACGGCGTTGAGATCGACGGTGTCAAACCGGGGCGGCTGCTGGCGGCTGAAGTGCAGCAATTGCCGCGTGAGTGCGGCGGCGCGCTCGCTCGTGGTCACGATCTGCTGGATCAGCGAGCGCAGCCCGGGTGGGAGGGACGGGTCCCGCAGCACAAGCTCGCCGGACCCGCGGATCACGGTGAGCTGGTTGTTGAAATCATGGGCGACACCGCTGGCGAGCAGCCCGATTGAATCCGTCTTCTGGACCTGCAGGAGCAGCCGCTCCGTGCGGCGGACGTCGGTCACATCACGCAAGACGAGGATCCCATGGCGGATGCGCCCGAAGCTGTCGCGCAATGGGACGAGCGAACACGAAAGCGTATGGCGGGCGGCGCCGTCCCGGGCCTCGAAGTCGGCCTCGCTGGTGAACGGCTGGCCGGTCGCGAGTGCTTCCTGCAACCGGCCGAGCGAGGCGGCCGTGAGGAGGGGGGCCAGCGCGGTCAAGTTGTGTCCCAGCACGTCGAGCGGCGTGAGGCCGGTGAGCCGGGTGAACGCGGTATTGATGAAAAGAATACGCGGACCGGAGGCCGTCGCATCCGCGTCGACGATGACGACTCCGTCGAGAAGGCTCTCGATGGCGGTGGCGAAGAGGCGGTTCTCCTGCATGGAAGCGGCGAGCTGGAAGTCGGTGCTGGAGGGACGCTTTCAGCGAGCAGCGGTGCAGGCAAGCTCGCGTCGTTCCGAGCTTGCCGGAGGTCGCGGTGGCACGAGGGAGGCAAAAAGGAGGGGCAGGCGGACGAACAATTCGGACTTTGGCACGTAGGCGTCGGCGCCGGAGGCCTGCGCGATCACCCGATACGTCTCAAAATCGTGCAGGCTGGTCATCACAATCACGGGCGGATGACGCTGCGCTTTGAGCCGGTGCGCGGTCTGAAACCCGTCGAGGCCATCCATGAACGCGTCGAGGAGAACCAGGTCGGGTTGCGTCTGCTCGCAGTTGTGGAGGGCCAGATAGCCGTCGGTGGCGGCGGCGACGATGCGGACACCGGGAAGGCTGTTGAGAAAGCGATGACAGGCAGCCAGAAACTCGAGGCTGTCGTCGGCGATGAGAATGCGCAGGGGAGTCATGATGCTCCCAGCTTAACCGCGGCGCCACCGGAAGCGGAATCGGGAGGGCCGGTAGCCGCCCCTCGGGACGTTCCCGAGGGCGGAGCCGCCGGTGGGGCGCGGCTTGGGGTGCCCTCGACGGGGAGGGCGGGAGCCCGCGCCCTCGCTTCACATGTCGGGCGACACGAGGCCGGTGCGCACGGCGTAGCGCACCAAGCCGGCGACGTCGTGAATCGACAGGCGGCGCATGAGCTCGGCCCGGTGAGTTTCGATCGTCTTGGCGCTGACTCCGAGGGCGAAGGCGATCTCCTTGGTGCTCTTGCCCTCGGCGAGCAGGCGGAGGACTTCGCGCTGCCGCGGCGACAGCGTGTCCGGGCCCGAGCCGGCGGGCCGCTGCGAGGCGAGAACGACCTGTTTGGCGATCGCCGGACTGAGGTAGGTTTCGCCCGTCTGGACGGCGCGGAGGGCCAGCTCCAATTCGACCGCCGCGGCATCTTTCAACAGGTAGCCGGCGACGCCTGCCGCGAGCGCCTGCATGACGTAGGCTTCGCCCGTGTGCATGGACAGGATCACGACCTTGGTCCGCGGCGTGGCGGTGCGCAGCCGCGCGGCGGCTTCGAGGCCGCTCACGTCGCCCATGGCAATGTCCATCAATACGACGTCGGGCTGGTGCTTGGTGGCGAGGTCGATCGCTTCCCGTCCGTTGCCGGCCTCGGCGATGACTTGCACGCCGTCGGTTTTCTCCAGCAGAGAGCGCAAGCCGGCGCGGACCAGGGAGTGATCGTCGGCCAGGATAAGTCGCAGGGGTTTCATGTCGCAGCGGGGTGGGTGAGCGGGAAAGTGGCGCGGACCGTAGTGCCCTGGCCGGGAGCCGACTCGATGACACAACTCCCGCCCAGCAGTGAGGCCCGCTCCTGCATGCTGATGAGGCCAAGGCTCCCGCCGCGATCCGCGCGGGAGAAAGCCAAGGACGGTACGAATCCGCGGCCGTCGTCGCTAACAGCGACCTCCAGGTGATCGATGGACGCCAGGAGGCGGATCTGGACGCTGTGCGCCTGGGCGTGCCGGGCGGCGTTGGTGAGCGCCTCCTGCACAATGCGGAAACAGGTGATCGCGAGCGCCGGGTCGAGGCGGCTCGCGGGTTCCACCGGCTGGAACGAGATTTCGAGGCCGGTGGCCTGCCCCTGTTTTTCGATCAACCAGCGCAACGCCGGCACCAGGCCGAGTTCGTCCAGCAGGGGCGGGCGCAAGTCCAGCGACAGCGAGCGCACGATCCCGAGCAGGCGGTCGACGAGGGCGATGACCTCGGGCAGGTCGCTGGCGATGCGGGTGGGTTCCGGGGAGCGCGCGAGGGTTTGCAGGGAGATTTTGGTGGCGGTGAGGGCCTGGCCGACCTCGTCGTGCAACTCGCGCGCGATCTGCCGTCGCTCGGTTTCCTGGATGTCGAGCAGGCGCCGGGAGAGCCGATGCAGACCCTCAGTGGTGCGGCGCAATTGGGCGCGTTGCTTGGACTCGTGGAGGACGCGACGCAAGGCGTGAGGGAGTCGCGTAAGGTGCTGTTTCGAGAGGAGATCAGCCGCCCCGCGTTCCAGGCTGCGAACGAGCTCGGCCTCGTCGGCATGGCCGGAGAGAAAGATGAACGGCGCGGGGTGCTGAGCCTGTTGGTGCAGGGCGAGGGCGGTCAGGCCGTCGAAACCGGGCAGGCGCAAATCGGCCAGAACGATGTCGTGCTCGCGCCGGTCCAGCGCCGCTTCGAAAGCGGCGCGCGTTTGCACGCGAAAGACTTCCACATCCCAACCGGCGGCGAGCAGCGTTTCCCGGACGAGCAGGGAATCGTCACGGACATCCTCCAGATGTAGAATGCGAAGCCGGTCGCTCATCGGGGCAAATGCTACGGGTTGGCGCCGGGGACGAACAAGCCCGGAGTCGAGCGATCGTCACCGATGCGCTAGCGCCGCCACACGTACAACCCGGTGCAAATGCCCGCGGCGCCGACAGTCGGAGCGATGATCCACCACGGATTGATCGGGACCTGATAGGCATGGATCAACCACCACACGGCCCCGCTTTTGAAGCCGATCAGCGCCCAGCAGACCGCGAGGAGGCGCTCGCATCGCCGGCTACGCGGCTCCCGCGTCTCCGCAACCCGCACCTCGGCTACAAACGCCAGATCGTAATCGCCGGAGCGCGGACGACGACTAATGAGCTGTAGCAGATTGGCGAACATGAGAACCTCGCAGCCTAGCCGGAAAGGTCGAAAAGAAAAGGCAGGGCCCGGGTTGGTGTACAGTGGGGTAAGCTAGGCCGTTCTCGGGGCAAACGTGGGAAAACCCGACGTTGGCAAATGAAACATTTCTGCATAGGGTGCGTCACATAGCTTTACGATGAAAACGCCTCGCTTGCTTTCTGTTTCTCTCGTGGCCCTGGCTGTGACGTTACCCGCGGTTGCTGCGCCCGAAACCGCCAAGCCGGACACCTCTCGCATTCAGGTGACGTATGTCGATCCGGAGAAGTTCACCGACGTGAAAGACGATTACTTCGGCACGGAAAAAGGCCGCGACAACTATCTGGACCAGCTGAAGGAATATATCGTGGAGCGCGCGAACCGCCGCCTGCCAGCCGGCCAGACGCTCAGCGTGAGCGTGACCGACATCGATATGGCGGGCGATTTCGAGCCGTGGCGCGGCCCGACCTTCAACGATGTCCGCATCGTCAAGGACATCTACCCGCCGCGGATCGACCTCTCGTTCAAGATCACCGGTGCCGACGGCAAGGTGGTCGCCGAGGGCAAGCGCGAGCTGCGCGATCTGTCCTTCCTGATGAACCTCAGCATCGACCGGCAGGACCCGCTCCGCCACGAGAAGAACCTTCTCGACGACTGGATGCGGCGCGATTTG
>DASWVO010000167.1:0-3727 GCA_036406235.1 Opitutaceae bacterium
GAAGGAGAACCCGCGCTGCACCAACCTGGAGGTTGAGCGCCCGCGCCTCCTGTATATCGCGGATTGCACCGACGTGCACATCGAAGGGCTTTCGCTGCAGGATTCCGGTTTCTGGAATCTCCATCTTTACCGGTGCCGCGATGTCGTGATCGAGGGCCTGCGGATCAATGCGCCCACGCGCGGCAACATCCTCGGGCCCAGCACCGACGGCATCGATATCGACAGCTCGCAGAACGTCACCATTCGCCGCTGCCAGATTTCGGTGAACGACGACAACATCGCCCTGAAAGGCAGCAAGGGCCCGCTCGCCGACCGCGATCAGGACAGCCCGCCGGTCGAAAACATCTTGATCGAGGATTGCGAGTTCGGCGACGGCAACGCCATGCTCACGTGCGGCAGCGAGGCGACGCGCGTGCGCAACGTGACGGTGAGAAACGTCACGATCAAGGGGCGCAACAAGGTGCTGATGCTGAAGCTGCGTCCCGATACGCCGCAGCACTACGAGCATATCCTCATCGACGGCGTGAAGCTTTCCGGCGAGGGACGCATCCTGAACGTGGCGCCGTGGCGGCAGTTCTTCGACCTGAAGGGGCATCGGCCGCCGTCGCGCCTCGTCAACGACATCGTCATCCGCAACGTCAGCGGCGAGTTCCGGGAGTTCGGCCAGGTAATCAGCAGCGCCGGCGACACCATCCGTGATATCACACTCGAGAATTTCGATGTGCAGCTCGGCAACGGCGAACTGCGCGCCGAGAACATCCAGAATCTGGTGTTCAAGCAGGTGACGGTGAACGGCCGGGCCGTTGGCTCGCCGGCCTCGCCGGCGGGTGGGAGCTGACCTGCCGGTGAACCCGGAACGGCGGCAGCCGCGCGATTTACGCCCGGAGCGCGTGATCTCGGGCCGGTAAGGGGCGGCAGGCACGCGGCCCGCCAGGCGCCCGGGCTTCGGCCGTCGCTTCAACGCCGCGCTTCGAGGATCAGGTTGAACGACGTCTCGGCGGCGCGGCGAAAATGCGTGAAGCCGGCCTTGCGGAGAATCCCGGCCAGGCGCGCTTCGCCGGCCTGCGCGCCAAGCACGTGGTGGACGCCTTCCGAGATCGCGTGCGCGCAGCACAGCGCGGTGGAGGCGGAATAGTAGAGCCGCGCCACGGGCGAGCGGTTGTTTTCGACGCGGTCGTTCGCGAAGGGCTCGACCAGCAGCGCGGTGCCACCGGGCGCGAGCGCGCGCGGCCACGTACTTCGCCGCGGCGACGGGGTTGCCCATCTCACCCGGCGCCTACCGCAAGCGTTTCCGGATCCCCGAGTTTGCCCGCCCCGAGGCCGCATCGAGGCGCACGCAGCGGTCTTCCCGCGCTTGAAGCCGAAGCAGCGGCAGCCGAAAGCCCGCCCTACCGCGCCGTCCCGGGCGGGAGCTGGGCGCCGTCGCCATCGAGATCGGTGCGTTGCTTCACCACTGCGAGGTGATCGCCACGATCGGCCATCTCGTAGAGCTTGCCGCGCGCGTTTTTGAAGGGGCGGTGCAGCACCATCATGAGCTGACCCTCGAACGTGGAGAAAAGCATTCCGTGGCCGGAGTCGCCCTTCACGAGCGGTTGGAGCTGCTCCCACGGGCCGACGAGCCGGCCGCTTTGCGAGCGCGCGACGGTCTGAATGTAGGACCCGTTCTCGTAACTCGACCAAAGCATCAGCAAGTGGCCATCGCGGGTGCGGAAGATCTCGGGACCGTCGGTCACGTAAACCAGTGCGCGCGGATCGGGCTTCATCGCGGCATTGAGCCAGGGGGCATCGGAGGCCTTGAACAAATGAATCGGCGCGCCGGCGGCGGCGGAGAGGTCGGGCTTCAACGGCACGGCTTCCATCGTGCCGTCGACCTTTTGCAGCCACTCGTGCGCATAGACCATCCACGGCTTTTCGTTCTCGTCGAGGTAGAGCGTCCCGTCGAGCGTCATGAAATCCGCCGGGGGCACCGGTGCCTTTTCGTCGAGCATCTGGAACGGACCTTCGGGCGAGTCGCTCACGGCGACGATGGTGCCGCGAACGTAAGTCGGAAACGGCACCTCAGGCGGCCTGGCGAAGGTCTTCTCTTCGTTGTGCAAGGTAGTGAAAAGATAATACCGGCCCTGGTATTCATGCACCTCAGGCGCCCAGCCACCGTGCTGCGCAAAGGCCGTGGGTGGCACGAGAAAAACAACCTTGGGCGGCTCCCAATTCCGCAGGTCCGTCGACTTGTACACCATCGTGCCGACGCCCTTCACGTTGCTCATTCTGGGGACATTCGACGTGTAAAGATAGTAGGTGCGCGACGCCCGGTGCGCGAGAATCCACGGGTCGTGCAGCGGCATTTCCGGCAAATGCAGGTTGGCCTTCTCGGGATTCGCGGCGAGCACGGTTGCGAAGGCCATCAGGCCGAGGTGGCATGCGGCGATTATGAGTATGCGAAGGAGTTTCATCGGAGTGAGGGAGATCAAGAAAGAGCACGCGTACCGGCGAGGTGGAGGACCCGGGCGTACCACTGAGCAGGCGTCGCGAAATAATGGATATCCTAGCGGTGCGGTTGTGCACCAACGGAAGAGGCGGACGGACCGACGCTCGGGAAGCGCGGCAAAAAACAGAATTTCCGGAACGTGTGGTCGAAATCAGCACGAGTCCGCGACGCGAGTCTGTCGCCGGTTTCCACGTTAGGCTAACCGGAAGGGCAGTCTCAACGCCCGCCGGCGTGAGGCAGCGGGCGCCGAAAAGGTGTGAACACGCTATTCCGGCGCCGGGGACGCCTAACGTATTCACGTCTCAAGCAGGCCCGCCTTGGCGGGCGAGGAAGCGATCGAGCAATTCGTCGATATCTTCGCTGCAGCGGAAAAACCGAACCTCAAGCGTGGCGAACGTGCGCCGGGCCTCTTCGGGGAGAGTTGCGACGATCGCCCGTCGCTCGGCGCGGTTGCGAGGCGGACCGCCTGGCCCGAAAACCGCGTTCGCTTCGGCGGCGATCTCCGCCATTTGCAAAGCTCCGATCGCGCGCAGCGCCGCCGGGGCGTTGAACGCCAGATCGGCGCGCGAACTCGCAAAATAGCGGGCGAAGCCGCTGTTGCTTACGCCGGCTTCGAAAAGCCAGGTCGTCGCGAGCGTTTTCTCCGTGGACGTAAGCGCCCCGTCGCCCACCTTCACCAGGCGGTCCAGTGCCTTTTGTGCGGCGAGGTCGGTGTTCATGAGAGCATTGGCTGCTGGACTAACATTAGTCCGTCGCGTCGTGAGCGCCAGCCCCGATGCGCCTGACGGGGCGTCGGTGGGGCGGATGGCGGGGCCTCGCCACCGGACTCCGCTGCGTCCCCGTGCGTTCAAGCTGCGGCGTTCGATCAAGCGTTCTACTCATTTGGGTAGCTAGTCCCACGAAGGAAGTTCCGGCATAATGCCGGCAGCCCCTTCGCCGTTTCGCTCGCTTGTCTTGGCACCTCTTGGTTGCCGCAGAGACTGGGCGGGAGCTCGGAGACGGCGGGAGGGAAACTCGCGGAGCACTGCTCCAGCATTCGTCGGCATGATTACTGATCTTCCCCAACTCATTACTTTTCTTTCGCTGCAGCGGTCCGCCGCGGTGGCGCGTCTCCCGGTGGCCTTCGCAAACCGCTTCGCGTCCAGGGATGGTGTGGAGTCGAGGCGCGCGTCATGATCGCTCTCGGCACGCGGTTGGAGATCATCGCCCCGCTTTCGGGTGTCCTGGTGCCGCTGAACGAGG
>DASWVO010000168.1:0-2751 GCA_036406235.1 Opitutaceae bacterium
AGGAATGTCATCCACGCCGCCTCGTCCCCCGCCTGCACGAAGCAATCGCGTCCTCGTAATCGACGACAACCCGTCGATCCATGAGGACGTACGCAAGATCCTGTGCCCATCGGTCACGGAGACGGGCGCCAATCTCGACGCACTGGAGGCGGAGCTGTTTGGCGGTAGTTCCAGCACGCCGGCGCCGAAGCGGCACCAGCCGGCCTTCGCGGTCGACTGCGCTCATCAGGGTCAGGAAGGCCTCGCCCTCGTCAAGAAGGCGCTCGCCGACGGCCATCCCTACGCGATGGCCTTCGTCGACATGCGGATGCCGCCGGGCTGGGACGGCGTG
The DNA here is from genome assembly GCA_036406235.1 of Opitutaceae bacterium. Classification (GTDB taxonomy): domain Bacteria; phylum Verrucomicrobiota; class Verrucomicrobiia; order Opitutales; family Opitutaceae; genus DASWVO01. The sequence goes on from DASWVO010000168.1 coordinate 332, forward strand.
GAGACCACGCTCGAGATCTGGAAGGTCGCGCCGGATCTGCAGATCGTCATCTGCACCGCGTATTCCGATTACTCGTGGGATGACCTGCTCGCCAAGATCGACGGCTCCGACCGGCTGGTCATTCTGAAGAAGCCTTTCGACACGATCGAGGTACTGCAGCTCGCGAACGCGCTCACGGCGAAGTGGAATCTCCTGCAGGAAACACAGGCCAACGCCAGCGAGCTCGAAGCGCGCGTGCGCGCCCGCACCGCCGAACTCGAGAGCGCCAACGCCCTGCTCCACGAGGAAATCGGCCGCCGCATGCTGGTCGAACTCGACCTCAAGCGCGCCAAGGACGCCGCGGAGGCGGCCGACCGCGCGAAGAGCGTCTTCCTCGCCAACATGAGCCATGAAATCCGCACGCCGATGAACGGCGTGCTCGGCATGGCCAATCTGCTGCTCGCCACGCCGCTGAACGCCGAGCAACACGACCTCGCGGAGACCCTTTGCCAGAGCGGCGAAAGCCTGCTCACGATCATCAACGACATCCTCGATTTCTCGAAGATCGAAGCGGGCCGCATGGAACTCGAGGAAATCGACTTCGACCTCGCCGACAATCTCGAGCTCGCCCTCGACCTGCACGCCGAGGCGGCCGCACGCAAGCATCTCGAACTCGTGGTGAACATCGACCCGACGGTGCCGCGGCAGATTCGCGGCGATCCGGGCCGGCTCCGGCAGATTCTCCTCAACCTCGTCGGCAACGCCATCAAGTTCACCGAAAAGGGCGAGGTCGTCGTCAAGGTCACCGTCGAGCACAACTGGCCGAATCGCGTGCTCCTGCGCTTCGCGGTCACGGACACCGGCATCGGGATTCCCGAGTGGGTACAGGAAAAACTCTTCCAGCCGTTCGTGCAGGCGGACACGTCCACGACGCGCCGCTTCGGCGGCTCCGGGCTGGGACTGGTGATCTGCAAGCGGCTCGCCGAACTGATGTCCGGTGCGATCGGGGTCGAGAGCAAGCCGAACGTCGGCTCGACCTTCTGGTTCACGGTCGAGCTCAAGCACGCCTTCCACCCGGTCGCCGCCGGCGTGGTGCCGCTTTCGACGCTGCGCGGCCATCACGCGTTGATCGTCGACGACAACGCCACCAACCGTTCGCTGCTGCGGCACCTCTGCAACGCCTGGAGTCTCCGGCATCAGACGGTCGAATCGGTCGACGCGGCCGTCACCGAACTCCAGCGCGCGAACGCCGCCGGCAGTCCCTACGACCTGGTGATCACGGATCACCACATGCCCGGTCGCGACGGACTCGACCTCGCCTCCGCCATCAACGCGGACACGTCGATTCCGCGTCCGGCGCTGGTCTTGCTCACGTCGCGCGGCGAACGGCTGCCGCAATCGCAGCTCGACGCACACCGGTTCGCCGCCTGCGAGTTAAAGCCCGTGCACGCGCGCAGCCTGCACAGCACGCTCACCCGCGTCCTCGCGCACACGCGGCCGGGCGTGTCGTCAGTCCCGGGCAACGACCGCGTCGCCGCGCCGGCACCCGAACAGAAGGACGCGAGGATTCTGATCGCCGAGGACAATCCGGTGAACCAGAAGGTCACGCTCCTGCAGCTCCGCAATCTCGGCTACGCCGCCGACGTCGTGCCGAACGGCCGGGAAGTCCTGGAGGCTTTGCGCCGCAAGCCCTACGCGCTCGTCCTGATGGACGCGCAGATGCCCGAGATGGACGGCGTCGAGGCCACCCGCAAGATTCGCGAGGCGCAGGCCGCCGGTGACACGAGCATCCCTTCCCCGCTGCGAATCATCGCGATGACCGCCAACGCCATGACGGGCGATCGCGAGCTGTGCCTCGCCGCCGGGATGGACGACTATCTCGCCAAGCCGGTCAAGCCGGGCGATCTGCGCGACATGCTTGCGCGGTACCTGCCCGACGAGACGCTGGCGTGCGAATCGAGCGTTTCGGCCTGACCCCGAGCCGTGATCCGCCGGTCTGGCCGGGCGCACCTTGATGCGCCATCCGGCGACGCCGCGAGCAACGCGCGGGGGGAAGCGATGTTCGTATTACGAACATCCGCGAGGGGCGCGACACGACGCCGCGACGACGGGTTGGCCGGTCATCCCTTGATGCGCCATCCGGCGTCGCCTCCGGCAGCGCGCGGACGAGGCGATGTTCGTATTACCTGGATCCCGAAGTTGCCGAGGTTCGAGTGGCCCTGCGCGTGAGCGCAGGGATTCTGCGGCCTGCGTGCACAAGACAGTCCCCCTCCTCACGCAGCGGGCCACATCCCAGACTTAGCCGGACTCATGCAGTTCAAGGTGGAGCCCGACGTCCTCGTCGGGCTGGTTTGAGAGGAAAGCACTTGAAGCCCGATGGGGACATCGGGCTCCACCATTCAGTCGCCATCTTTGCGACGGAGGGAGAGCCCCAACTGCAT
>DASWVO010000169.1:0-59106 GCA_036406235.1 Opitutaceae bacterium
CGAAGCTCGGAACGAGGTCGACGAAGCTCCGAGGGAGCTTCACGAAGCAAAAAGCTTCGTGCGCGAAGCTCGGAGCTCCGGTTTGGCGAAGCTCGGAGCTCCGCGGGCGAAGCTTTTTGCTCCGCGGGCGAAGCTCGGAGCTCGAAACGCGAAGCTTTTTGCTTCGCGAACGGAGCAAAAAGCTTCGCGTTTGCAGCTCGGAGCTTCGTCCGGGCGGCAAATCGAAGCTGAAGCCCGGTTTTTCCGGGTCGGAACGCGCTTGCGTGTGATGACGTTCGCGCTCGTCGTCTCGCGGGCGCCGATGCGACAAACCGCGCGCAAGGGCGCTCCGACGATGCCGTCGCCCCCGGCCGTCACGGCTCGAGCCAGACGTGTTTATAAGGGTGATGGTCGAGCAGGTTCGGGTGCCAGCCTTTGACCGAGGGCTGCAACAGGAAGACATGCGTGTAATGGTAGAGCGGCACCAGCGGAGCCTCTTCGAGGAGGATCGCCTCGGCCTTCTGCAGGAGCTGGTGGCGCGCGGCGGCGTCGGCGGTGCGGGCGGCCTGGAACGTGAGCTGGTCGAAGGTCGTGCTCGACCAGCCCGTGTAATTGTTGCCGCTGTCGCTGCGCCACACGTTGAGGAACGTGGCGGGGTCGACGTAGTCGCCGATCCAGACGGAGCGCAAAATCTGAAACGCTCCGAGGCGGCGGGCGTCGACGAGCGTCTTGAACTCCTGATTGACCAGACGCACGTCGAGGCCGAGTTCGACGCGCCACATCTGCTGCACGGCTTCGGCAACGAGGCGGTGCGTCTCGGAGGTGTTGAACAGCAGTTCGACGACCGGCGCGCCTTTGCCGCCGGGATATCCCGCTTCGGCAAGCAAACGGCGGGCTCCGTCGACGTCGGTCGGCAGTGTCGCCGCCGGGGTGTAGCCGGCGGTGCCGGGCGGCGTGAACGTGTGGGCCGCGAGCTGTCCGCCGCGAAGGATCTTTTCGACGATGGCGGTGCGATCGACGGCAAGCGCGAGGGCGCGGCGGATCTTTTTCTCGTTGAGAAACGGACGCGTGACGTTGAGCCGGTAAAATTCGGTGCCCAGATACGGATCGATGCGCAGCAGCGCGGGCTGCTCGCGGCGGTAGGTGTCGACCTTCGCGGGCGGGAGCGCCTCGGTGACGTGGAGCTGTCCGCTGCGGAAGGCGCGCTCCTCGGCGTCGCGGCTCTCGATCGGGTAGAGGTGAATCTCCTCCAGGCGCACGGCCGCGGCGTCCCAGTAGGTGGACGACTTGGTCACGACGATTTTCTGGGACGCGCGCCACTCCTTGAGCGTGAAGGCGCCGTTGCCGACGAAGGTGCCCGGGCGAGTCCAGGAATTGCCGCGCTGGGTGGCGTTGCCGCTCTTCTCGATCGTCGGCAGGTGGACGGGAAACCAGGCCCAGTGTTGCAGCAGCGACAGGAAATACGGCGTCGGGTGCTCGAGGGTGAGGATCAGCGTGCGGGCGTCGGGTGCGGCGACGCCGACTTGCGCGAAGTCGGCGAGCTGCCCCTTGTGAAACGCCTCGGCGCCCTGCAGCACGTAGAGCAGGCTGGCGTTGTCCGCGCCCAGCGACGGCGTAAGGATTCGTCGATACGAGGCGACGAAGTCGCGGGCGGTGACGGGCTCGCCGTTGGACCAGCGGGCGTTGGCGCGCAGGTGGAACGTGTAGCTGAGGCCGTCGGGCGACACCTCCCAGCGCTCGGCGACGCCCGGGACGGGATGCAGATCGACTGGATCCTCGGCCACGAGCCCCTCGAAGAGCGCGGAGATGACGTGGTAGTCGTTGGCCGCGGTGGCGAGTTGCGGATCGAGGTCGGCCGGCTCGACGCCGATGCCGCGATGGAGGACCTGCGTGCGGTCGCCGCGCCCGACGGTGGTCTCGCGTTTCGCGCAGGCCGGAAGGAGGGCGATGGCCACGAGAAACGCAAAGAGGCACAAAAAGGCCCGGTTTCTGTTTTCGTGAATTTGGCCGAGGTTGCCTGTGGCTCGGGTGCGTCTGTGATGAACTTTGCGCGGCGGCTGTCGGAGGTAGCGCGGGCTGAGGCACCGCGCTACGAACGGGCGTTCGGAAAAGTGCATGACAGCTTTAGGCGTTTTTTGCGGCCATCACGATTTGGAAATCAGCGCGACCGCGTGCGCGGCGATGGCGAGGCCGCGGCCGATGTCGTCGATGCCCTCGTTTGTGGTCGCCTTGATTCCGATCTGATCGATGGCGACGCCGGCGCTGCGGGCGAGGGTGGCTTTCATCTCGGCGAGCCGCGGGAAGATCTTCGGCTTCTCCGCGATGAGCGAGGCGTCGATGTTGGCAATCGTCCAGCTTCGGAAGCGAAGCTCGGTGGCGACGCGCTCGAGCAGCCGCTGCGAGTCGATGTTTTTGTAAGCCGGGTCTGTATTCGGAAAGAAATGACCGATGTCGGGCAGGCCGGCGGCGCCGAGCAGCGCGTCGCAGATCGCGTGGGTGAGGGCGTCGGCGTCGGAGTGCCCCTCGAGGCCGAAGTCGGCGTCAAAGCGCACACCGCCGAGCACGAGCGGGCGGCCGCTGACGGTGCGGTGAATGTCGTAGCCGTGGCCAATGCGAAAAATCATGGAAGGGCAAAAATCACCGTCCGAGCAGAAATTCGAAATACGGCAGATCGGCCGGCGTCGTGAGCTTCGGATTCGGATGCGTGTTCTCGAGCAGTGCCACCGGGTGGTTCAGCAGCTCGACCGCGGCCGCGTCGTCGGTGATGCGCACGCCGCGGGACTGCACGCGCGCGTAGGCCGTGACGATGAGTTCGCGGGCGAAGACCTGGGGCGTTTCCATCGCCCAGAGCCGGGCGCGGTCGAGCGTGCGCAGGTGGCCGGTGTCGCGGTGCTCCTTGATCGTATCGATCACGCGATGCGCGAGGACGACGGCGTGTTCGCGCCGGACGATCTTGTGCAGGCCGACGAGCTGCTCGGGGCGAACGAACGGACGCGCGCAGTCGTGGATGAAGACCTGCGCGATATCGGGCGGCAGCGCGGCGAGCGCACGAGCCACGGAGTCCTGGCGTTCCTTGCCGCCGGCCACGAACGTCGCCGGGGTGGGAGCATAGGCGGAGAGCTCGAGCATCTGCCGCTGGTCGCGATAAACGACCACGTAGTAGTCGGCGACGCCGCTTTCGGCAAACGCCGCCGCCGAGTAGGAAAACACGGGACGCCCGCCGAGGAGCGTGAGGACTTTGTCGGCCACGGCGCCCTGCATGCGGGTGCTCTGGCCGGCGGCGAGAAGAATGGCGGCGGTGCGGGGCATGTTCAGATGACAGAGGTCAGATGACAGAGGTCAGAACTCGGGATGGCAGGCGGGGAGGGCGAAGCCTTTTATTCTGACGTCTGGTTTCTGACGTCTGACTTCTGACCTCTGTCCTCTGGCGCTCCGCGCAGTTCCGCGAGGATCGCGCGCGCGGCGGCGACGGGGTCCGGCGCCTTGAAGATGGGGCGGCCGACGACAATGTAACTTGCCCCGGCTTGGGCGGCCTCGGCGGGCGTCATGATGCGCGTCTGATCGCCCACGTCGGCGCCGCGGGGGCGGATGCCGGGCGTGACGAGCCGGACGTCGGCCGGCAGGTGGCGCCGCAAGGTGGGCAACTCGAGTGGAGAGCAGACGAGGCCGCGCAGGCCCGACTCGACCGCGAGCTGGCCGAGGCGAAGGACCTGCTGCTCCGGCGCGAGAGAAAAGCCGACGGCGCGCAGGTCCGTCTCGCCCATCGAGGTGAGCACCGTCACGCCGAGCAGAAGCAGGTGCGGGGCGTGCGTCTGCTGGGCCTTCACGGCCCATTGCATCATCTCGCGTCCGCCCGAGGTGTGCAGTGTGAGCATCTTGATGGGCAGGCGCGCGGCCGACTCGACGGCTTTGGCGACGGTGTTGGGTATGTCGTGGAGCTTGAGGTCGAGGAACACGTCGAAGCCGAGGTCGGCGATCTCGCGCACGGCATCCGGGCCGCAGGCGGTGTACATCTCGAGACCGACCTTGACCCAGCGCACCGTGCCTTGGAGTTGGCGGAGCGCGGGGGTCACGTCGCGAGGCGATTGGGCGTCGAGGACCAGGATCAGTTCGCAGGACATGTGTGGGAACCACTACCCGTCGAAACGAGCATCCGTCAACTCATGTGAAGACATATAAAGATTGCGGATTGCGGAGGCCGGATTGCGGAATGTGAAGCGCGAAGGAAACCCAGTCCGCACTCCGCAATCCGCATTCCGCACCAAAAGCCGTGCCCGTCGTCGTCTTCAGTCCCGCCAAACTCAACCTCTTCCTCGCCATCACCGGTCGGCGGTCCGACGGCTTTCACGAGCTCGTATCGGTGGTGGTCACGGTGGATTTCGGCGACACGTTGTGGATGGAGGCGGAGGCGCCGAAGAGCGGGGAGCAGGGAGCGGGGAGCAGGAGAGCGGCGTTTGGGCTCGCGTGCAGTGATCCGGCGCTCGCGGTCGACGACTCGAATCTTGTTGTGCGTGCGGCCCGGCTGTTTGCGGAGACGACCGGCTGGCGCGATGACGTGCGCTTTTCGCTGCAGAAACGCATCCCGATGGGCGCGGGGCTCGGGGGTGGCAGCAGCAACGCGACGGCGACGTTGAGAGGATTGAACATGATTGCCGGCCGCCCGCTGAAGGCGGAGGCGCTGGCGGGCCTGGCGGCGCAATTGGGCTCGGACTGCCCATTGTTCCTGCAGGAGGCCCCGGTCGTGATGCGTGGGCGGGGCGAGCGCGTGGAGGTTTTGCCGGCTGCGGCGGCGTCGCGATTGGCGGGACGCCGCGTCCTGATCTTCAAACCCGATATCAGCATCAACACCGCCTGGGCCTACCGACGCCTGGCGCAAGCCGCGCCGGGCTCCTATCTGCCTCCGGGCGAAGCGGAGGCACGGCTGCAGGCATGGATGGACGATGCGACCGCGCCCGCCGAAGCGCTGCTCTTCAACAACCTGGAGGCACCCGCGTTCGCGAAGTTCCTCGCGCTCCCGACGCTGTTGGCGCAACTGAAAAGCGAATACGGCCTGGCCCCTCGCATGAGCGGCTCCGGCAGTGCGTGTTACGCGCTCCTGCCCGACGGCGTGCCAACCGCTGCCGTGACGGCGGCGATCCGCGCGGCGTGGGGGCCGGCGGCCTTCGTGACAGAAGCGCGAATTCGCGGGTGAATTTTGTAAAAGCGAGTTGACCCACTGCCCGGGCGGCGCGTTAACGTCCAGCGCCGCGGGCGGTCCCCCTTGCCGTCGCGGGTCCCCTTCCAACTTACTGCATGCCCGAAGTCCGCTCGAAGTCCGAACTCATGGTGCAAGGCATATCTGCCTCGCAGGGGATCGCTTACGGACAGATTTTTTTATATATCCAGAGCGATGTCGAGGTGCCCTCGTATCAAATCGAGCCCGACAAGCGGATCGAGGAGATTGCGCGCTTCGAGCGCGCGTTGCTCGTCACCCGCCAGCAACTGCAGAAGATCCAGGACGAGGTGGAGAAGAATCTGGGGGCGGAGGAGGCCCGCATCTTTGACGCGCACCTGATGGTACTCGAGGACCAGGCGCTGATCTCCGAGACGATCCGCGAACTGGAAACCACCGGTCTGAATATCGAGACGTGTTTCAACAAGGTCTCGACGCGCTATATCAAGGCCTTTGACGAGATCGAGGATGACTATTTGCGGGAGCGCGCCGGCGACATCCGCGACGTGGCCCAGCGGGTTCTCGCCAATCTGCTCGGCCAGTCGGCGCAGAACCTCAGCGAGCTGGTGGAGAAACGCATCGTCGTCGCCAACGACATCTCGCCCTCCGATGCCGCGAGCATCGACCGCTCGCAGGCGATCGGCATCGTGACCGACTCCGGCAGCAAGACCAGCCATGCGGTCATCGTCGCGCGCTCCATGAAGATTCCCGCCGTCGTCGGTGTGCGCGATCTCACGAAGAAGGTGAAGAACGGCGATTGGGTCGTGGTTGATGGCTACGAGGGCGTCGTGATCGTCAATCCCTCCGAGCAGACGCTTTTCCGCTACGGCAAGATCCGGCTGCAAAAGAAGAGCTTCGAGCAGCGCATGCTCGAGGCGGTGCGCCAGCCGGCGACCACGCTCGACGGCGTGACGATTCCGTTGCGCGCCAATATCGAGAAGGCCGAAGAGGTGTCGTTGGTAAAAGAATACGCGGGCGAGGGCGTCGGCCTGTTTCGCACCGAGTTTCTCTACCTCAGCGCCGTCCGCCTGCCTGATGAGGAGGCGCAATACGAAGCCTACCGGAAGGTCGTGCAGGGCCTGGCGCCGGATCCGGTGGTCATCCGCACGCTCGATCTGGGCGGCGACAAGCCGATGGCGGCCGTGCCCGAGCTGTTCCCCGACGAGGCCAACCCGTTCCTCGGCTTCCGCGCGATCCGCTTCTGCCTCGAGCACGTCGAGATTTTCAAAGCCCAACTGCGCGCCATTCTCCGCGCGAGCGTGCACGGTCGCGTGCAGCTCATGTATCCGATGATCAGCGGCCGCGAGGAACTGGGCCGCGCCAATGCGGTGCTCGAGGAGTGCAAGGTCGAGCTCAAGGCGCGGGGCGTTGCCTTCGACCCGAATCTCGAGGTCGGCAGCATGATCGAGATCCCGAGCGCGGCGATCACCGCCGATCTCCTCGCCAGGGACTGCGACTTTTTCAGCATCGGGACCAACGATCTCATCCAATACCTGCTGGCGATTGATCGCGTGAATGACCGCCTGGCGCACCTTTACGAACCGACCCACCCCGCGGTCCTGCGCACGCTCAAGCACGTGGTCGACGAGGCACATCAGGCGAAGATCAAGGTCAGCGTGTGCGGCGAAATGGCGGGCGATCCGGTCTTCGTGCCGTTGCTGCTCGGCCTCGGCATCGATGAGCTGAGCATGACGCCTCCGCTCCTGCCGAGCGTGAAATACCTCATCCGGGCCATGAAACTCAGCGATGCGAAGAAGCTCACGAAGGAAGCGCTGGAGCTGACGTCGCCCAAGGAAATCTACGCCCTCTGCGACGCGTTCTACCGGGCGCGTGTGAAGATGGAGTGACCGTTGGCCGCAGCTCGGCGGCGATGCCCGACACTTCGCGCGCGAGCAGGGTGGAGGGGGCGTTCAGAGCGGGGAGACATCACGCGGGGCCGGCGGGGAACCGGCGCGGGCGAGCGCCTCGAGTTCGACGCCGGCGAGCGCGGCGAGGACGATCAGCGCGACGGTGGCGCCGAGCGCCGACACGACTGGAATCGCGCTCAAAGCCAGCACGCCGAACGAGGCCGACGTCGTGAGCGCGGACAGCCGGATCGAGGGCGGAACGCTTTCTCCGCGCGCGGCGTTCTCGGCCGAAAAGATCGCGTAGTTGTGGCTCAAGCACACGCCGAGAAACGCGCCGAGCAGATGGAACAGGTTCAGGGTCTGACCCGCCAGCCCGAGCATGCCGAACGCGAATAGGCATGCGCCGGCGGGAAGCGCGAAGATGCGCGCGCCGCGGCGGAACCCGTAGAGTGCGAACACGCTGGCGCCCACCAGCCCGAGGCCGAAGGCGCTCAGGCGCAGCGCCGAGCTGCGGTAACGCGAGAAGAGGCGGTTCAGGGATTCGAGCTGGCTCGCGCTCACGGTGGCGGTCTGCGGAGGGGGCTCGGCGCCGGGCGCGTGGCCGGCGACGGTGGCAAACCAGCTTGCGCCCGGCTCGGTCGCCATGAGCAGCGCCATCGGTCCGCGCAACGTCGCGGTGAGTTCCTGGGCGAGCGCGTCGAAGTCGGCCGGGGCGGGGTTCTTCGCCCAATCGCGCCACGCGCTGAAGAACGGCGCGAAGGCGTCCGGCTCGAAGCCGTGGCGGGCGAGCGCCGCCTGTAGTTCGTCCGGGAAACCGACGAGCCCGGCGCGGCGGCCGGGCAGTGCCGCGAGCGCCTCCGGCGACGGCAGGATGAGGCCGAGCGAGGCGAACGGGGTCTGCGGGTGCGCCTGCCGGTGCCATGCCGTGAATATGTCCAGGGCGGTGCGCGCGGCGGCCGGGCTGTCGCCGTGCGTCAAATACAGGGCTCGATCGTCATCTTCGCCAAACGCGGCGCGCACGGTGTGATCGTTGGCGCGCAGAGCGTGCGCGGGGATGTCCAGTTCGCGGATGTCGTCCCGCCACTGCAGCCGCCACGGGCCGGCGATCGCCACCCCCGCCGCGATGAGGAGGAGCGCGCGGGCGGCGAGACGCAGGCGCGGCCCGGGCCGTCCGATGCGGGCGTTGATGAAGCGACGGCTCTCCAGGTAGGGATGGCGCACCTGCGCGAACCACAGCAGCGCCGCGGCGAGGGCGCTCAAGAGCCCGGCGCTCACGAACACGCCGAGGTGCCGGATGAGCGGCAGCTCGGAGAATAGCAGCAGGGAGAAACCGAGGATCGTCGTCAGCGCGCTGGCGAGCAGCGGCTTCAGCAGCCGCCGCACTTTATCCGCATAGCGCTCGCCCTCGCGCCGCGCGGGCTGCAGGTAAAGGTAGAAACCGTAGTCGATCGCGACGCCGCCGAGCAGCGAGCCGACGACGAACACGAGCACGTGCACGCGATCGAAGACGGCGAGCGTGGCGACCCACGCGCCAAGCAGGGAGCAGAGCACGACCGGAGCGAGGTGCAGCGATTTCAGCACCTGCCGGACGCACAGCGCTGCGACGCCGAGCACGGCGACGAGCGAGAGCAGATTGAGCGATGACATTTCCGCCTGGATCCGGCGACGGCTTTCGGCCGCGAGGCGGCTGATCGCCGTCCACTGCAACGTCGCCTCCGGGACGGCGCGGGACAGCGCCGCCTCGGCGGAGGCAACCGCGTCGAACACCGGTTGCTGGCCCTCTTCGCGCAGCGGTGAAGCGGCGGCGAGCGCCCAGACGAGAACGCGATCGCGCGGCCCGCCGGCGAGCCCCGTCTCGGAAAACGTTTCGACGCGCTCCAGCAGGTTCGGCACGAGCAGCAGCGGATCGGCGGCGATCACTTGCTCCAGCGCCATCGCCTCGGGCCGGCCGAGGTAGTTCTCCAGCTCGGCGGCGGTGCGCCCGGCCAGCCAGGCGGGCCACGCTTCCGCCGGTCGCGTCGCCGCGTAGGTGCGCGCCTGCTCCTCGAGCCAGGAGGGCAGCAGCAGATCGAGGCGCCGCTGAAACACGTATTTCCCGAGCGCCTCGCGCGGTCCCGCATCGTCGAGACGCACGACTTCGGCGAAGGCTGGCGCGCGGGCGAGTGCTTCCGTGAATACACGCGCGGCCAGCTGCCGGCGGGCGGCCGCGGCGTCGGCGGTTTCGCCGGTGCGCGCCGGCACGTGGAGGACGAAGAGGGCGACGCGTGCCTGGCGCTCGCTCGCGAGCGAGCGCACGAGGGCGAGCTCGGGGGAGCGCTCGTCGACCGGGATGAGATCGAGCACGTCGGTCGAGATCTGGCGCGAATAGTCGACGCGGGCGAGCCACGCGAGACCGAGCGCGACCGCGAGGCCGAACAGCCATCGGGCGAGGCGTTGCTGGTGCGCCTGGTCCATGCCGTTCAGCGAAAGAAGCGGGCGATCTCGTCGGCCGTGAACGGCTCGCCGGTGGTGGTCTTGCCGATGAAAATTTCCACGCGCTGCGTGGGCGTGCGGCGAAACTCGAGGCGCGTGACCGCTTCACCGGCGCCGATCACCGTAATGTGTCCGAGGATACCCGCCAGTTGCTCGTCCCGCGGGGTGAAGTCGAGCCGCCACACGTCGTCGTTGCGGACGGCGCGCAATTCGAAGCGCTGGAGGAGCTGGTCGAAATCGAAACGGAGGACCGGCAGCAGCGCCGCGGGCGCGGCGGAGGCGCGCGGGTCGTCGGGGGCGGGGCGGGAGCGACCCTGGCCGTCGCGCAGGAGCACGCCTTGCTGGTCGACGATCACGGCCTGCTCCTGCGGTTCGACGTAGCGCAGGCTCAGGCCGTGGTCGGCATCGAGCCGCATCTCGCCCTTCAGCTCGATGGGGCGCTTGCGCAGCGAGAACCAACGCCGCTCGGTGAACGCCGAGCGCACGGGCGTCTTGGCGGCCAGCGCGGTGAAAAGGGGGCGCCACGCCGCGTCGTTCTCGCCTGCGGTGACCAGGGCGCCGGGCGAGGAGGGCGGCTCGGCGGCGGGGCAGAGGAGCGCGAGAAAGACGGTGAAAAACAGACACGCACAGCGTAGGACCGGCCCTGCATTCCCGAAGGGCGGGATGGGTTGGTTTGACCGCGCCGTATCGGGCACACGGAGCGTGATCGTCATGGCGTGCGGCGATCTTTCCGCGCCCGGCGCACGGCGGGCCAGCGCCAGAGGAGCAGTTCGGTGATCAGTCGCGTGTGGAGCCATACCATGCGCACGTTGTCGCGAAGATAATGGAAATGCGAGACTCCGCCCTCGTTTCGCGAGAGGTAGCGGCAGGTCGCGGGAATGTTCACCGTCGGCGTTCCCGCCCAGAAAAGCCGGACCACCATCTCGGGGTCGAAGTCGTAGCGGCGGGCGCCGCCCGTGCGCGCGAATACGCGCAGCAGCGGGACGAGCGGATACACGCGAAAACCGAACAGCGGGTCGTCGATCCCCCCGCCGAGAATCTCGAAACGCACGAGGCCGACGCTCAGCTTGCGCCCCTGCAGGCGCACCTGCGGCGCCTCGGGGCCGAAGACGGGTCTGCCGAGCACGAGCGCGCTCGGGGCCGCCTGCGACTCCGTCATGAAATCGCGAATACGATCCGCCGGGTGCTGGCCGTCGGCATCCATCACGAGGGCGTGGGTGAAACCTTCATTCACGGCCTCGGCGGCGCCGGTGAGCACCGCGGAGCCTTTTCCGCCGTTGCGGGGCCGCACGATCACGCGCAGGCCGGGCTCGGCGGCGGCGAGCGCCAGGACCGGCGCGTGGCTGCCGTCGGTGCTGCCGTCGACCACGACCCAGACGGGGCGCCACTGCGCGAGCGCCTCGCGCACGGTCGAGAGCAGGCGCGGGCCGGTGTTGTAACTCGGGATGAGGACGAGATGCGTGCGGGACGCGCCTGGCTTCTGGCTTCCGGCTTCCGACATCTGGCTTCCGTTCGATCGGGAGGGCGTCATGACGACGGCGCGAGGACCGCGGAGAGTCGCTGCTCCACTTCGGCCGTCAACTCCGTGGCGTGCCGCGCGGGGTCGTGTTCCCAGCGGTGATCGAGCGTGAGTTCCACGCGCCCGGGGAGGATGGCCGGCGGTTTCCACCACGGGCGTCCGCGCGCGGCGAGCTCGGGGGTCGAGCGGATCACGACCAGTTGCACGGGCGCGGCGGCGCGCGAGGCGATGAGTGCAAAGCCCGGGCGCAGCGGTCCGAGGATTTCGCCCGGCCCGGTGCGGGTGCCTTCGGGGAAGATCAGCAGCGACTGGCCGGCGGCGATCTTGGCGGCCGTCTCGCGGATCAGATCGATGCCGGTGTCGCCGGCGGTGTAGCCGGCCATGATCGCGGCCGGGCCGATCGCGGGGTTGCGCATGAGCGCGGGCTTGAAGATGCAGACGGCGTCGGGGAGCCGGGCGAGGAGAAACGTGGCGTCGACGAGGGTGGGATGGTTGGCGATGTAGACGGTGCCGCGAGGCAGCGGCCCGTCGAAGCCGCGCCACTCGACCGAGACCACGCGGGTCGCATGCAGCCAGCGCAGCCACAAATCGAAGCACCCGCGGATGAGCGCGCGCACGCCGGCGGCGCGGGCCTTGCGGTGGGGGAAGAGCAGCAGGACCAGGCACAGCGCGTTGAGTCCGAGTCCCACGACCGCGAAGATCAGCCACGACAGGTAGTAGAGCGTGGTGAAGTAGAGGCGGGCGATTCGACTCATGGCGTGGGTGACGCGGTCGCCGGTCCGGCGGCGGGCGGATTGAGCGGCGTGAAGTTGAACCACAGATACGGTTGCGCGCGCAACAGTCCCTCGAGCTGGTGCAGAAAGGCCTGGAAATGCCGCCGGGCCCGCGCGAGCGCCTCCGGGCGCGGCTCCCCCGCGATCGGCTCGAAGGCCGGCGAGCTGTGCAGGAGCGAGCGGCCGGGGCGGTCGGGCACGCCGACGGAGAGCAGCACCGGCCAGCCGAAGATCAGCGCGAGATGGTAGATCGTGAAGGGAAACACGCGGCGCGCGCCGAGGAATTCAAACGCCTCCGAGCGCGAGCTGTAATCGACGCGGTCGCACTGCAGGGCGATGGCGCCGTCGCCGGCCGCGGCGGCGGCCTTGAGCGCGAAGAGCATCTCGCCCGGCTCGTTCACCCAGACGAACCGCACCCATTCGCCGAACAGCGCGCCGAGTTTTTCCGTGTCGTGGGAGTTGGCGACGCGCTGGCGCACGAGGTAGACGCGCCGCCGTTCGCGGCCGCCGAGCAGGAAGCCGAGCAGGTCGGAGTCGCCGACGTGGAACGTGCCGAGCAGCGCGGGCCGGCCGCCCGCCAGCCACGCGCCGAAGGCGGACGCGTCGGGCGCGAGTTCGCCGCGATGAGCGCGGCCGTTGGCGACGCGAAGCTTGAGCATGAGCGCCTCCTCGAAGGCGAAGAAATGCCGGAAGACGTCGCGCAGGGTCGGCGGGCGGCCGAGGACGACGGCCAGATAGTCTCGCGAGTGGCGGCGCGGCGCGGGCATGCCGGCGATCGCCACCCAGGTGCCGAGCGCGCGTAGTGGTTTGAAGACTACCTCCGGGAGCGCGCGGTCGCACAGCCGCATGAAGCGGTAACCCCAACTCGGACCGGGATTGCGGGGGGGGCGGGCGGTGGAGCCGCGGGGCGAAGTCGATGCCGGCGAACTCACGTCCACGCGAGATGCAGGCGCAGGCCTGGAGCGATCACGCCGGTGAAGGCGCGCCGCTCGTGAAGAAGATCGAACCAGGCGCCCAGCGAGAGGGCGCCGTCTGGAAGCGCGGGCGGCCCGCCCGCATCCGGGCCCGTTGCGGGCCGGCGGCCCGCGCTCCCAGGGTCGAACGTTTCCAGCGCCACGCGGCCGAGGGTTCCCGCGCCGGCCGTGCGGGTGAGCGCGAGCGCAAAGGCGAAGGCCCGGTCGCTCGCGACCTTTTTTTCCAACAGCCAGGTGCCGCGTTCCTCGCCGCCTGCGAGGAGGGCGCGGGGCGCGGGGGCGAGCAGCGCGGTGAGCAGAGCCGACGCGACCAGATGGTCTCCGCCGGACAGGGGAAACACTTCGCGGACGCTCTGCTGCCGTCCGATCAACGCCTGTTGCACGCCGCTGGGGTGGATGGAGGTCTGGAACAGCGTGGGACTCGCGCTCGGAAAGCTGTCGAGGTAGCCCTCGAGCGCGCGGCTCTCGCCGAATTGCGAGGCATAGACGAGCGCATCGTCGGCCGCCGGCGCGAGTTCGCCGAGCACGGCGCCGACGAGCATGCCGAGCTGCGTCATGCGCCGCGTGGCGCCCGGGGCGAAGCATCCCTTGAGTCGCTCGCGGGTGGCGGCGACGTCCTCGTCGAGGTCGGGGGCGTCGGTGGGGGCGGCCTGGATGAAACGCTCAAGCATGGCTCAGGAGGAAGGCGGCGTGCGCGCCGCCGAAGGCGTTGCTCGCGCAGAGCACCGCGTCGAACGCGTCGTTGGCGAACGGCGCGAGCGCGACGTTGTCGGCGAATGTGGGCTCCGTGGTGCCCACGGTGCCGGGCGTGCGGCCGGCGCGCAGCGCGGCGGCGGCGACGGCCAGCTCGACGAGACCGCACGAGCCGAGCGTGTGGCCGAGGCTGCCCTTCCAGCCGGTGAGCGGGGCGCCGGGGAAGATGCGGGCGAGGGTCGTGGCCTCGAGCCGGCCCGCCTCGAGCGTGCCGGTGCCGTGGCCTTTGAGCCAGAGGCGGCGGCCGCGCGCGGCTTCCGCGAGCGGGGCGAGGCACGCCTCGAAGCCGGCGCCGTCGGGCTGGTTCGCGGTGAAGTGATACATTTCGTTGAACAGGTTCTGCGCCGTCAGCACGAGGTCGCCGGCGTCGCGCGAGAGGACCGCAAACGCGGCGCCGTCGCCCAGGCCGATCGCCCCGGTCGCGCGCGCCTGGTAGGGGGCCGGCATCTCCGCATTGAGGATTTTCAGCGCGTGAAAGCCGCCGGCGACGAATGGGCTGAGAAAATCGAAGGAGAAGACGAGCGCGGCGTCGGCGAGGCGCGCCTCGAGCACGCGGCTGGCCTGCAGCAGGCCGAGGTGCGCGGAGACGCAGGCGTGCGAGTAGGTCGTGACCCACGGCCCCCAGCCGAGCTCGCGGCGCAGCCAGTCCACGCAGGCGAACGGAGCGCCGTAGGCGAGATGCGCCTCGTCTCCAGTCCGTCGATACGCGTGCAGGTTGCCCACGCCGAAGTTGCTGCTCGTCACGAACACCGGCCGCCGGGCCGTGCCCCAGCCGTCGTCCGCGAGCGGGGCGAGGAGGGTGCGCACGGCGCCGGTCCAGGCGGGGGGGGCGGTTTCCTCGAGCGCGCGGCCCGGCAGCAGGGCAAGCGGGACGGCGTCGCCGCCCTCGCGGCCGCCGACGGGCGTCGGGTGCACGGCGCGCTCGCCGCGCAGCAAGGCGGCGAGGGTGGCGTCGGCGTCGCCCAGGGGCGTGAGGCAGCCACAGCGGGCGAGGCGGATCGGAGAGGTTGGCGAGGAGTTACCCATACGGCGCGGGGGCGGGAGAGCGCCGTGCGCTTAGAGGCCGTTAATGACCTTGCGCGGCGGCGGCCGGAGGCGGCGCGGTGCTTCCGCCCGTGTTTGGAAGCGCGACGAGCGCGGGCTGAAGCCCCGCGCCACGGGAAGGCATGCGAAAACGGGCATGACGCGCTCAGGCCGGAAGGCGGGCGGGGTCGGCGCGGGCGCGGACGAACTCGGCGAGGCTCGCCACGCTGCCGAGCGCCTGGCGGGATTCCTCGCTGCTGCTGATTTTGATCCCGAATTCCTTTTCCAACCGGACCACCAGTTCGAGGGCGTCGATCGAATCGAGGGCGAGGCCGGAGCCGATGAGCGGATCGGTATCCTGGATGTCGCTGGGCGAGACGCCTTCGAGTCGGAGCGTTTCGACGATGAGTTGTTTAAGACGTGCGGTGAGCGGGTCAGCCATGCGGGTAATTGTCCGCAAAGCCTCAGGGGTGGCGCGGGGCGGTGCAAGGCTGAGAATTGCCGATGGGTTTACGCGGTAGGGGGCGGTTTCGGGCTCCCGGAAAGGCACCCTTACGCGGTAAGGGCATGTTGGGGGCTCCGCCCGGAGGCGCCGCACGCGGTGCGGAGGGGTTTCCGGGAGCGCCGAAGGGAGCTGCACGCGGTGCAGCCGGGTTTCGGGCGCCCGGAAAGGCGTGTGCACGCGGTGCGGGACGATTTCCGGCTCCGCCCGGAGGCGCCGCACGCGGTGCGGACGGGTTTCCGGGAGCGCCGAAGGGAGCCGCACGCGGTGCAGCCGGTTTTGGAGCTCCGCCTCATGCAAGTATACCGCGTCAGGGGCGATGCTTTCCCGTAGTGCGGTGCTTCAGCCCGCGCTCGTTGGGCTTTCGCGCGCGGGCTGAAGCCCCGCGCCCCCTCGGGCGTCCGTCGCGCAACGCCGCTTCGCCCGCTAAACCGCGTGCCGCAACACCAGGCACACGTTGCTGCCGCCGAAGCCGCTGCTGTTGTTGAGCACCACGTGGAGCGGGGTGTCGACCGATGCGGTCGGGAGCTGAAGGCCGGCGCAGGCCGCGTCGGGCGTGGCGAGGTGCACGTTGCCCGGCACGAAGTCTTCCGCGAGCGCGAGCGCACAAAAGGCGGTTTCCATCGCGCCGGCCAGCGACAGCGGGTGGCCGGTCAGCGCTTTCGTCGCACTCACGAGCGGCCGGGCCCCGGCGTCGGAAAACACCTTGCGCAACGCCACCGCCTCGGCCCGGTCCCCGACCGGGGTGGAGGTCGCGTGGGCATTGACGTAATCGATCGCCTCCGGCGTCACGTGGGCGTCGGCCAGCGCGCGTCGCATCGCGAGCTCGAGGCCGGCGCCCTCCGGGTGCGACATCGCCACGCTGTAGCCGTCGGCCGCCTGACCCCAGCCGGCGATTTCGGCCAGGGGGCGGGCGCCGCGGGCCGCGGCGAAGGAGGCTTCTTCGAGGACCAGGGCCGTGGCGCCCCCGCCGCCGACAAAGCCGTCGCGCGCGGCGTCGAAGGGGCGCGAGGCCAGCCGGGGATCGCTCTGGGGCGAGAGCGCGCGCATCGCCGCGAACGGGAGGAGCGTTTCCGCGTTCAGCTCTTCGGCGCCGACGACGATGACGCGTTGCAGCCGGCCGAGGCGCAGTTCGTCGCAGGCGAACCCGAGTGCGTGGCTCGAGGACGCGCAGGCCGAGACGAAGCCGCACACCGCGCCGGTGATGTGATAGTGGGCGGCGAGGTTGAAATTGAGCGTGCCGGCGATGGAGCTGACGACCCCGAGCGGATTGCCGCGCTCGCCGCGCGCGGCGTAGAGCTGGGCGACGTGGTGGTGCAGGAGCATCGCCGAGCCCGCGGAGGCGCAATAGAGTCCCGTATCGGCGCGGTGGGCGATGTCGGCCGCGGTCAGCCCGGCGTCGGCGAGGGCCTGCTCGATCGCGCAGAGGGCATACACGCCGTGCGGGGCGAGCCCGCGCAGGGTTTCGCGCGGGATGTCGTAGGGCTGCGGCCACGACCAATCGCGCCAGTTCGGCGTTTCGACGGCAAAGCCCTTGATCGTGCCGGCCACCTTCACGGGCAGGGTCGGGTTGCCGAGAAACTCGACCGGCGCGAGGCCGTGGCGGCCGGCGCGGAGGCTCGCGGTGACGGCCGCACGATCGTTGCCGATCGGTGTGATCAGGCCGAGCCCGGTGATGACAACGCGGCGGGCGGCTGAAGCAACAGCAGCACTCACGCGGACGCAGACTTTTCCGCCAACTGGCGGAGCACGAAGGCCCGCAGCTCGCCCACCGTGGTCATCGCCTGGAGATCCTGGGTGCGGATCGTCACCTGGAACAGATCCTCGAAGAAAAACACAATTTCGGCGACGGCGAGGGAGTCGTAGCCGAGGTCCTCGATCAGCCGGACGCCGTCGCTGAAATCGGGCGCGGTGGGCTGATTGGTGCGCTTCGGCATGTGCTCGCGCAGGGCGGCGGTCACGACGATCTGGAGTGCGTCGGCGTCGCGCGTCTCGCAGTAGCGGCGGTAGGCGTCGCGGACCTCCACGGGAAAGCGGGCAAGTTGCGGCGGAATGGAAAAATCGGAGGGGGAGGACATCCTGGAAGGCAGAGAAAACGTTGCGGCGGCGCGCTCAAGCTTTCGCTGCGACGGGCGCCGCGTCGGGCGTCGTGGCGGCGGCGGGGGGCCGGGCGGGCGGGATGGCTTCGGGCGAAGGGCGCGTGGGCATCGGGTGGACGCGGAACCAGCTGCGCCAGCCCTCGATGAGCTCCAGGCGCAGCCAGGCCCCGAAGGCGACGAGGATGCGCGGCACGAGCCAGTGATCGAGCTGGTAGCTCATGAAGTTATAACAACGGCCGGTGTTGTGGCGGCCCCAGGCGCCGCGGGCGAGGCGGGCGCGGGCGAGGGCGGCGAACCGGCGATTGTAGATCGCGATGAGGGCGGCCGGCAGCCGTGCACCTGGATGCGCGAAGGCCGGGGTCTCGAGCGCGGCGTCGCCCCGGGTGAACGGCTGGGAAACGACGCCCAGATAGTAGAGCCCGAGGTCGAGCCGGAAGGCCAGGGTCATGAGCTCCTGGTCGCCCATGTAGAGATACTTGTCGCGGTAGATGCCGTTGAACCAACGCTCGTAGCTCTGCGAAAAGCGCTGGTTGTGCCGGGCGACGCGTTCGGCGGCCGGGCGGCCCCGCACGCAGCCGTCGATGAGCGCGGCGGTCGCGCTCGTGGTGAAGCTGATCCAATCCATACCCGGCGAGTAAAACGGATCCATGAACGCCGCCGCGTCGCCCACCAGAGCGAAACCGCGGCCGGCGAACACCGACGAGCGATAGGCGCAGTCGCGGCGGAAATGCACGTCGCCCTCCTGCCAGGACGCGTCGGCCAGCAACGTCCGCGCCGCGGGGTGTTGTTGGAGAAACGTTTTCAGGCGATCACCCAGGCGCGCGCCGGCGGGCAGCTCGACGAGCCGCTGGTCGTAGACGATTCCGACGCTGGTGTCGCCGCCCTTGAGCGGAATCCACCACGACCACCAGCCGCGGCCGACCACGTGGTTGGTGGCGGTGAAGCGGATGGCGCGGGTGCGCCGCGTCCACTGCGGAAACAGTTCGGCGAACTCGCGCGAATCCCAGCTCTTCACGCCGCGCCACCGGCTCCAGCACGCGGCGATCGGGTGGGCGGTGTTGGGGACGAGCCAGCCCTGCTGGCGAGCGAGCAGGGCGGCGTAGCCCGAGGCGTCGACGAGCCAGCGGGCCTGCAACGTCGTGCGCGCGCCGTCGGCCGCTTCGCACTCGACGGTCTGCACGCCGCCGTCCTGCAAAGTCACCGCGCGCACGCGCACCGGGCGCAGGAGCGACGCGCCCGCGGCGACGGCGCGGGCGAGGACCTCCTCGTCGAGGACGGCGCGGTCGACTTGGTAGCCGGGAAAGCGGACGTTGTAGCCGGGCCCCGTCTCGCTGCAGTCGCCGAGCGACCTGGTCGCCTCGTTGGCGAACCAGAAGCGCATGCCCTGTTTGACGAGATGTTCCTGGTTGAGGTGCTCGGTCAGCCCCAATACGCGGCCGAGAAAATAGGCGCTGATTTCGACGGTGGATTCGCCGACGCGCCGGCTGAAGCGCTCGCTGCGCTCGACGATCAGCACACGCAGCGCGGGGTTGCGCCGCCGGAGCAGGAGTGCCGTCGCGGCGCCGGCGAGCGCGCCCCCGACCACGATCACATCCCACGAAGTCTGCTGGCCGGTGTCGCGCATGGCTCTTGCCGCGCATTAGCTCGGGAACGCGCAGCTGGTGCAACCGCGATTTTTCCTCGCGCAGCCGGCGCGGGGCGCGACAGCGTTGGGCTGACGCACCGCGCTCCCGCGAGCAGCCGTGGTGCCCGGTTTTTCGTATGTCCGAACGGCTTGACGACTGTTGGGCGGAGCTGGTCCGCCGCGATCCACGGGCGCCCGCGCTCCTCGACGGCGCGAGCGGCCGGGGGTGGACGCGCGCGGAACTGGCCGCCGGGGCGGAGGCCTGGCGGGGCGCGCTGCCACCGACGGTGGGCGCGGCTCTCGCGCGGCGGCGCGTTGCGATCGTCGCCCCCAACGGCGCGGGCTGGCTGCACGTGTTTCTCGGGCTGCTGCAACACGGTGCGATCCCGTGTGCGCTCGACGGCGCCGAGCCGGCGGAAGCGCAGCGCGCCACGGCCGCCGACCTCGGCGCAGCGTGGCTTTGGCGGGACGGCCGCCTCGAGCCGGTCCTGCCTGGTCGTCAGCGCGAACGCCGCGGCGATCTCTGCCTGATCAAGCTGACCAGCGGCAGCACCGGCCGCCCGCGCGCGCTCATGTTTACCCACGCGCAGATGATCGCAGACGGCCGCCAGGTGTGCGCCACGATGGGCATCCGGCCCGACGACGTGAATGCCGCCGTGATCCCGTTTGGCCATTCCTACGGGCTGGGCAACCTGGTCGTGCCGCTCCTCGCGCAAGGCACGGCGATCGCGTGCGTTTCCAGTCCGTTGCCGCAGGTGCTGGTGGCCGAGAGCGCCCGGGTGCGGGCGACTGTGTTTCCCGCGGTGCCGGCGCTGTTGCGGGCGTTGGTGCGCAGCGATCTCGGGGCCGATGCGCTGGCGGGCGTGCGCCTGGTGATTTCCGCGGGCGCGCCGCTGCCGCCGGAGACGGCGAGGGCGTTTGCCGAAAAATTCGGGCGGCGCGTGCACGGTTTCTACGGCTCGAGCGAGACCGGCGGCATCGCCTACGATCGCACGGGCGAGGCCACGCTGACGGGCCGCAGCGTGGGGCAGCCGATGGAGGGCGTGCGCCTGGCGTTTGGGCGCGGGCACCGTTTCACCGTCGAGAGTGCGGCTGTCGTGGGCCGGGGGATACACCGGCCGGCCGATCGCGCCGAGCTCAACGCGGAAGGCGAGGTCGTCCTGCTCGGCCGCACCGGCCGGCTCGTGAAGATCGCCGGGCGCCGCGTGGACCTGGCGGAGATCGAAGCGACCCTGCGCGCGACGCCCGGGGTGCGCGACGCCTACGCGATGCCGCACCCGGCGCGGAGCGATGCGCTCGCGGCGGCGGTGGTATCGGAGCTGTCGCCGCTCGAGTTGCGCGCGCGGTTGAGCGGGCGCGTGGCGGCCTGGAAGATCCCCGAGCGGTTGCGCGTGATGCCCGAGTTTCCCCTCACCCCGCGTGGAAAACCGGATACGCGCCGGCTCAAGGCGCTGCTCGAGGAGGCGTGAACGGGTCGGACCTTGCGATGTCGGGCGCAAAGCCCGACCCCAGGGCGCGGAGCCGCTTCAGCGCGCGAGGGCGGCGCCGACGATCGTTGCCTCGATCTCGACGTTGAGCGCGGCGCGGCAGATGTCGGACCGCAGGTAGCTCACCTGATCCCCGGGGCGCAGCAGGCTCGCCGCCAGCTCGCGCGAGACCGCCGCATAATCGGCGGCCCGGCGCAGGTAGATCTTCACGTGCCGCGCCTGCGCCCGGCCCGCGGCCAGGTCGTCGCCGAGGCCGCACACGCGCGAGATCGCGCTCAGGTTGTCGAGAGTGCACGCGAGCTGCGCGAGGGTGTCGTCGGGCGCGATCGTCGCGTGGCCCTTGATCGCGGCGGTACCCGAGATGAACACCGTCGGAGCGTCGGCGGCGGCCACGACCGTCGCCCGCGCAAAGCTCGGCGGACGCGGCCCGTGCTCCGGCGGATAGTCGTAGGCGGGCACCTGCTGCGGGTTTTCGAAATGCTGCACCGGCCGCTCGTGCGCGGCGAAAATCACGGTCAGGCGATCGTCGTCGCAGCCCACCGCCGAGGCGGCCGGGAGCAGGCGTTTGAAGACGCCGCCAAACTCCGACTCGAACGCCAGCGATCGGCCCCGGCAGAACGCGCGATAGTTTTCGAGTTGGTCCGGGCCCGGAGCGTTGATGCCGGGCACGTAGTTCCAGATGCGGGCGAGGTGCCAGCCGTGCGTCGCTGCGACCAGATCGCGATAGAGCTGGAGCGAAGCGGCCTCGAGTCCGCGGCGCGGATCGATTGCGGTCGAGGCGTGGCCGAGCAGCCAGTGGCCCGCGCGATGCAGCGTCAGCGCGCCGTGTTCGCCGGCCGGTTCGGCGTCGACAAAGATTGTCTCCCGGTGGAGGCCGCCGAGCACCGGAAGCTCGACGTGCAGCGTGGCGGAGGAGCGTGACGAGCGTTCGCCGAATGCGACTTGGAAGGGCGTATGGGCGGCGGCGGGAGGGCCGGACATGAAGCGGTGTGAAAACGGAAGGCGAACGGAGAGGCCAGCGCGGTCGCGCTGACGATCGGTGCCGTGCTTAGAGATCGGCGGCTTTCTGGATGAGACGCGTCGTCACGTCTTTTTTGATGTTGGCGATCCAGCGCTCGGGCAGCTCGGGCTTAAGGCGTTTACCATCGCGATCGATTTTCCAGCCGGCGCAATAGACGGCGATCTGGTCTTTGCCCTCGAAGACGAAGGTGACGATGGCCTCCTTGCCGCGGTGTTTGAGCTGGCCGACGACTTTCGTGTCGGATTTTTCGGTCACGGTCCATTCGCGACGAGTGAGGGAGTAGGCGACGATCTGCTGCACCGAATCGGGCGGCACCCCGTTGGGAACGGCGATGAGCCCGACGGACGTGCCGAGATCCTCGGCCGCGCGAAGGGACGGGGTGGCGGTGAACAAGGCGCAGAGCATCGCGACAAACGCGACACGCAGGAGCTGGCGAAGACAGGAGTTCATACGAAGGCGGGAACGACGTGCGGTCAGCTTCGCTCACCGCAGGGGCTCCGCAAGAGCTTTCTCCGCAGGGGGAGGCGGCGCGCGGAACCCCGGCCGTAACGCGCGGTTACGGCGCGGGGAGGGCGATCGAGGCACGGGGGGGCGGGGAACAGCTGCGCCCCACGGCGCAGGCAAAGGCTCGAGCCGTCGCCACTTCCGCGGCGGGCGGAGCCGGCGTTAGTTGCTGCGAAGTTCGATCGTGGCGGGCGCGAGATTGGCGGAGGTTGCGCGCACGGTCACGGTGCCGGGCTGGGCGGCTTTGGTGCGCACGATGGCGAGGGCGAGGCCGTTGAATGCCTTGCGGTGGGTGGCTTGGAAAGGCTCAAAGCTGGTCGGATCGCCGTTGTCGACGGCGACGATCTCGCCGGGGCCCGCGACCGAGAACTGCACCTCGTTGTGCGAGCGCGGCACCGTGTCGCCACGGGCGTCGGCGATCCTGACCGTCACGAATGCGAGATCGCTTCCGTCGGCACGCAGCTCGGCACGATCGGGCTCGAGGCGGAGCTGGCTTGCCGGGCCAGTGGTGCGTTGCGTGGCTTGCGCCCATTCGCGGCCGTCCTTGTAGGTGACAACGCGGAGTTCGCCGGGCTCGTAGACGACGTTGTCCCAACGAAACCGATACACGAGCGGGCCGCGCTTCTGGCGGCCGAGGGATTTGCCGTTGAGGAAGAGCTCCGCCTCGTCGCCTGAGGAGTAGACGTGGACCGGTGTGACTTGGCCGACGCGCTCGGGCCAGTTCCAGTGCGGGAGGATGTGCGCCATCGGCAGCTCGGGCCGCCAGCGCGCCTGGTAAAGGTAGAACCGGTCCTTCGGGAAACCGGCGAGGTCGATGATGCCGAAGTAGCTGCTGCGCGAGGGCACCGCGATGCGGCCGAGCTGCTCGAGTTCGGCGGCGGCGCGCGCTTTCCCGGCCGGGTCGGAGAAATTGAGGAGGTTGGTGCTGTCGGAGTTGTAGGGCGTGGGCTCGCCGAGGTAGTCGAAGCCGGTCCAAACGAACTCGCCGAGGGCGGCGGGCGTTTCGTCGAGGGCACGGAACTCGGTGTCGGGCGTGTTGGCCCACTCGGTCGAGCTGAGGTCGTAGGAACTCACGTGAAAGTCGGCACGCCCCTGCAGTTTGTCGTCGCTGACCGGGAAGAAATATTCGCCGCGCGAACTGAGCGTCGACGCGGTTTCCGCACCGAAGACGGGGATCGTGGGATTCAGGCGATGAAACGGCGCGTAGGCATCGTAGCGGTAGTTGAAACCGACGGCGTCGAGTACGGTTTGGAACCCGGTGTAGCCGGATTGCGCACCGTTGAAGCCGGCGGAGACCGGGCGCGTGCGGTCCTCCTCGCGCACGATGCCGGCGAGCCGCGCGGCGAGTTTCCACCCATCGGTGAACCACTGTTCGATCACCTCGTTGCCGATGCTCCACATCACGACGCTCGGGTGGTTGCGGTCGCGGCGGATGAGCGCGCGCAGGTCGCGCTCGTGCCAGTCGTCAAAGACCCTGCCGTAGTCGAAGTAGGTGACCTTGTCGGAAAACTCCTCGACTTCGCGCGGCCACTTCTTGCCGCGGCGCCAGCAGTCGAAGGCCTCGTCCATCACCAGCATGCCCAGGCGGTCGCACAACTCGAGGAGCTCGGGCGCGGGCGGGTTGTGGCTGGTGCGGATCGCGTTGCAGCCCATCGCCTGGAGGATCTCGAGCTGGCGCTCCATCGCGCGCACGTTGATCGCCGCGCCGAGGGCGCCGAGATCGTGGTGCAGACACACTCCGCGGATTGGCACGTGCCGGCCGTTGAGGATGAAACCGCGGTCGGCGTCGAGCACGGCGGTGCGAACGCCGAAGGGCGTGCGCACGACGTCGACCGGCTTTCCGCCCTGTTCGACCGTGACGATGGCCACGTAGCGGTGGCGTGCATCGAGATCCCAGAGCTTCGGCTGGGGAATCTCGAGCGTGAGTGAGCGCAGCGTTTCGCGGGCGCGGGCGGGATCGAGCTCGAACTCGCCGCGGGCCGATGTCGCGACGGGGGCCGCGCCGGGCCGGCCGGCGGCGTCGAGCTCGAAGACCCCGGCGGAGACGGCGAGCGCGGCTTTGTCCGAAGTTGTGTTCTCGACGCGCACATCGACGTTGACGAGCGCGGCCTCCGGCGTGATCCGCGGCGTGGATACAAACACGCCCCAGTGGGCGACGCGCACGGGCGGCTCCTTCACGAGCCAGACGTTGCGGTAAAGCCCGCTGCCCGGATACCAGCGCGACGAGTTCGGCGGGTTGTCCAGGCGGATGGCGAGGACGTTGTCGCCGTCGGGACTGAGGTTGCTCGTTAAATCAAGGCGAAAAGAAGTGTAGCCGTAGACCCAGCCGCCCACGAAGCGGCCGTTGAGCCAGACGGAGGCGTAGGACATGGCGCCGTCGAGATCGAGGGCGATGCGCCTGCCTGTATCCGTGGGATCGAGACGGAAATGCTTGCGATACCAACCGACGCCCTGCCACGGCAGCTTTGCGGTCTCGCCCGGGAGCTCTTGGGAGAACGGCCCCTCGATCGCCCAGTCGTGCGGCAGGTCGAGCGCGCGCCAGGAGGAGTCGTCGAAGTCGGGGCGGGTGAACGACACGTCGGGGGCCGGTTCGCCCGCGGGGCGCCGGGGCCGGGCGGAGGGCGGCACGCCGTCGTTGATCAGCCCGGTGCCGGTGGCGAGGAGCCACGGGCGGAGGTTCTCGTAGGCGAGACGGTCGCCGGCGTCGGGCGCATCGCCGCGGTGGAAGCGCCAGCCGGAGTTGAAGGGCTGGCGCTCGCGTAGTTCAGCGTCGAATACGGAAGGCGGGCGGGTGGCCGGGGCGAGCAGCGCGAAAGCCAGGACGGCGAGGGCAGGGAATCGCATGGATGGTTGGGGCTGTGGGGCGGGCTTGACGCCGGCGGGTGAGGCGGGTGTCGGGCGCGAAGCCCGACCCGCACGGATTTCAAAACGACGGGATGCGTTTCGGCGAGGCAGGCGGGCTGGCGACGGAGGCGCGCAGCACGAGCTCGGTGGGGAACACGATCGGCGATGGCGTCGCCTCCGTGCCCGGCGTGGGCTCGATGCGCTGCAACAGCACCTCGACGGCGCGCGCGCCCATGGCGCGGAGCGGTTGCCGCACGGTGGAGAGCTGGGGGACGGTGGTGCGGGCGGCGAGGGTGTCGTCGAACCCGGCGACGGAGATGTCACCGGGGACCTTGACACCGATCTCGGCGAGGCACTCGAGGCAGGCGATCGCGACGCCGTCGTTGGCGGCGAAGATCGCGTCGGGCAGCGGCTTGCCGGTGTTTTTCCCGAGCCAGTCGCGCACGATTCTCCGGGCGACGAGGTGGCTGTAGCCCGTTTCGATGAGCAGCGCCGGCTCGAAGGGGATGCGGGCGGCGGCGAGAGCGCGGCGGTAGCCGCTGATGCGGCGCTGCGCGCCGAGCAACGCCGACTCGCCGCACATGTGCACGATTCGGCGGTGCCCTTCGGCGATCAGGTGCTGAACCATCTGAAATGCGCCCGTTTCCTCGTCGCTCTCGAGATTGATGACGTTGGGCAGCGGTGTATTTGAATGTATGGATACAAACGGCGTGTGCTCCGGGAGGGCGCCGGAGAGCGTCGCGGGGATCGTGGGAGCGAGAAGGATGATCCCGTCGACGCGGCCGTCGCAGAAGCCGGCGAGCCGGTAAAGATCGCGCTGCCAGTCGTGGAGCGTGAGCACGGTGGCGTTCTGGTTGCGCAGGGCGGCGTCCTCGATGACGCCGTTGAAAATCTCCAGGAAATACTGGTTGAGCTCGCCGGCGCCGGGCGTGCCGCCGCCGTCGATCACGGCGACAACGCCGATCGTGTTCATGCGCCGCTGCAGGAGGGCGCGGGCGGCGGCGTTGGGCCGGTAGCGCAGCTCGGCGGCGGCGGCGAGGATGCGCTCGCGGGTGGCGAGCGAGATGCGGGAGGAGGTGCGGACGCCGTTCAGCACCGCCGAGGCGGCCATCGCGGAGACACCGGCGGCACGACCGACATCGGCAAGGGTCGCCGCGCGTTGGGGTTTGTTCTTCGCCGGACGAGGCATATGGCAGCGATTAGAAGCGCGATTCCCGCCCGGTCCTCAAGGGAGAACTGGCGGGCGCGTACCGGCGGCGCCGCGGGGTGAGGCTACGGGCGCGTGCGGTGGAAAGGATTGCACGAGGGGCGGCCGGCCCGTTTGGTGGAAGCCACATGAGGTGTTTGCTTGTTTGTGGATGTGTGGCGCTGTTGTTACCCCCTGCCGGAGACGCGGCCGCCCAGACGGCGGCGCAGACGGCGCCGGCTGAGGCTGCGGAAGGATCGCCGGAGTGGTTGATCGAATCGTTCTTCAAGCGCAAGGAATGGCCCGAGGTCCGGAACTATTACACGGCCGAGATGAGCCGCGGCTACGGGCGCGTGCCGCACCCGGGTTCGGCGTATTGGAAACCTGACTACGTCATCACCCCGCGGGAGTTCGGGCGCACCGAGAACACGCGGGCCATCGCGGTGGCGGTCACGATGAAGGACGGCCGCGAGCAGACGGACTTTTACGTGTTCCTGCAGCGGGAGGCCGGAGGCTGGAAGATTGCCCGGGCGCGGGCGCGCACGATTCCCCCGGGCGTCCTGCAGATGACGGCGATGACCATGAGCAGCCGGGAAAAGCCCTCGGACGCGGAGATCTGGGACTTGCAGCGGATGAAATCGTTTCAGCTGAGCGATGCGCAGCTGAAGGAGTATTTCGCGAAGCAGCGGACGGAGTTGGACGAACTGGCGCGGCGCCTCGGGCGCGCCGGGGCGACGGGGGTGATCCACGGCGCGACCCGGCCGAGCGGCGTCGAAAAGGAGACGTGGCAGAAGGTGCGCGATCTCGGGCTCTATTACGCGGAGGTGCAGTCGAAGGGGTGGATCGAATGCACGCTCGCGCGAGTGGGGGAATCGGCGGTCGGTTTCCTGTGGGTGCACGAGCGGGCCGAGGCGCCGGTGCCCACGGAAAAGCTCACGGTCGTGGAGCATCTCGACGGGCCGTGGTATCTGTACCGGCAGATTCAATAAAGGCACCGGTGCAGCCCGCCGCGCGAAGGCGGCCGCCTGTGTCGTGATGCTTTGAATACGAGAGGTGCTGCGCCGCCGGAGCGGCGCAGCACGTAAACCGGCGCACTCCCGCTGCAGACGTGAGCTGGTTTCGGCCGGCAGCGGGAGCATCGGTTTAGAATTCGAACCGGGCGGAGAAGCGCGCGGAGATCCCGGGCGCGTAGACCAGGCCGTAGAGATCCTGGTCGTCGAGCAGGTTGTCGACGTTCAGGGCGAAACGTGCGGGATACTTGTTCTGGAGCTTCGTCTTGTATTCGACGAACGCATTCACGCGGTAGCGCTCCTTGGTGTAGAGCTTCACGAGCTCGCGCGTGCCATCTTCGTAGGTTACGTTGCCGCCGCCGCCGCTGAAGCCGGTGAACCACATGCGGTTGTCCTCCCAGGTGCCGCCGGCGCCGACCGTCCAGCCCTTCAGCGGGTCGGCGAGCTTGTCCAGCGAGTAGCGGATCCAGAGCGAGGCGGTGTTGCGCGGCGTGTCGTCGGCCGCGTTGCCGTAGTCGGGGATCGTCTGGTTGTAGGTCGAGGTCTTGTAGATGTCGGTATAGACGTCGGGTGCGAGCTTCGTGTTGTCCAGGGTGCCGAAGTTATTGTCCGAGGCGAACCACCAGCCGGCCGGCCAGTAAGGCGCGTCGACAAACTGGTAGGTGCGCGTGGTGATCTTGCGATCGACATGGGCAAAACCGGCGAGGATCTGCAGTTCGTCGGTCGGCGTGAAGATGATCGAGGCATCCCAGCCGCTGGACTCGTCGTCCATGCGGACGTAGGCACCCGAGCCGTCCGGAGCGTTGCCATAGCCGACTGTGCCGTTGCCGTAGCGGTACGGATAACCGGCGGTGTAGAAGTAGTTGCCCTTCCAGCCGGGGGCGCTGTGGATCGCCGCCATGAAGGCGGCGACGTCGGGGTCGCTGTAGTTGGCGAGCGGGAAGTAGAAGTTGCCCGTGTCGGTCTGGTCGTTGGTGGGCGCCTCGGCCTGCCAGGCGTAGTTCCAGAACGTGCCGGCGAGCGGACCGTAGTTGGCCCAGTCCGTCTGCTTGGTCGGGGAGGCGGCGATCTCATCGATCAGCGGGTGCCAGCCCGTGGGCCAGACGTCCTTCGCGACGGCGGTTGCCTGCTCCACGCTCATCCCGGAATTGTGAAGGCCTTCCCAGAAGGCGTCGGGCGTGGCGTACCAAAGCACAGTGGTGCTGGGCAGGGCAGAATCGTAGCCCTTGACCTGGTTCTGGTAATTGCTGGGCGCCCACCAGATGAACTTCGGCACGCCTTCCCGCTCGGTCCGGAACGCGCTGATCGTGCCGGAGACGCGGCCGTCGGCGAGGTCGAACTTGATGCCGGCCTCGTAGTTCCTGGCTTCGGTGGGCTCGAGGAGATCGCCGTTGCCGTCGCGCTCGTAGTAATTGGGCACGACACCGGTCGAGTACAGTCCGAAGACGGAGAGGCTGGGTGTCACCGCATAACTGATACCGACCTGCGGGCTCGTGGCGGTGGGGGCGTCGTCGCTGACGCGGCTCAGGTATTCGGCGGCATGGGTCGCCTCGTAGATGTAGTTTTTCACCTCGCGGGCGTCGTTGCGGTCCCAGCGCATGCCGCCGATGAGTGTCAGGCGCTTGTTGAAGAACTGGCCCTGATACACGCCGTAGTAGCCGAGATCGTGCGTCTTCTGGTTGGTGTAATAGAGGTGGACGGCGGGATTGTCGGGAACGCCGTCGCCCTGCACGCCGTAACGGAACGGCGTGTAGTCGGTGGGATTCTTGTAGCTGTAACGCGCGGTGCGGTTGACCGGATTGCCGCCGTAGGAATAAGCCGGGCCGTACTCATCCTCGTCGGATTCGAGCTCCATGTATTGGACGCCGGTGAGGAAGGTGTGCGTGCCCCACTTGCCGAGGTCGAGCTTGTACGTGGCTTCGGCGCGGATCTGGTTGCGCAGCTCGGTGGTGTTGTAGTCCTTCCACTCATACTCGATGACGGCGTTCTCGATCAGCTCGGGGGCGGAGTTGGCGGCCTGGCGGCTGATCGGACTGCTGACGATGGGGCCATACAGTGCCGGAGCGCGGGCAAGATCGGCGGCGGTGGAAAAGAACCCCCGCGTACCATGCGCGTCCACGGCTTGGCGGGAATCGAAGGTCGCCTCCGATTGCGCGAAGCCGACTTTGAGGAACAGGTCCTCGCCGATTTGTTGGGTGACGTCGACGATGTGGTTGCGGAAGGGGCCCTTCAGGTAGGTGTCGGGGCCGGACCAGCGGAACGTGCGGTTGTCGACACGCTCGCCGATTTTGAGCGAGGTTTCGGGATCGAACAGATCGGTGATCCAGGTCGCCTGCCGGCCGGGGCCCTGGCCCTCGTCGCCGACGTTGTTGCGGATGTTCTGGAAGCCGACGCCGCTCTCTTCTTTGTAACCGAATTCGTTGTCGAGGAGGACCTCGGTCTTCGGGAACGGCCGGAAGCTGAACGACGGCGCGATCGTGTAGTGCTTCTGCTCGTAGAAGTCGGTGTAGTCTTCGTTTTCTTCGTAGGCTCCGGTGATGCGGTAGGCAGGCTTCCACGCGCCGTCGCCCAGCGGACCGGTGAAGTCGAACTCGCCGCGATAGAGATTGTCGGTGCCGATCGTGAAACCGATCGAGCGCTGGCTCTCGTGCAGCGGGCGCTTGGGGATGTAGTTGATGACACCGCCGAAGTTGCCCACGCCGTAGAGCAGGGCGGAGGGGCCGCGAAGCACTTCCACGCGTTCGATGTTCACCGCGTCGGCGGAGTACTGACGGCGGAAGCCGTCGCGCAGCACCTGATCGATGATGAAACCGCGGAGCTTTGTAGTGGAATCGCCAGGACGCCGCGTGGCGCCGCGCGGGTCGTTGGCCCCGGCGCCCTGCGGATTGCTGTCCTCGTCGGTGAACGCGTCGGACTGCGACTCGAGCACGATGCCGGCCGAGTAGCGCAGCGCTTCGCGCAGGTTGGTCGAACCGGTGTCCTGGATGAACTGGCTGGTGATCACCTCCAAGTTGAGGGGCACGTCCTTGATCTCGGTGTTCAAGCGCGTGCCGGAGGTGGCGTTGGTCGCCCGGTAGCCTTTGTCCTGGGTCGTATCGACTTGGAATGGCGACAGGACAACGATGTCCTCGTTGGCGCGATCCGGAGCGGAGGACGATGTCTCAGGGGTGACGGCCTGCGCGAAGGCGCCGGCCCCACCGAGTGTCAGCGCCGGGAGCAGCGCGAACATAGTTCGGGTTAGCATGGTTCTCTTCATGGGGAGGGTATCTTGGCTTGTTGCGGGAGGACCGACGGTCCGGTTGGGAACGGGCCGTCGGAAATTACGCCGCTTCCGTCGTGAGACGGCAGCGGGCTGAAGCTTGACTGGGGTGGGGCGAAGAAACGCCGCGATCAGGTCGCGGCGTGCTGAGGGGCCGGAAGATCGAGATGGATTTGGATCGCGCTGCCGGCTGGGCAAACCACGACGCCGAGCGCATCAGGTGTGATCTCGGCGCACGTGGCGGCTGCGGGCGTGACGGTGGCGATGCCGACAAATTGGAGCTGCCAGTGCGCGGGGACGGCGCCGGCGAGCTCGGCCTCGACGCGCCTGCCATGACGCCGGATAGTGAGGCTCGTGGCCGCGTCGCCGCGGAGCGTCGGAATCGATCGCGTCACGGTTGCACCATCGTCGAGTTCGTAGATGCGGAATGTGACGTTCTCGGCGAAATCGTAGTCCGGCCGGTCGTCGCGGGCCCCGACTGGCAGGACGGTGCCGGGGCGAACGAAGAGCGGCAGGCTCAGGTAATCGTGGCGTGCGCGGTGCCAGCGGCCCCCGTCTTGGACTTCGCCGGTGAGCGCGTGGGTCCAGCGGCCCTCGGGCAGGTAGTAGTCGACGGAGCCGTTTTCGGTGAACACCGGTGCTACGAGCAACGAGTCGCCGAGCATAAACTGACGGTCGAGCG
Source organism: Opitutaceae bacterium (assembly GCA_036406235.1). Lineage (GTDB taxonomy): Bacteria > Verrucomicrobiota > Verrucomicrobiia > Opitutales > Opitutaceae > DASWVO01. The sequence goes on from DASWVO010000169.1 coordinate 30,771, forward strand.
TGTCGCACGCGGGATCGTAGGGAAACTCGAGCAGCATCGCGCGCATCATCGGCACGCCGGCGCGGTGCGCCTCGAGCGCGGCGCCCCAGAGATACGGCATGAGGCGGCACTTGTGCCGCGTGAAGAAGCGCAGGACGTCGCAGGCCTCGTCGTCGTAGGCCCAGGGCACGCGATAGGAGGAGCTGCCGTGCAGCCGGCTGTGCGAGGAGAGCAGGCCGAACGCGATCCAGCGTTTGTAAAGCGCGGCGGGTCCGGTGCCCTCGAAGCCGCCGATGTCGTGGCTCCAGAAGCCGAAGCCGCACAGGCCGAGCGACAGGCCGCCGCGGAGGCTCTCGGCCATCGACTCGAACGTCGACCAGCAGTCGCCGCCCCAGTGCAGCGGAAACCGCTGGCCCGAGGCGTAGGTCGAGCGCGCGAAGAGCACCGCGTCTCCCCGGCCGCGCAGTTCCTCGAGCACGCGAAAGACAGTCTCGTTGTAGAGAACGGGATACCAGTTGTGCATCCGTACCGGATCGGAGCCATCGTGGTAAACGACGTCGGTCGGGATGCGTTCGCCGAAATCGGTTTTGAAGCAGTCGACGCCCATCTCCGCGAGCCGGCGCAGGTGGCCGGCATACCAGTCGCGCGCGCCCGGGTGCGTGAAATCGACGATGCCCATGCCCGGCTGCCACAGGTCGGTCTGCCACACGTCACCGTTCGGTTTGCGCAGCAGGAAACCCTGCGCGGCGGCCTCCCTGAAGAGCCGCGAGCGCTGGCCGATGTAGGGGTTGAGCCACACGCAGACCTTAAGTCCGCGCTCGTGCAACCGCCGCAGCATGCCCTTCGGGTCGGGGAAGACGCGTGTATCCCATTCGAAATTACACCAGTCGAATTCCCGCATCCAGAAACAGTCGAAGTGGAAGACGTGCAGCGGCAGCCGGCGCGACTTCATGCCTTCGATGAAACTCGTGATCGTGGCCTCGTCGTAGTTGGTGGTGAACGACGTCGACAGCCACAGGCCGAACGACCATGCCGGCGGCAGGGCGGGGCGGCCGGTGAGTGCCGTGAGCTTGCGCAGGATGTCCTTCGGCGTCGGACCGTGGATGATGAAATACTCCAGGCTCTCGCCGGGAACGGAGAACTGCACGCGGGCGACTTTCTCCGAGGCGACCTCGAACGACACCGGCCCCGTCTCGTTGACGAGGACGCCGTAGCCGCGATTCGTGAGATAAAACGGGACGGATTTGTACGCCTGCTCGCAGGCCGTGCCGCCGTCCTTGTTGGTGTTTTCGACGACCTGCCCGTTCTTTACGAAGGCCGTGAATCGTTCGCCGAGACCGTAGACGCACTCGCCGACGGAGAGATTGAGCTGCTCGTGCACGAAATTGCCGCGGCCCGGCCACTGTATGTAGCCCATGCCGCGCCAGCCGCTCCGTGTGAGCACCTGGCCCTCGGCCTCGAAGGCGACCTCCCAGGCCTTGCGGTTGATCCGGGCGGTGAGTTTGCCGGTGCGCAGGCTGGCGACGGTCTCGCTGGTTTCGATGGCGACTTCGGCGGGCTTGGTTGGCTCGAGGTGAATACTCGGACCGCGCTCGGCCCCGCCGGTGAAGTGCGCGATCCGCACGCGGATGACGTCGCTCATCGGTGAGCTCAGTGTCACCGTCAGCAAGGGTCCCTGCAGCGTATCACCGCGATGGCGGATCGGACGTACCGGCGCGTGGAGCACCAAGCTGTCGCCGTCAGCAGCCGCGTCGTGGGCCTCCGCCGGATAATGGGCGGTGACGCCAGATTGCAGCAGCCATTGGCCGTCGGTGAACTTCATTGCGATTTAAAGTTAAATAAACTGCCCGCAAGCGGGGCGTTCGGAAACCAAAAAGGCGAGGGAAAGGGATAGCCCGGGGGGGAGGGGAGGCGCTCTCTCTGCGTGCAGCGGGAGAGCGCCGTGGCGGTATTTCAGCCTTAAGTTTAAAGCTAAATCAAGTTCTTTTTGCGGTGCGATCCGAGTGCTGCGACAGCAAGGGCGTCATTTTCCGCCGGGAGTCAGATGATGCGATTCTGCTCGAGAATGGCCGCGTAGTACCCGGCGGAGAGTTTGGGCGTCCGCACCTGCGTGGCGAAGTCGACGTGCACAATGCCGAAGCGACGGGTATAGCCGTCCTCCCACTCGTAGTTGTCCATAAAGGACCAGAGGAAATAGCCGCTCACTGGCACGCCGTCGGCGATCGCCCGGTGCAGTTCGCGCAGGTGCGCCCGCAGAAAATCGCGGCGGTGCAGGTCGCGCACTTCGCCGGCGACGACGGGCTCGTCGTCGTAGCCGCAGCCGTTTTCCGTGACGTAGATCGACGTCACGCCGTAGGTTTCCTGCGCCAGACGGGTCGCCCAGTACATGGACTGCGGCATGAAGTTGAGCCAGGGGCTGTCCGCGCGCGGGTAGTGCTTTGGCAACGACAACGTCTCGGGTGCGCCGCCGGCGCCGGCGCGCACGAACTGCGCCGTATAGATGTTCAGTCCGAGAAAGTCGGTCGGCTGGGAGATAAGCTTGAAATCATCGGACGCGTAACGCGGCGCGTCGGCGCCACAGCGCTCGAGATACGCCTGGGCATAACCACCGCCGTAGAGCGCCCCGAGCAGGTGTTCATTTTGCCGCGCGAACCACGTGCGCGCGGCGGCAATGTCGCGCGGCGTTTCGGTGACCGGCACGCAGACGTCGCAGTTGTCCGTGAGACCGACGCGGGCCCCCGGGCCGCCGTAGGCGCGGACCGCGCGCACGGCATGCCCGTGGCACAGGAGCGCGTGATGGTAGGTTTGGTTGACAACACGGGGCGTTTCGCGACGGCCCGGCGCCTTGCTGCCCAGTCCGTAGGCCAGCCATGTGAAGCAGCGGATTTCGTTAAGCGTGATCCAGTTTTTCACGCGATCGCCGAAAGCCCTTACGACGGTGTCGGCATAGCGCGCAAAAGCGTCGACCGTGACGGGAGAGGTCCAGCCGCCGCGCTCCTCGAGGGACTGGGGAAGGTCCCAGTGAAACAGCGTGACCCACGGCGTGAGGTCATGCTTCGCCATCGCGTCGAAGAGCCGCTGATAAAAATCGAGGCCGGCCTGGTTGAGCGCGCCATCGCCGTGGGGATAGATCCGCGGCCACGCGAGCGAAAGCCGGTAGTGGCGCACGCCGAGACGGCGCATGAGCGCGAAGTCCTCCTCGAAGCGGTTGTAGTGATCGCACGCGACGTCGAGCGTGTCGGCGTTGAGCACTTTGCCGGGCACGCGACTGAAGCGGTCCCAAACGGATTCACCTTTGCCGTCGGCGAAGGCGGCGCCCTCGATCTGCGGAGCGGCGGTGGCAACTCCCCACACGAAGTCGGCAGGGAAGGGGCAGGAATAGGAAAGCATGGTTAAAGCAAGAAATTGATCGCTAAATCAAGCAGCCCGAGGCAAACTTTTTCCGCTTTCGCCCTCGGGTTCGTCCTCGGCGCAGATGCGTTTTGACCTTCTGTTCCGCGCGCGAACGCTCCTGAATTCATCTCTCCGATCGCCATCTCCATGCGCTTGTTCTACTTACTTTGCACGGTTTTCGTGTTGTCCCCGCGTGCGGCGCCGGCTGCCGTCGCGACCATGCAGATTGATCCCCGTGTGCGAGTGAACTCGATCGGCTTCCGGCCCGAATCGCCGAAGCAGGCGACCGTGGCCGAAGCAACGGACGACCCGTTCCGGATTGTACGAATCGCCGATGGGGCCGAGGTGTTTCGGGGCAAGCTTGGCCCTGAGCAGCAGACTGCGGCGAAGGACACGGATGAGCGCGTGCGCGTGGCCGACTTCAGCGCGTTCAAAGAACCGGGGCGCTACCAACTCGAGATTGCCGGCGTGGGCCGTTCGGCGCCGTTCGCGATCGGGGCGGAGGTCTGGAATTCATCCTTTCTCACCGCCGCGCGCGGCCTCTACCTCTGGCGCTGCGGCACGGCGGTGCGGGGGACGTGGCAGGGACACACGTTTCAGCACGGGCCGTGTCACCTCGAGGACGGCTGGCTCGATCACGTGGGCGGAGGCCACACGCGCCGCCCGTCGGTGGGCGGCTGGCATGACGCGGGGGACTACAACAAGTATGTCGTCAACGCCGGCGTATCCGTGGGACTGCTACTGAAGGCCTGGGAGCAGTTCCGGCCGCGGATCGAGCGGGTCGCGCTCGACCTGCCCGAGACCGGCAACGGCGTCCCCGACTTGTTGAACGAGCTTCGTTGGGAACTCGAGTGGCTCTTCACGATGCAACTGGAGGACGGGCGGGTTTACCATAAGCTGTCCGCGACGAAGTTCAGCTATTGGGGCCCGCCCGACAAGGATCGCGACGAACGCTATTTCGCGGGCTGGAGCAGCACGGCGACGGCGGATTTCGCCGCGATGATGGCGATGGCGGCGCGTCACTTTCGCGAGTTCGATCGGGTATTCGCGGAGCGCTGCCTCGCGGCGGCACGGTTGAGCTGGCGGTATCTGTCCGCCCATCCCGAGCATGTCGACCCGGAGCAGAGTGTCTTCGAGACCGGCGCCTACACCGCGCCGGACAAGACGCATCGTCTCTGGGCGGCGGCGGAGCTCTGGCGCACGACGGGGGAGCGCGCTTTCCTCCAGGAATTCGAGCGGCGCGCGGCCGGCGAGGAGTTCACTTTTCTCGGCCCGACCTGGGGCGACGTGCGCGATCTCGCTCTCGGCACGTATCTGGAGGCGGAGTCCTCGAAGGAGGGGCGCGATCCCGCACTCGTGGCCCGCCTGCGGACGCAGTTGCTGGCGCAGGCGGGCAGGATCGTCGCGACCGCGGACGCGCACGCGTATGGGCGGCCAGTTGGCGGCGACCGCTGGTTCTGGGGCGTCAATGGCAGCGTGGCCGGCCAGGCGTATCTGCTGCACCTGGCCGACGGCGTGCAGGCGGATCCGCGCTACCGCGCAACCGCGGCGCAGGCGCTCAGCTTTCTCTTCGGGCGCAATTTTCACGCGCGTTCCTACGTCACCGGCCTTGGTCACCGGCCGCCCGCGCATCCGCACGATCGGCGCGGGGAGCCGGCGTGGCCTGGCTATCTGGTCGGCGGGGGCGAGAAATCCGGACGAGGCTGGGTCGATGAGTCCGGCGATTACCGCCAGAACGAAATCGCCCTCAACTGGAACGCGGCGCTGATCTACGCGCTGGCGGCGTTCGTCGAGCCGTGAGGAATTGGCGCGAGAGGCTGCACTCTCCCGCGCTTATTCTCACCCTTTCGAGCCAGTCGTCGCGATGCCTTGCACGAATGTCTTCTGCGCGAAGAAAAAAAGCACGATCACGGGGGCGATGATCACCGCGCTCGCGGCCATCAGGTAGTGCCACTGCACGCCGCCGGCCTGCGATTGATAGCTCTGCAATGCGATCGCGAGCGTGTAGTCCTCCGTGCGCGTGAGGTATAGCAACGGGCCGATGAAGTCGTTCCAGGCATAGAGAAAATGGAAGACCCCCGCGGTGATCAGCACGGGTTTGCTCAACGGCAGGATGATCCGCCAGAAGATGCGCCATTCGCTGCAGCCGTCGATGCGCGCGGCTTCGCTCAGCTCCTCGGGAATCGAGCGGAAAAACTGGCGCATGAGGAATATGTTGAACGCGCTGCCGAAAAAAGCCGGGAGCCAGAGCGGTACGAGGGTGCCGACCAGTCCCAGACTTTTGAATACGCCGTAAAGCGGCACCATGAGCACGGGAAACGGAACCATCATCGTCGCGAGCGTGAGGGCAAAGAACGCGTCGCGCCCGCGCCACCGCAGGCGGGCGAACCCATACGCGACGATGGCATTCGAGAGCACGGTGCCGATCACGCCGAGCACGCAAACGACCAGAGTGTTTTGCAGGAAACGCCAGAAGCCCACGCCAGCCGTGCCGCCGAGCCGGGCGAGCGCGGTGGGGTAATTTTTCCAGCGCGGACGGATTTTCGTCCCGATCGCCTCGGGCGGAACGACGTCCCAGCGTGGCATGCGGGCGTCGCCGAGTTCGCGGCGCTCCGTGACGCGCCACCAGCCGGCCTCGGTCGGATGGAGCACGCGCAGCTCGGTCGCGCGGGCGGCGGCTTCCGCCGGACTGAGGAAGACACGGCGACCGGCCTGATTGCCTGCGATGATTTCGGCGACCACGCCGGCCGAGGGGACCGCGAAGTCGCGCGTCACATCCAGATGCTCTCCGTCGATCGTGGCGTAAAAAGCGCGCGGGATGAACGACGGCGGCAGCGACATCGCCTGCTCGAGCGGCTTGAGGGAAGTGACGACGAGCCAGATGAACGGCGTGAGAAACACCAGACCGGCGGCGCCGAGCAGCAGATAAACGACCGTACGCCGGGTGGCGGCGCGATGAGCGGAGGAGGGGCCGGACGGCATCGTGCGCCTCACTGGGTCGCCTCCACCTGATTGCGGCTCAGGCGCGTGCCGAGCCAAGTGAGCGAGGCGATGACGATGAAAAGCACGTAGGCCATCGCGCTCGCATAGCCCATGCGCAGGTTGAAGAACGCGGTAGAGAAGAGATAGACGGTGTAGAACAGCGTCGAACGGGCCGGGCTGCCGTCGGCCCCCTCGGCTCCGGTGGCCTGCGACAGCACCCAGGCTTGCGCGAAGACCTGGAGCGCGCCGATCAACGCCATCGTCACATTGAAATAAATCACCGGGGCGAGCATCGGCAGCGTGACGTGCCAGAATTTCCCCCACGCGCCGGCGCCGTCGATCGCCGCGGCCTCGTAGAGCTCCCGCGGCACGCTCTGCAGCCCGGCGAGGTAGATGACCATGGCGTTGCCCGTTCCCCAGAGGCTCATGATCACGAGCGCGGGCTTCGCCCACGCCGGGTCGGCGAGCCAGAGCGGGGCCTCCAGGCCGAAGGGCTTGAGCAGCGGCGCGAGCGCGTAGTTGAGAAGTCCATACTGCCCGTTGAAGATCCACATCCACAGCATCGAGGCGGCGATAAGCGGCACGATCGAAGGCAGGTAGAACACGACCCGGAAGAACGCCTTTCCACGCACCTCCTGATTGAGCAGCACGGCCAGGCCGAGCGACGCGATCGTGCCCAGCGGCACGGCGAGCGCGGCGAAAAACAGCGTGTTGCCGAGTGACTTCCAGAACAGGTCGTCGCTCACGAGCTGGCCGTAATTTTCGAGTCCGATCCACACCGGGGACTTGAGGATCGAGTAGTCGCAGAAGCTGTAGTAGAGCGACGCGACCACGGGGTAGGCGGTGAACACCCCGAGGCCGATGATCCAAAGACTGGTGAAACCAAGGCCGGAGAGGAGGGAGCGGCGTTCGTGGGGAGTCATCAGGCGGCAGCGAGTGAGGGAGGGCGCGAATCGGGCGGGGAGATGGGGCTTGTCGGACCTATGGGGTCGGCGCGGCGTCGCCCGAGCCGAGCTGCCCGTGCCGTTCCAAGCTCCGGCGATAGCGCTGCCAGCTCTTCGTCAGGCGTTCGTGCGCATAGCGGATGGAGTTCTCCGGTGTATCCACCAGCAGCCTTACCCGCTCGAAGAGCGCGACCAGCTCGCGGTCGTATTCGCGCCAGATGCCGGTCGCCGGGGCGCTTACCGCGTGCGGACTCGCCGAAAGCTCGCGGAACATCGCGATGTGCGGGTGCGGGTGATGCTCCGTGAAAAACGGACTCCAGTCGCGCAGGGGCGAGTGTTTCTGGTGCAGGTAGCAAAGCAGCTCCGCGCCCTCGAGTTCGTCGAGGCTCCGGGCGCGCGGATTGTACGAGTTCAAGTATTTGATGAACTCCCAGGCGGCGCGCGGATTCTTCGCCCCGCGCGGGATCACGAGCATGTCGGCTTCCACCATCGCAAAGTCGGTCACGCCGGGGGCCGCTTCCGGCCACGGGCCGACGCCGTAATCGAGACCGGGTTTGTACTGGCGGATGTAGTTGTTGTAATAAACGCCGTGGATCGTGATCGCGACTTTTCCGGAGAAAAAGGCCGCCTCGGAGCTTGCCTGCTGGCCGGCGAAGGCGGACTTGAAACGCTGCACGCGCTCGACGCCCAACTCGCGCGTCCAGTCGGCCACCCAACGCATCGCGGCGAAGTTGCGCGGATCGGCGCCGAGAGTGATGTTCTCGCCGTCGAAGAGGACGCCGCCAAACCACGGATAGAAAATCCACGGCCACCAGCCGGGCTCTTCCGGAAGGAAGCCGAGCCGCGTGAACTCGCCGGTCTTCGGATCGCGCCGGGTGAGTCGGTGGTGATATTCGCGCAATTCCTCAAGCGTGCGCGGCGGCCGTTCCGGATCCAGGCCGGCCTCCCGGAAGAGCGTCTTGTTCCAGTGAAACGTGATGAGGTTGGGCGTGCTGATCGCGGCGTAAACGCGGCCTTGGTGAGTGCAGAGCCGGGCGTAGGCCGGCTGATAGCGGGCGAGCCATTGCGCGGGGGAGAGGCCGTCTGTGCGGAGGAACTCATCGAGCGGAGTGAGCGCCTCCGCCTCGGCGTATTGCGCGATGTTCTGTATCCACAGACCGGCGATGTCCGGCGGATCGCCGCCGGCGGTGGCCACGATCGTCTTGCGGTCGATGGAGGACGTGGAGAACGCCGTGACGACAATCCGGTCCTGCGACCGATTGAAGCGGTCGATCACCCGGTGAAGCGCGTCGGCCTCGAAGCCGACCCATTTTTCCCAGTAAGTGACATGCACCTTTCCGTCGGCGGAGACTTCGTCAGCTTGGGACCGGGCGAGCAAAGTGAGGAACGCGGCGAGCAGCGTCAGCACCCGTAGGGCACGTCGGACGAGGTGATCCGGTGAGCGGCAGCGCGGGGTGGCGAGGGCGAGAGGGGCGGCCATGTCGGGGTGCGCCATCCTCGCGAACTGAAGGGGAGCGTTGCAAGTTGCGTTTCGCGACTGGTTAGCGGCGCCGCCAGTTTTTCGATCGCGCTCAGAGGGGGGGCGGACCACGGCAGAGCCGCGGGCCGAGACCGTCGCCGGAGGCCGCCATGAATTTTGCGACGCGACCTCCGGGGAAAAGCCACGGGAAAACTGCTTGCCACTCCCAGGGGCGTGTGGACACTTCAAAGGCACGTTTGCCCTCGAAAAACGATCACCTCTGACACCCGTCGCGGGTCTTTTTCTCCCGCCGTCTCCCGCATGGACGACACGCCCACCAACGAAAATCCTCCCAAGGATTTTAACAAAATCGACCTGACGCAGCTCCAAGGCTTTAGCTTCGGCACGCAGTGGACCCAGGACAAAACCGACTCTGGCCGCTCCGGCGGGCGCGAACCGCGCCGTGAAGATCGTCCCCGGCGGGAAGGCGGTGGAGGCGGGCCCGGGGGCCCGGGCGGTAGCGGCCCCGCCGATGCGCGGCGCGACCGCCGTGGTTTTCGCAAGCCCGCCGGTCCCGGTGTTCCGGGGGAAGCGGCGCCCGTGAGTGGTGCGCCGGCCGAGTCTCGAGGCGGCGGCGGGGAGCGGGGAGACTTTCGAGGCGGACCTCGCCGCGATGGCGGGCGGAGTGATTTCCGGGGGCCGCGGCGCGAGGGCGGCGACTTCCGCGGCCCGCGTCAATACGGGCACGGTTCACAGGAGCCGCGCGGGCCCTACATCAGTCCGTATTTCAACATCACGTTCTATCCCGAGGACACGAGCTTCACGGCCCTCGCGAAGACGATTCGCGCGTCCTGCCGCACATTCGAACTCTTCGACATCGCCAAGACCGTGATCGGCAAACCCGATCGCTTCGTCGTGGTTTTGCAGCGCAAGCCGGCCGACCCGTCGGCCGGACCCGCGCCCGCGGCCGCCGCCCCGGCCACTCCGACGGTCAAGCCGGCGCCGTTTTCGATTTCCGTGCCGGATGGCCTTCCGTTCGAGTCCGACGACGCCGCGATTTCCCATGTGCTCGACAAGCACCTCGGGCTGTTTTTCGACACGGCCGAGGTCGAGGTCGAGCCGCCCAAGGGCAGCTTCCAGGTGATCAACAAATGCGGCGTGACCGGTGAGCTTCTCGGCCCGCCGAATTACCACCGCTACAACCAGATCGTGCAGCAGCATCATGCGAATCGCCTGAGCCGCATGCCATTCGAGGTGTTCCGCGCGCGCATCGAGACAGTCCGCGACCCTGAAATCGTGAACCAGTGGCTCGAGAAGATGAAGAAGGTCACGCGCTACACGTGGAAACACGCCGCCGAGGGCGAGACGCCGCTTAACTTCGACACGATCGAGGACGCGCGGCTCTACCTGATGACGCACGCCCGCGAGCGGGTGGTGAAGAACGTCGAGTCCGCGCGCTTTCACGGCAAGTCACTCGAACTTCTGCCCATCAGCGAGATCAAGCGCTCGGTGGACGGGGCGCTCGAACGTCAGCGTCGTTTCCCGCTGGATACCGCCAACGCCCTCCGCGGCCGCCTGCGTCGCGAGGGCTTCACGATCTTCAAGAAGGGTTCCAAGGGCATCAGCTACGTCTGCGCCGTGAAGCGGAAGTTTCGCGTCCCAGGCCAGACGTTTGCCGACAGCATCGGCGCGCTCATCGCGTTCATCGAGGCGCATCCGATGGTCCGCGCGAGCGAGCTCGCCGAGCGGTTTCTCGGCATGAAGGCAACCGCGGTTCCGGCCAAGCCCGCCTCCGAAGGCGCGGCTCCCACCGCGGAGGGCGCCCCCAGCGACGCGCCCGTGTCCGCCGCACCCGCGCCGACGATCGAAGAGCAGCAAAAGCTCAGCCGGCTGCAGGGCGACCTGCGCTGGCTGGTGACCGAGGGCTATGTGACGGAGTTCATCGATGGCCGGCTCTTTGCGCCGCCTCCCATGGTCGAGGCGCGCAAGAAGGAGATCGAGGGGGCCGAGCATGACCCGGAGAACTTCCCCGAAGCGCCGCCTGACGCGCAGGCGCCTGCGCCCGCACCCGCGCCGGACGTTGTGGCTACCGAATCCGAAACGCCGGCGCCGAGCGCCGAACCGGAAGCGGCACCGGTCGTGGAAGAGCCGAAGCCGGAGACACCCGCGAGCTGAGCGCTGCGACCGCGACAGCCCGCCGTTTCCATTCAGAGGCCGGACGATTTTGTCCGGCCTTTTTGCTGCCTCTGCTTCATGGGTGCGCGGCAGCAGCCCGGCACCGTGGGAAGTGTAGGCCGGTCCCGGCCGGCCCTTGCGGCCGGGCCTGGATTTCCCGAGGAGCGGCGGCCCGGCGACCAGGGGCCGCCTTGTATCCACCTCACCGCAACCGCACCGTGTGATGTTCGTCGCGGGTGATGCCGAGTTCGATGTGCCAGGCGTCGGCCGGGATCCAGACGGCGATCCGGTCGGGCCACTCGACCGCGAGGCACCAGGGACTCACGAGGAAGTCCTCCAGCATCAGCTCCTCGATCTGGGTTTCGTTTTCGAGCCGGTACGCGTCGAGGTGCACGAGCATGCGTCCGCCGGGCGCCCGCGGCCGGTGCAGGGTGAAAATCGTGAACGTCGGACTCGTCACATGATCCTGGATACCGAAGCCCTGGGCGAGGCCCTGAACAAAGGTCGTCTTGCCCACGCCGAGGTTGCCATGCAGGGCCAGCACGGTATCGGGCGGGATCTCGGCGGTGAGTTCGCGCGCCAGTGCCCGGGTTTCGTCAGCCGAGGCGGTCGTGACCCCGGCGCGGAGTCTAGCGCAGATGTTCGAAGCCATGGAACGGTTTCAAGTCGAGGGCGCCGGCCGGGCGATTCTCGGGGCGCACGAAGCGGCCGATGCACGCGAGGGGCGTGGCGAAGCGCCGCGCCCAGGCGCGCTCGAAGCGAACGCGGTCGCTGCGGGCGTCGAGAGCGAAGAGCAGTTCGTAGTCCTCGCCATCGCTGAGCGCGGCGCGCAGGTCGAAACCGCGGCGGCGCGGTACCGCGTCCGCTTCGAGCGCGGGTTCCGCGCCCGGAGGCGTGAGGTCATGGAGGTCCTTTGCCAGACCATCGCTGAGATCCATCATCGCTCGGACGCCGCGCGCCTGCGCGAGCCAGGCGCCCTCCGCGAGACGAGGAGTGAAGCGCCAGTGATGTCCCGAGGGCAGGCTGCCACCGAGAACGCCGGTGACGTAGATCCAGTCGCCGACCCGCGCCCCGGTGCGGGTGATCACGCGCGGCCCGCCCGCCTCGCCGATGAGGGTGAGCGTGCCCACGATCCCGCCCGGGTGCTGAGCCACATCGCCGCCGACGATGGCGACGCCATAGCGGCGGGCCGTCGAGGCGAGACCGCGATAAAAACCCTCGAGCCAGGCTGTCTTCACCCGCGCGTCGAGTGCGAGGGCGATCACGGCGGCGCGGGGCCTGCCGCCCATCGCCGCGATGTCGCTCAGGTTGCGTTTGAGGAGCTTCGCGCCGACGGCGCGCGACGGCACGTGGTCGTCGAAATGAGCGCCGTAGATCACCGGATCGACCGTCACGAGCTGGCGGCGGGGCGAAGCGTGCACGACCGCACAGTCGTCGCCGATGCCGAAGGGCGTCTTCGGCGAGGCCGGGCCCAGCCAGCGCCGGATCGCCGCGATCAAGCGCTGTTCGCCGAGGGCGGCGACGGCTTCCTTGGACGTGGTCGTGAACGGGTGCACGCCGGGCACGTTAGGCCGAGACCCCGGCCAGGAGAAGCAGGATGGTGTTCAAGTTGAACAAGCCATGAGCAATCATGGTCACCGCGATCCGGCCCGTGCGCTCGTAAACGAGCGAGAAGATGACTGCGAGGGCGGCGAGCGGGGCGACTGCGACGAGGCCGCTGAAGGTCATCCAGTCGACGTGTAGTGCCGCGAACACGACGGCCGGAACCACGAGCGCAATCCAGCGAGGGGTGCGTGTTCGCAGGTACCGGAACAGGCCGGCGCGAAAAATAAGCTCTTCGACGACGGGGGCAATGACGACGGCGAGCAGCGTCACGACGATGAGTTCGAGGGGCGAATCAGCGTTGGTGAAAAGGCCGATCGCGTTTTGCCGGTCGATCGGAAGACCGGCGGCGTCGAGCAGCAACGTCCACGCGACGTTGACGGCGGTGAGCACCGGCATCATGGCCACAAACGTCACGACGCCGGCGAGCACGGGCCGTCGGCTCGGCGCGCCGGCGGTGGCAACCGTGCTGCGCGGGCGCGTGAAGAACCAGCCGGCCAGGGCACCCAGCAGCATGCCGAGTTGAAACGCGACGCCGTTGAGCATGATCCAGAGGTCGCCATCGATCCAGATCTCGCGCTGCCGCAGGGCTCCCCCGAGCAGGCCGAGCGCGCCCTGGGCGCCGGCTCCGGCGGCGAGCACGGTAAAGGCGACGAGAAGAAACTCGGGGATGGGCAGCTGCCATGCGCCGAGCGCGGGCGCGGGGCGGGGATGGCGGCGGGCCTCCGGTCGCAGCACCAACCGCCACAGCAGAACGCAGCCGGCCAGGAGCAGCAGGAGCTGCAGCATGCCGACCGCGACGATCGCTGGCGTGAGTGTTTCGGGAATGACTTCGGGCAAGAGGTTAGGGCGAAAATCTCACACGCTCGTGACAGCAGGCAGAGCGTCGAACGCACGGAAACACACCCCGCCCTTCGGGCACCGCTCTCAAGAGGGGATTCAATCCGTTGTTTGCGTGGGTTTGGATCCCCTCTTGAGAGGGGTGGCGCGAAGCGACGGGGTGTGTTGGCTTGGCATGGGCGCGCATGAAAATTTCAGGCTCAGCGGACCGTGATCTTGCCGCGGTCGTAGACGACGCGGCCGTCGACGATCGTGGTCTTGACCCGGCCGCGCAGCTCCTGGCCGTGCCAGGGGCTGTTGCTCGATTTGCTGAAGCCGGCCTTGGCGTCGTAGGTCCAGGTCTCCTCCGGATCGAAGAGGCACACGTCGGCGGCGGCGCCCTCGGCGAGGGTGCCGGCGGGAAGCTTGAGGAGGTTGGCCGGCCGGCGGGTCATCAAGTCGACGACATGCGCGAGCTTGAACTTGTTGCGGCGCACCAGCACCTCGAGCGTGACGGCGAGCGCCGTCTCCAGTCCAAGGATACCGTTCGGCGCGAAGTCGAACTCCTTGTCCTTCTCGTAGTCGGTGTGCGGCGCGTGGTCGGTGGCGATGATGTCGAGCGTGCCGTCGCGCAGGCCGGCGATGAGCGCCTGCCGGTCGGCCTCGGTGCGCAGCGGCGGGTTCATCTTGAAATTCGTGTCGTAGGTCGCGAGCGCGTCGTCGGTGAGCGCGATGTGGTGCGGTGTCGCCTCGGCGGTGATGCGCGCGCCGCGGTCCTTGGCGCGGCGGATGACGTCGACGGAGAACCTGGACGAGATGTGCTGCAGGTGGATGTGCGCGCCCGTGTATTCAGAAAGCACGACATTGCGCGCGACGATGAGGTCCTCGGCCGCGTTCGGCCAGCCGCGCAGGCCGAGCCGGGCGGAGACGGCGCCCTCGTTCATCACCGCGCCCTGCGTCATCGAGTGGTCCTGGCAGTGGTCCATCACCGGCAGATCGAACATCTTCGCGTATTCGATCGCGCGGCGCATGAGCTCGTTGCTCTGCACGCAGTCGCCGTCGTCGGTGATGGCGACGACGCCGGCGCGCTTGAGCGAGCCGATCGGGGCGAGCGCCTGGCCCTTCTGGCCGACGGTGATGCACCCGGTGGGGAGTACCTTGACGACGGCGTCGCGCTGCACGGCATCCTTGATGAACTGGATCGTGCCGGCGTTGTCGGCCACGGGCGAGGTGTTGGGCATGCAGACCACCGTGGTGAAGCCGCCGGCGGCCGCGGCGCGCGAGCCGGTGGCGATCGTCTCCTTGTGCGTCTGACCCGGCTCGCGGAAGTGGACATGGACGTCGACGAGGCCGGGGCAGGCGACGAGGCCGGTGGCGTCGATCTTCTTCGCCCGCTTCTTTTCGGCGGCGGAGAGTGTGGCGACGAATTGGCCGTCCTTGATGAAGACGTCGCCCACGGCGTCGCGCTTGGCGGCCGGGTCGATCACGCGGGCGTTGGAGATCCAGAGGCTAGGCATGGAGAAAGTTCTTCGTGGCCATTCCTTCGTCACTCCGTGGCCGTGACGTATTCCGGCTGGCCGCCGGAGCAGAGGTAGAGGACGGCCATGCGCACGGCGATGCCGTTGGTCACCTGCTCGAGGATCACGCTGCGATCGCCATCGGCGAGTTCGCTGTCGATCTCGACGCCGCGGTTGATGGGGCCGGGATGCATGATGATCGCCTTCGGGTTGAGCCACGACGCCCGGGTCTTGTTCAGGCCGAACATGCTCGTGTATTCGCCGAGCGAGGGAAACATGCCGGCGGACTGGCGCTCGTGCTGTATCCGGAGAAGCATCACGACTTCGGCGTCGGCCAGCGCGCTGCGCAGGTCGTGCGAAACCTTCACGCCGAGGGCGGTGAAATGCTCGGGCACGAGCGTGGAGGGCCCGACGATGGTGACGTCCGCGCCGAATTTGGTGAGCGCGTGGATGTTCGAGCGGGCGACGCGGCTGAAGAGGATGTCGCCGAGAATGACGACCTTGCGGCCCTTCAGCGTGCCCAGGTGCTCGCGCATCGTGAACGTGTCGAGCAGGCCCTGCGTCGGGTGCTCGTGCGCGCCGTCGCCGGCGTTGATCACGGGAATGTCGAGGATGCGCGAGAGGTAATAGGGCGAGCCGGAGGCGACGTGGCGGATCACGATCATGTCGGCGCCGAGCGCGCGGATGTTTTCGGCCGTGTCGCGGAGCGTTTCTCCCTTCGTGGTCGACGAGCTGGCGCCGTCGACGGCGATGACGTCGGCGCTGAGGCGCTTGGCCGCCATGTCGAAGGAAATGCGCGTGCGCGTGCTGGGCTCGAGGAAGAGATTGACGATCGTCTTGCCCCGCAGGGCGGGGACTTTCTTCACGCTGCGCTGCTGGATCTTTTTGAAGGCCGTGGCGGTGGCGTGAACTTGTTCGATCTCGGCAAGCGAGAGTTCCTCGAGCGTGAGGAGATGGCGGCGGGACCAGGACATCGGGATTTTCGAATTTGGAATTTAGATTTTCGATTTCCGAACAACCTGGACCTCGTCACGCGAGGGGTCGGAAGGGGCGAGGCGGACGACGACCTTCTCGTCTTCGCCGGCGGCGAGCGTTGCGCCGGTGTAGTCGGGGGCGAAGGGCAGGAGGCGGCCGCCGCGGTCGATGAGGATAGCCAGCTCCACCTTGGCGGGGCGGCCGTGGTCGAACAACTCGTCCAGCGCGGCCTTCACCGTGCGGCCGGTGAAGAGCACGTCATCCACCAGCACGACGGTTGCACCGGTGACGTCGACGGGGATCAGCGTCGGAGCGAACTCCTTGGGGATCGGATTGCGCCCGATGTCGTCGCGATGGAACGAGATGTCCAGCGTGCCGGTGACCAGACGCAGGCCGGGCGTGGCGGGCGGCAGGCGGGCGGCGATGCGCCGGGTGAGCTCGATGCCGCCGTTGGCAATGCCAAGCAGGAGGAGGCGCTCGGTCTTGTCGCGGTGGGCGAGGGCGATGGCGCCGGCCAGCCGGTCGATCGCGGCGTGGATATCGGCAGCGTTGAGAGTCTGGGTTTCGGCCACGAGGTCCGTTTGTGATGGAGGTTTTCGCTCCGCGAAAACCTAAATTTTTGGTTTTTTTGGACTAATCGTGTTTCCCGGCGGCGCAAGCGGCTGGCGGCGGGCAGGGCTGGGGCGGGTCGACTCAGGTTTTGCGGAGCAAAAAACTGGAGAGTTCCTCGTCGGTGGTGATGGTCGCGCCGAACTGGTAGTCGCGGGCCAGCAGGGCGGCGTAGCTGGGCTCGATGAAGCGCCGACAGTGGAGCAACACCGTCGCGTGCTGCCCGGGCGCACGCACAAGCCGCCCGAGCGCCTGATTCACTTTCTGAATACCCGGTGCCTGATAGACGCGGCGAAACGCGCCGTCGCGGCCGAGGCGGCTGCACGCGGCCAGGCGCGCGCGCTGGACGGCGTTGACCTCGGGCAGGGCGGGGCCGACGACCATCGCGTGCGTCACGCGACCGCCGAGCAGGTCGATGCCCTCCGCGAAACTGCTGCCGAGCACGAGAAAGAGCGCGTCGGCAAACGCGAGCGATTCCTCGACCCATGCGGTCTGCGCGGCGAGGTCGGGCAGGCGCGGCTGGAGGGCGACGCGCAGCGGCGCGCCGGTCGCGTCCAGCGCGCGGGCAATCGCCTCGGCGTAGGCGTAGCTCGGGAAAAACACCGCGATGGCCGCGCCGGCCGCGGCGTGCAACGCCTCGACAGTCGCGGCGGTGGTGCCGTGGTGGCGATTGCGGTGCTGGTAACTGGTGTCCACCCGTACGTCGTAGGCGATGTCGTAGGCGCCCTCGCGCCAGGGGGTGTGCGCCTCGACCCGCACGATCTCGGCCGGTTCGACGCCGAGCGCGGCGGCGAGTTCGTCGGGCAACCCGAGTGTGGCCGAGGTGATGACCGCGCCGCCGTAGGCCCGCAGGGTTTCGGCGATCGCGGGAGCGGCGTCGAGGCAGGTGAAGCGCAGTTCGCCCTCGCGTGGACTCCAGAGCAGGCGCTGCAGCGAGCCGTCGTGGAGCCATGCGCTGAGCTCCACGGTTTGCCACAGCAGCTCGGCGCCTTGCGGGCCGAGCGTGGCGTAATCGAGAGGGGTCTCCTGCACCTGCTCGGCCACGGTGTCGATCGCATCCGCGAGATCGTCCTCCTGGGCCGCATCGAAGGCGTCGCACGGGGGAAGTGACAGGAGTAGTTGCGTGTAGGCCTCCCACGCGCGCACCAGCGACCGCGACGGTCGTTGGTGGTCGAGCTCGGCGAGCACGGCGCGCGCGTCGCCGGCGCGGACCACGTGAGAGTACGCGTCGGCCGCACGGGAGGGGAGATTGTGGGCCTCGTCGACGAGGAGCAGGGTTTCGGCGGGATTGAAGCCGGGCTGCTCGTAGAACAGGCCGCGGTTTCGCGGAGCAAACACGTAGTTGTAGTCGCCGATCCAGACGTCGTTGAAGGCGAGGGCGGCCCGGGTGATCTCGTAGGGGCAGACGCGCGCCTCGCGCCCGGCGGCGCGCAATGAGTCGAGGTCGCGCGGCTCGTTCTCGAGCAGGTAGAACCGCGACAGTCCGCTCTTCGGCCAGCGCGCCTCGATCCCCTCGAGATAGCCGCACGCATCGCGCAGGCAGTGAAACACGTGGTTGACGCAGTGTTCACCTTTGTTGCGCACGTGCCACGCGGTCACCCCCCGCGGCCCCCCGTCGCCGACCGAAGCGTAATCCATTGGGCGACACTTTGCTGGGTCGGTCATTGCTTGGAGGGTGCGCATGACCTGGAGCTGCCCCGTGGATTTGCTGGTGAGGTAGAGTGCGCGGCTGAAGCGGCCGGTGCGGAGGTGGGCGAGGGCGCATTCGAGCAGGGCGCCGGTCTTGCCGAAGCCGGTCGGGGCTTCGAAGGCGACCAGGCGCGAGCGAGCAAGGGCGTCGGCGAGTTCGGCTTGCGTGGTCTCCTGCCCGGGGCGCAGTTCGGCAAAAGCGGGCCGGTAGGAAAGGGCGCGCAAGCGCTCGCGAGCGCGGTGGCGGTGGTTGAGAAATTCGACCACGCCCTCGAGTCGTGTGCGAAAAAGCGCCTCGTCGGCCGGCGAGAACGCGATCGTCTGGGCGAGTCCGCTGCCGGCCTCGACGAAGACGAGCTCGCCGCGCACCGGCGTCGCGCCCGGGGCGAGGCGGTGCAGCGCCAGATAGGTGGCGAGTTGCGCGAAATAGGCCGGGTAGTCGGCGCGCAGCTCCTCTTCGGGAACGGGCAGTGCACGCGTGACGGTCTTGATCTCGCGAAGGGTCGCCGCGTTTCCGGCGGCCGCGGGTACGAACTGGTCGATGCGACCGGTGAGCGTGAGCGTCCAGCCGCCGTGAAAAACGCGTCCGGCAATGACGATTTCGAACGTCGCCTCGGGCGTCTCGGTCGAGGCCTGTTTGCGGAGCTCCTGATGCCAGTGGGTGCCGAGCTGCGCGCGCCAGATGCCCTGCGGTCCGCCGTCGCTGCCGCGCGGGCCGATCGCGAAATCGGCAAACTCGCCGACGCTCAGGCTGGCGGTGCGGTGATCGAGGGAAAACTCCATGAGAGGGACGAGGGAAAGTGACGAGGGTCGAGAGGCGAGCGAACTTGCGGGGTCGGTCAATCCAGGAGGATCTCCGTGTGGCCGCGCAGGTAATCCTCGAGGCGGCGCTGGAGGAGCGCGGCGTCGGCGCTGCCTCCCCGGACGGCGGGTTCGATTTCCGCCAGCGGCGTGCCGAGGAGGCGGATGACCTCGGCCCGCAGACCCGCCGGCAGCGTGGGGAGCCACTCCTGCTTGACGGGGTAACCCTCGTCACGGGCAAAGACGTAGAGACTTTTCAAATACACGATGTCGGGTCGGGCGGAGCGGCCGAACGCCGCAAACGCCGTGCGCAGCAGCGCGGCGACGGAGGAGCGGCTTTCCTCGGGCACGGGATTGCGGGCCACGAGGGCGGCGAGGGCGCTGGCGAAGCGGAGCGCGTCGTAGTTGCGCCCGATTCCGCCGTGGCGGGCGAGCAGGCGGGTCTCCTTGACGAACCACGTTTGTCCCTGGTTGGAGGAGTCGAGGATGAGCGCCACCTCATCGAACAGGTCGAGCGCGAGATGCGCGGCCGAGGGCTTTTTCGGCACGCGCTGAAACGTGAGCAGAGTGCCGTGTTCGGGGGAGAAGACGGTGAACGACTGAAAGGAGTCGCCCGGCGGGCGCTTGAGGAGAACGAACGCGTCGGTGGTGAGCGTGGGGCCGGGCACGCGGATCAGCCCGTGGATGGAAGGCTCACGCCGGCAAAGAGCGCGGCGACCGGCATGCGAAAGTCGAGCGAGGGCAGGATGAGCTCCTGGCCGGGATGCAGGTGCTCCGGTTCCCAGGCGCGGTCGCGCCGGAAAAGCGTCGCGAGCGGCTCGCTCTGGCTGATGAGCAGGTATTCGTTGAGGCTCGGGAGGCGGATGTAGCTCAGGAACTTTTCGCGGCGATCGTAGCGCTCGGTTTCGGGAGAGAGGACTTCGGCGATGAAGACCGGCCGTGTTTTGTAGAACCGGTGAGTGTCGGCCGGATCACACGTCACGAGCACGTCGGGATAGTAGAAGATATCGTCGCGCGCGATCTCGAGACGGACCTTCATGTCGGCGATGAAAGTCTTGCACGGGCCGGCGCCGAGATGCTGGCGCAGTGCGACGTAAAGGTTTCCCGAGATCAATCCGTGCTCTTCGCTGGCGCCGGCCATCGCGTAGACGACGCCGCCGATGTATTCGTGGCGAACTTCACCGGCCTGTTCGCTGGTGAGGTAGTTATCCGCGGAAAGGTGGCTGTGTGCCGCCGACTCCATGAACGGGAGTGAAATCGGTCTGACGCGGCGGTGCAAGCCGCGCCTCGGATCGCCGGCGTTCAGCGCGCCTCGATCTCGGCGGCGGGGGGATTTTGCACGGTCAGCGGCCGTCCGTCTTCGCCATTCCAAGGCGGGACGACGGCGCCGCCGGAGATGATCATTTTCATGCCCTCGCCGACGCTCATATCGAGTTCCACGATGTCGCGTTGCGGGAGTAGGATGAGAAAGCCGGTCGTGGGATTCGGCGTCGTCGGCACAAACACGGTCCAGACCTCTTCCGCCGTCTTGGCCTGCGGCTCGCCCTGCGCCTTGCTGGTGAGAAAGCCGACCGACCAGAGACCTTTGCGGGGAAACTCCACGAGGACGACCTTGCTAAACATGTTGCGGTTCTGCGAACCGAACGTCTCCACGATCTGTTTCACCGTGCTGTAAACCGTGCTGACGCCCGGGATGCTTTGGATCACGCGTTCGGCGAGGCCGCCGAAATAGCGTCCGAACACGTAGCGCGAAACATAGCCGAGCGCGGTGACCAGGACCACGACGATGACCGTGGCGAGGACATTCCAGACGATCTCGAGGTTTGGGTTGTGCAGGAGCTCGGCGGGAACGTAGAAAAAGAAGTAGTCGCGGAAGCGTCCTCCCACCGCCCCGACCAGCCAGGAGAACACGAGCCACGTCACGGCGAGCGGCGCCAGCAGCAGGAGGCCCGTGACGAAGGCGTTGCGGACCGAAGCAAATCGGGACGTTGACATAGGTGCCGGAACAGTCTCCGGCCGAAACGGAGACGCAACCGCAATCAGGCCAGGCTGAATACAGGCACCACCGAGGTTCGAGTGAGCAGTTTCAGCGCCCGCGCCTCGGCGGCGCGCATCCGGCGTTTCTTGGCGGGCTGCAGATCGTCGTAGCCAGCGAGGTGAAGCCAGCCGTGCACGACGTAGAGCGTCAGTTCGGTGCTGAAGTCTTTCCGGTGCCGGTTCGCGAAGGTGCGGGCGGTGTCGGCCGAGACGCAGATCTCTCCCGCGGAGCCAAGCGTCGGTTGCCCCTCAAACGTAATGACGTCCGTTGTGCTCGGATCGTCGAGAAAGTCGGCGTGCAGCCGGGCGAGGGCGGGGTCGGTGAGAAACGCGATCGAGAGTTCTCCGTCGCCGAGCCCGCCGAGAAAATCATCGGCATGGTCGTCCAGCGTGTGCACCACGCGCATCACCGCACGGCGGTCGAGCCGGAGCTTCGGGTGGGCGTTGTGGACGTGGACGGCGCGGGGCATCGGGCGGTGGCGATCGAGAGAGGACGGCTTGCGACACCAAAAACGCTTTCTCGTTCTGTTACTCTTTCTCTTTCTCGGGTCCGGATTGGACGCGGAGAAGATGGAGGAAGCAGAAAGAGAAAGCGCTACGTCGCCGGTTGGGTCTTCGCGGGTTTCTCCTCCGCCGGAGGATACGCGACGCGGCTGTGGAGCATGTTCAGCAGCGTGAAGGTGAAGCTGCTCTTGATCTTGCTGATCTCCTCGAGCGTGAGCGGCGCTTCGTCGAGCTGGCCGTCGGCCATGCGGTCGCCGATGATCTGATCGATCAGGTCGCCGAGGTGCTGCGGGGTGATCTTGCGCAGCGAGCGCGACGCGGCTTCCACGCCGTCGGCGAGATGGATGATCGCGCTCTCCTTGAACTGCGGCCGCGGGCCGTCGTAGCGGTAGGTCGTCTCACTCACCGGCACAGGCTCGAGGCCCGGCAGCGAGGGCACGAACGGATCCTTCGAGGGCGAGGGGAAGGGGTGCGCGCTACCGCCGGGCACCGGCGAACGCGTACCGCAGGTGCTGAGCGCCCGCTGGAAAAAGTAGCGGATGAGCGTCGTACCGTGGTGCTGCTGAATGACGTCGATCACTGCGCGCGGCAGCTTGTGCTTGAGCGCGAGGTCCACGCCTTCCTTCACGTGGCTCTTGATGATCAGCGCGGACAGCGACGGGTTGTTGAAATCGTGCGGGTTGACCGCGTCGCGCTGGTTCTCCGTGAAATACTCGGGTTTGGCCGTCTTGCCGATGTCGTGAAACAACGCGCAGACGCGGGCGAGCAACGGGTTCGCGTCGATCGCGTTGGCGGCGTTTTCGGCGAGCTGCGCGACGACGAGCGAATGGTGATACGTGCCCGGCGCTTCCATCTGCATCAGGCGCAGCAACGGGTGGTTGTAGTCGGTGAGCTCGAGCAGCGTGATGTCGGTCGTGCGTTTGAAGAGCCCCTCGAGGACGGGCAGCAGGCCGACCACGGCCACGCCGGTGAGGACGCCGATCGCGAGGCCGGCGAGCATCTGTTTCACGACGGTGAGCGGAGGCAGCTGGTCGACGACGCCGATCAGGAACGCGAAGACGGCCACGGTGACGCCGCCGAAGGTCGAGGCGCGCACGACGTTGCCGCGTTTCCGGGTGTGGCGAGCGCAATAGATGCCGATGATCGACGCGAGAAACGTCAGCACGAGCAGGTCGAGCCGGTTGCCGTAAATGACGCCGGTGAAGATGGAGATGAGCAGCGCCATGAAGACCGCCGAGCCGGCGTCGAGCAGGATGGCGACGACGAGAGGTGCGAGCGCCGTGGGTGCGAGGTAGGGCAGGACGGCGGCGGAGGAGGCGTTGGCGAGGAAGAAGGGCAGGCCGCTGAGGGCGTAGGTGGCGCGGACCAGCGCGAGATTGAGGATGACGACGAGCGCGAGCAGGCCGAGCCGGCTGTTGCTGTGCAGCGTGGCCTGATCCTCGAGGCGGATGTAGAACGTGCACGCCATGACCA
Organism: Opitutaceae bacterium; assembly: GCA_036406235.1. Lineage (GTDB taxonomy): Bacteria > Verrucomicrobiota > Verrucomicrobiia > Opitutales > Opitutaceae > DASWVO01. The sequence goes on from DASWVO010000169.1 coordinate 53,729, forward strand.
TCGCCAGCACCAGGAGGATGCGCCCGAACAACTGCAGGCCCTCGTTGATGGCGGTGTCGCCCGAGTCGGTCAGTTGCTGCCGGTGCGCGACCAGCATCTCGTATTGCTCGGGCGTGACTTGGGTGCCGGGCTCGACGATCGTCTGCCCGCGTTCGACGTTGACCGTCACGGGCCGGAGGTTCTTGAGGGCGGCCTCCTGCTGGCGGCGAGTCGCCTCCTGATCATAAATCAGATTGGGGGTGATGCCGTTGCGGAAGATGCGAAACAGCGCGAAAACGGTTTCGCCGCCGACCCCCTCGGCCGCGAGATTGATGCGCAGCAGCGTGAGCGCCTCCTCGAGGGATTCGACCGCCTGCTGGCCGACGGCGCCATCGGGCCGCACGATCTGGAAGACGGTGACCCGGCGCGAGTCGGCGCCGGCGGTGAGCGAGTTGCCGTCCTGCACGCCCTGCTCGTAAATCTCGCGCAGGGCCACGAGGCCGTTCTCTGCGATCAGGAAACGCTGCTTCGCATTGGCGGCGGCGAGGAACTTGGCGACGTCGTCGGGCGTGACGCGATACGGACCGCGGACGTTGAACGCGTCGACGATCGCGGCGAGCTCCGCGCGCTGGGCGGCGGTGGCCGGTGCGCCCGCCGGGTGCTTCTGCTCGAATTTCTCCAGCGCGGCGAGCAACTCGCGCAAGTGGGTTTCGAACTGCCGCAACGGTTCGAACTCGAGCCGGTAAACCGGTGGCACGCGGTCGCGGATCTGTTCGCGCAACAGGCGGGTTTTTTCCGAGCTCTCGTAAGAGAACGGCACGCTGGCCACGATCCGTACCGAGGCGAGCTGGTTGGGCAGCACCGGCAGATTGATGGTGGAGACGCCGACGAAGCTGATGAGCACGATCGCCGCGACGGTGGCGATGAAGATGAGCGTGGCGACGAAGCGGCTGGTTTCGAGAAACTCAGCCGTGCCCGAGATGGCTGCGGTCTTGCGCACACGCCGGCGGGCACCGCCGGGCAGCAGCTTGAGTTTATTGAAGACAGACATCGGAAGGTGAGACGCACGCGCCCCGCGGGCGTTCAGCCGCTGGTCTCGGTGATTGGATTTTTGTAACGCTCGTAGGCATCAATAATTTTCAACACGAGCGGATGGCGCACGACGTCGGCGCCGCTGAAGTAGTGAAAATCGATGCCGGGGATGTCGCGCAGGATGCGGCCGACCTCGATCAGGCCGGATTGTTTGGCGCGCGGCAGATCGATCTGCGTGATGTCGCCGGTGACGACCATGCGCGACTCTTCGCCGAGCCGGGTGAGGAACATCATCATTTGCTCGGGCGTGGTGTTTTGCGCTTCATCGAGCACAATGAAGGCGTGCGAGAGCGTGCGTCCGCGCATGTAGGCCAGCGGGGCGATCTCGATAATGCCTTTTTCGGTGAGGCGCGCGACATCCTCGGCATCGAGCATGTCGTGCATCGCGTCGTAGAGAGGACGAAGGTAGGGGAGGATCTTTTCACGCAGATCGCCGGGGAGGAAACCCAAGGCCTCACCGGCCTCGACCGCAGGTCGAGTGAGCACAATACGCTGCACCTCGTTCTTGAGCAATGCCGAGATTGCCTGGGCCATCGCCAGGTAGGTCTTGCCGGTGCCCGCAGGGCCGATGCCAAAGACGATCGGGTTCTTCTGGATCGATTGCAGGTAAAGCTTCTGGCCCAGCGTCTTGGGCACGATCGTCTTGCGCTGCGTGGCGATGACGAGCGGCTCGCCGAACATGGCGCGCAACTGGTCGGCCTCGCCGCGCGCCACCGTTTCCACGAAGCGGTGGAAGTCGGGCGTGCGGATCGCAACCCCTTGGCTGCGCGCTTCGTTAAGGAAGCCGAAGAGCTCCTCGACGCGGGAGATCGCTTCGTCGTTCCCCTCGATCTTCAGCCAGTCCTCGCGCGTGATGAGTTTCACGTCGAGCTGCTTCTCGGCGAAGGCGAGGTTGTCGTCGCGGCCGGCGTAGAGCTGGCTCAGATGGCGCGCGGACGGATAGCGGAGGGTTTTCGTCGCCATGCTGGCTCCTAAATGACCAAGGACCAATGACCTCTAGCGCGAACGCGCTGGCTTAACATGCCCAATGGCACGGACGACTGGGCGCAGATCGGGAGGCTCATTGGGAATTGGTCATGTCAGGCCAGCGCGTTCGCGCTAGACGTCATTGGGCATTCTCGCGGCGGCGGCGAGCTTCTCCCACGTTTGCTCCAAGGCTTGAGGGAGGATGCGAGTCTGGCCGAGGACGGGCATGAAATTGTTGTCGCCGTTCCAACGCGGAACGATGTGTCCATGCAAGTGCGGGATGCTGCCGCCGGCGGCGCTGCCGAGGTTGAAGCCGACGTTGTAGCCGTCGGGCTTCATCGCCGCGCGCAGCAGTTTTTTTCCGAAGGTGATGATCGCCATGAGGTCGGCACTCTCCTCCGTGGTGAGCTCCTCGATATCGGTAACCTCGCGAAACGGGATCGCGAGGAGATGCCCCGGATTATAAGGGAAGCGATTGAGCATCAGGTAGGAAAGGGGGCTGCGGTGAACGATCAACGCCGCGCGATCATCGCCGAGGGCCGGGAGCTCCGTGAACGGGCGCTTCACGGCGGGAAACCGTGGAGCCTCGATGTATTCCATACGCCAATAGGCGTGCAGCGACTGCATGTTCAAAGGGATCCGAGGAAAGCGGGTCAGCCCCTGATGTCAAAGCCGGGGCCGTTTCTAAATCCGAAGCTCGAACTTCGAAATCCGAAACAAACCTCACGACACCAAAGCCTGAAAGTTTCGGATTTCGAACTTCGGATCGTCGAACCATCGGCCCGCGGCCTCGGTACGAGTAGCAGTTTCCCGGCGGCAGCCGGCGTTGCAAATCGCTCGCCGCAAAAACGTGAAACGGGGCTGACAACCGCCGCTTATGCCGCAACGTGTGAACTCTTTTAATCGTGGATACCAACGTTCCTCCCCGTCGTCGCGTCGTTATCACTGGGCTGGGCGCAGTTACGCCCCTCGGCCACTCCGCTCCCGTCACCTGGGCCGGCCTCGTCGCCGGCCGCTCCGGCATCGCGCGCATCACGCGTTTCGATCCGACCGGCTGCAGCGCCCAGATTGCCGGCGAGGTGAAAGATTTCGATCCGACGCGCGCACTCGCGTCGCCGCTGTATCCGCGCGGCAAGACCGGCGAGCCGCTCAACGCCCCGATGTCGCCGAAGGACGTGAAGAAATTCGGCCGTTTCACGCATCTGGGCGTGACCGCGGCGGTGGAGGCCTACGCCGATTCCGGACTCGATGCGCATCGCGCGACGCTGTCGCCGGACCGGATGGGCGTGAACCTTGGCGTCGGCCTCGGCGGTCTGCCCGAGATCGAGAACATGCACGATACCTGGAAGACCGGCGGCTATCGGAAGATCTCGCCGTTCTTCATCATCCAGATCGCGCCCAATCTGCTCGCGGGGCAGGTGAGCCTGCTGCTCGACTTGCGCGGCACCAACATGGCGGTGGCCTCGGCCTGTGCGACGAGCGGCCACGCCTTGGGCGAAGCGGCCGCGGCGATCGCGCGCGGTGACGCCGATGTGATGGTGGCGGGTGGCGCGGAGTCGACCGTCACGCCGCTGGCCATCGGCGCTTTTGCCCAGATGCGGGCGCTCTCGACGCGCAATGACGCGCCGGAAAAGGCGTCGCGTCCCTACGACACGGATCGCGATGGCTTTGTGCTGGCCGAAGGCGCGGTGGTGTTCGTGCTCGAGGAATACGAGCAGGCGCGCCGCCGCGGCACGAAGATTTACGCCGAGTTGCTCGGTTACGGCGCGTCGGCCGACGCGTATCACTTGTCCTCGCTCGCGCCCGGCGGCGAAGGGTCGCAGCGCTCGATGCGCCGTGCGCTCGAGACCGCGGGACTCGCGCCCACGGCCGTCGACTACGTTTCGGCCCATGCGACCTCGACGCCGGGCGGCGACGGCGAGGAGGCCGGAGCGATCGCGAGCGTGTTCGCCGAAAACAAGTCCACGCTCCACGTGAGCGGCGTGAAGTCGATGGTCGGCCACCTGCTCGGCGGCGCGGGGGCGATGGGTGCCCTCGCGGCGGTGATGGCGATCCGCGACGGCGTCATCCCGCCGACGGTCAACCTCGACAACATCGACCCGGCGATCGCCGCGCTCGGCCTGAATCTCACGCCGAACGTCGCGGTGAAAAAGCCCGTGCGTGCCGCACTGGCCAACAGCTTCGGCTTCGGCGGCACCAACGGTTCGCTGGTCTTTGGCGCCGTGAAGTAGGGTGCCGGTCTGGCGAGCCGGCGCGCCGGACAAGCATGCAAACGCGTTTTTGCGCTTTCCCTGAGCGCAGGGAGGCTTTGCCAACGCGTCGGACAACCTTCCCGGCGCGCCGGGAGACGATGCAAACGCACCGGACAAGCTTCCCGGAGCGCCGGACAGCTTGCCCGGAGCGCCGGGCAAGTCTGCAAACGCGTTTGCAAGCTTCGCAAACGCGCCGGGCAGGTTCGCAAACGCGTTTGCGGGGTTTGCCCGAGCGTTTACGGAGTCCGTCAACGCGTTTACCGGGTCTGTAATCGCAATGAGTCGGGCAGGGCGTTTAGCGAGTCGGACTTCGCGAGCTTTGACACGCCGGAGAGGAGGGGCAGGCTCGCGTGCCGTGGACGGAAATCGAGGCCGTGTTTCAACGACACAGCGCGTCGCTCGAGCCGGCGTTGCGGGTATGGATCGCAGGGTACCTCGCCGTGCGAACCTGAGAATGCTATGCCCTTTTCCGGCCGCCCCCCGTAGCGCGGTGCACGAGGTCCGTAACCGTCTGTGAACTCGTCACCCGCGTCCCCCTTTTTTGAACCCAGTGCCTTCATGGATCGTCGTCTCCTCGTTTTTCTCGCGTTGCTTGCTCCTGTCATCGCGTGGTCGTGGATCGCACCGCATGATCGCTTTACCTGGTGGCTCGAGGCCGCGCCGGTCGCGATCGGGGTGCCGGTGATCCTCGCGCGGCAGCGAGGCTTTCCGCTGACGACGCTGCTCCTCGTCCTCGTGTGGCTGCACTGCGTGGTGTTGCTCGTGGGCGCGCACTACACCTACGCGCGCGTGCCGCTCTTCGACTGGGTGCGCGACCTCACCGGCGGCGCGCGCAACGACTACGACAAGCTCGGGCATTTCGTGCAGGGCTTCGTGCCCGCCATCCTCGCGCGCGAAATCCTGTTGCGTACGTCGCCCCTGCGCGATCGGGGCGACGGCCGGTCGAGCCGCTGGCTCGGGTTTCTGGTGACGAGCGTGTGCCTGGCGTTCAGCGCCTTCTACGAGTTGATCGAATGGCTCGCGGCGCTCGCGAGTGGGGCGGCGGCGGATGACTTTCTCGGGACGCAGGGCTACGTGTGGGATACGCAG